>CAYNCI010000045.1:19752-32192 GCA_964396065.1 uncultured Mesohalobacter sp. | reverse complement strand
CCCCATTTTAGGGTTTTCCCAAACCCACCAAATTACTGGCAAAACCCAAGACTCCTTTCAAAATCCAGTCCCCAACACCAATATCATTGCTACACCACTAACCCAGGAAGATGTTAATATCACTTTTGCTATTTCAAGCCTGGAAGGCGAGTACAAACTCAAACTCGAAAACAACATTCCATACCAAATCGCCATTACGCATCTGGGCTATAAAAAAATAACTGATACCGTTACGTTAACCGCAGACAAGGTCAAAAACTACACCCTACAAGAAAGTACAGAAACATTAGAAGAAGTCCTCATTAAAGCCGAGATGGCAGTCATCGTTAAAGAAGATACCTTCATCTTTACCACAGAGAAATTTCAAATTATGGATTATATAACAAGTTACTCAATTAACATATGCAGTCCATTTTATAAAACTCAATTTATTCTATGAGTTCTAAGTAACGCTAAAAGCAAAATTTTCCCAAAATTACGGGATTTCCCTAATTGACTGTTCTTAATAATTTTTATTAATTTGTTTTATATTTAATCTTTTAAATTTTTATCATGAAAAAAGTAGTGTTAATTTTAATGTTGGGAATGTTTTCCCTTAGTATGAGTAGTTTTAAAGCAAATTCCTTAAAAATTAACCCTGAACCCTATGACCCTTGTGTAGGTGTCTATGTTGATACGTGGCTAAATGTTTATCTTGATACTCTTGATATGGAAGCTGCTGATGCCGCAGCTTGGGACGCCGAAAATGCTTGCCAAGATATTGTTACAGCAGGAGATTGGCTTTCAAGTCAGTAGTTTTACTACTTTCAACAAAAAATAAAATAGAGCTTTTCTGTAAAGCTCTATTTTTTAATTATAGATAATAATGAAGAATATTTTAGTAATTTTCACAATACTCTATTTCTGTAGTTTGAAAGGTCAAATTATCGTTGAATATAAAGTAGAATTAGATACATTAATTGATTTGTACCAAAACAAACAATATAGAATAGCAACTGGGAATGTAGAACAATTAGATTTTGTTTTAAAATTTGATGGAAAAAATGCTAATTATTACACTAAGGAAATATTATCCTCAGATAATCGATACAATATAAGTAAAGCTATTGCTTTTTCCCAAGCTAGTAAATTTTTCTATATTGATTTAGAAAAAGGAATGTATTATTACGAACCAAAGGATAGATTTCTGTCAAATGTTATTGTTGCAGATTCTATTGATAAAAACTGGATTATAACTAAGGAAATAAAGAAAATCGGAGGCTTTCTATGCTACAAGGCTATTGGTAAAATCTATGAAACTAAGCCTGATAAAGCAAAACCACTGGAAATCAAAAAAAAGTATATTCCTGTTGTAGCATGGTTTGCACCTGAAATTAATGTTCCGCTAGGACCTAAGGGATTTGGTAACTTACCAGGGTTGATTATGGAATTACAATATGCAAAATTTAAGATTTTTGTTAAAAAAATTGATTTAAATCCAAAAGGAGAAATTGAAATAAGAAAAATAGAGGGTGAGACATTAATGAGCGAAGCTGATTTTATTATGAAAAAAGTTAATTTAATGATAGAAAAAGGGAAAAATATGGGTATGGACTTTGAAAAGTATAAAAAGTAAAATAATAATATTAATTCGAATGCATTTTTTCTTTAAAAAATATTTTATATGTGTTTTTGTTTTAATAATAAATAGTCTTACTTCAACTGCTCAAACCCACAAACTCACCGGCAAAACCCAAGACTCCCTCCAAAACCCCATCCCAAATACCAATATCATTGCTACACCCCTTGCAGAAGACGTAAACATCACCTTCGCCATCAGCAGTCTGGAAGGTGAGTACAGCCTTAAACTCCAACACAACATCCCCTATAAAATGGCTATTACCCATTTGGGCTATTCAAAACTTATAGATACGGTTACACTTACTCAAGATCAGGTTAAAAACTATACCCTCACAGAAAGTACAGAAACCCTCGAGGAAGTCCTTATCAAAGCCGAAATGGCAGTCATCGTCAAAGAAGACACCATTACCTACCGCACCGATCAATTTAAAACCGGAGAAGAACGTAAACTTCGTGATATTCTTAAAAAATTGCCCGGCATTGAAGTGGATCGGGCAGGCAACGTGACCGTAAACGGCAAACCAGTGACCAAACTCATGGTCGATGGCAAAGAATTTTTTACCGGCGATGAAAAGCTGGGCGTAAACAACATTCCCGCCGATGCAGTAGATGAGGTAGAAGCCTTAGACAATTACAGCGAAGTGTCATTCCTCAAAGGTTTGGAGGACAGCGACCGTATGGCGCTTAACATCAAACTCAAAGAAGGGAAGAAGAAATTTGCTTTTGGCGATGTGCAAGCCGGTGCAGGTCATGAAGACAGGTATATTGTTCATCCTACCTTGTTTTATTACAGTCCCAAAACTGCTGTGAACATCATAGGCGATTTTAATAATATTGGCAAAAAGTCTTTTACCGTTCAAGATTATGTCAATTTTGAAGGCGGCTATGCCCAATCCATCAATGACCCTTCAGGATTTTTTAGTTTGTTTAGGGATGATTTTGCACAGTTTCTCAGTCAAAGTGATTTTGTGTTTTCCAAAAACGATTTTGGTGCCGGCAGTATTTCGCAAGAATTGTTTAAAAACACCACTTTTGATGCCTATTCCATCATCAACAAAGGCAAAATACAAACCCAAACCAATATCCAAAACGAGTATTTAACCTCAGGCAGAGAAACTGAAAACCGACAAATCACCGCAGAAGAAAATACGCTGTTTAGCATCAATAAAGTTAAGTTCAGTTATGACAATTTTGATGATACCGATCTAAAATACAATGTTCTGTTTAAAACCTCTGATGGGGATTTGGTCAATAACACCACTTCAGAAACGGCAAGCAATGCACAGTTTATCAATACGCAGCAAATGCCGACGTCAACCTCGCTTATTCAGGAAGTCTCGCTCAACAAACAGTTTTCTTATAAGCACACCACGAGTGTCAATGCCAAATACCAAATCAAGCAGCAAGAAAACAGCTTGGATTGGTTGTTTAATCAACCAGTGTTTTCAGGATTAATCCCCTTCGTAGATGAAGGCACGCCGTTTAACCTGTTGCAAAACACTGCAGAAGACACGCAACTGTTCAGGCTCAACGCCAAGCATTATTGGGTGCTGAATAATTTTAACCATATTTATCCCATTGTCGGGCTCAATTATTTTAATTCAGATTTTAACAATACCGACCAGCAATTGCTCAATGATGGCTCATTAAACGATTTTGGCTCAGCAGGCTTTAATAATGCCATAGATTATCGGCTTATAGATGGCTACGCCGGTTTTCAATATAAATTTAAAATCGGCAAACTTATCGGGAAGCCAGGTTTGGTTTTGCACCATTACGATTGGAAGGTGGATCAGTTTCAGGAAAACATTGCAGACAATACCAAAGCTGTACTCCTACCGGAAGTGGATTTAGAATACAAAAAAAATTCTGGCGAAAGGTTCAGTTTTAAATACAATTTGATCTCTAATTTTAGCAATGCGACACAGTTTGCTAATCGTTTACGATTATTGTCGTTTAATAGCTTGTCGCGAGGCAGCGAAGATCTGGAAAACCAACTTTACCACAGATTGAATTTTAGGTATTTTAAATTTAATATGTTTAAAGGCGTTACCATCAGTGCCGGTTTACGCTATACCAAACGGGAATTCAGCATCAGGAACCAAACCCAGATTGAAGGTATAGACCAGGTAAATACGACATTTTACACCGACCTGCCCGAAGAAAATTACGGCTTTAATGGTATGTTTTCAAAACGTCTCGGTAAATGGAAACTCACTCTAAATTCAAATCTCAACTTGAGCAACTATAAACGTATTATAAACGAGGAGACCTTAGACTACAACTCCCAAAACATCAATTACGAGCTTAAGGCAGAAACCCGTTTTAAGGAATGGCCAAATTTTGAGTTTGGCTGGTCGCAGACTTTCAACAGACTGGAAACCGCTAACTTTGATAATAATTTTATGCAAGTCCAGCCATTTGTGTTTATAGAATACGATTTTTGGAAAGACTTTTTGTTCAAATTTGATTATAAATATAATTACTTTGAAAATCGTGCTCAGAATACTTTCAACCGTTTCGAAATCGGTGGGGCTTCTTTAGAATATTGGAAAGAAGACACCGCCTGGCGGTTTGAAATTGGCGTTCAGAATTTGTTTGATGTGCGTTTTCAGCAAGAAAACAGCGTAAACAATTTCCTTGCCAGTGACCGTAGTATTTTTATTCAGCCGAGAACCATTGTGTTGAGTGTGATTTATAAGTTGTAATACTTGATTTTCAAGACGTTTAAAATTAGTGACCGACCCGAAAGGTTTTGAACACCTTTTGAGTCTTTACTTCAATTTTAAAAATTCAGTAAGAGGTGCTAAGCAAAATGTTAAACCCAAAAGGTACTGGGAGACTTTTCGGGTCACATTTATTTTATGGGGTTTCAAACTTTAGCCTGTCCTGTTAGCGACATATGGGTAGAAGGGTTCAAAATTATTTTTTATGGAGTTATTCGTGATTGGTGCTTCGGACCCGATAGCTTGTAACGCCTCATGTGGGAAAATTGGGCTTTTAGTAGTTGTGTTTATCTCTTCACCCAGTTTTCTAGTTCAATATTAGAAATTCGTTCAAATTCTTTTGTGTTCTCAGTAATCATAATTAAATCGTTAGCAATAGCTGTGGCACCAATTAGAAGGTCAAAATCACTTATCATTAGTCCTTTTTTTCTCAATCGCACTTTTTCTTTTGCATAAATTGGGATTGAATTGAAAATTGGAAGAATTTTGACTTGTTCAGAAAAGGCATCTATGATTTTATAATTCTTTTTTGGATTTGGGCTGTTTTCTGCACCAAATACTAATTCCGCTAAAGTAATTTCAGAAATTGCGCAATTTTCAATATTTATTTGTTGAAATTTTTCAATCAAGTTGAATTTTCCACGAAATAGATGGATACAGACATTAGTATCGAGTAAATATTTCATAAAAGATTCGCAGTATTTTTCTTTTCAACTCTAGAAGATTTGATTTCGTTTATAATTTCGTCAGAAGTTCTATCATCATCCCAAGCACCAAAAACTGAATTAATATCAAATGTTTTTTTTGATTTCGTCTCAATAGATTTCGTCAATTTAATAATCAAATTTTTCTTGGCGTTATTGTCTAAATTTTTCAAATACCCGAAATACTTTTCCAATATTTTATTTGATATAGTTAAACTTCCCATTCTTAGTTTTTAATGCAATATACTAAACTTTAATGATTTTTTTCAGCTTGCTGCTAACTCGTATATATCGTTATAATCACACCATTTATGACAAAATATGACGATTAAGGGCTTGAAAGTACCCGTTAGTTTTAAGAATAATCTCTACATCCAAAAAAAAGCACTACATAAAGATATCATATGAGAAATATCAGAGCATTAAATTTTGCAAAGTGATAACCAACCAAAGTAGCCTATCCTTATACATAAATATCGTTAGAAGGGTTCAAACCAATTATTTCACGAGTTATTCGGGATTGGTGCTTCGGACCCAATAACTTGTAACGCTTGATGTGCGAAAATTGGGTTGTTGAGAATTGTTTTTAAAAGTACGTATTAACTGCAAATTCAAATTGAGAGATAAAAATCTCTTTGAAATTTGATATGTTATTTTGCTCATAGAACAATAGCATTGCTTTTTTATAGTCAATGGAGTCTACGGTTCTAAATGATAGTGGACAATATTTTTCATTCATCAAAATCGCATTGCTTACAATTCTTGCAGTTCTCTTATTTCCATCCATGAAAGGTTGGATATATGAAATTAAAACTAATGCCATTAAAGCTTTTTCAAAAACACTCGACTTTTTATTGATTAAATGGCATGAATCTTTGAGTGCTTCTAAAATTTGAAATTGATTATCTAATGGTTTGTAGTTAGTGCCAGAAATACCAACCCGTCTTTTTCTTAAATTTCTTTCGACATCTAGTTCTTTAACCAAAATACTATGTATATCTTCAATTTTTGAAACACTTAATGGATTTATATAACCTGGTGTTTCAATAATAAAATCAAGTACATCTTTGTGGTTCAGGAGCATCACTGCTTCTTCTTTTGTTTTTCCAGTAGCAGTTTCTTTTTCTTTTAAAAGTCTTTCTGTTTCTAATAAAGAATAAGTGTTGCCTTCAATTTGAGATGATTTCCAACTTAAATCAATAGCAAGCCTTTCGAACTCCTTTTTGTATTGTGCATCTGATAGTTGTGAAATATTATTGCTAAAAATATTCTGAAGGTGATTTAGCTTTTGTAATTCACTTTTAGTAAACACACTGTTTTTGGCAAGTACATCATTGATAATCTGAAAATTGAAACCTTCTTTAATTTTTCTTTCATCAATCTCTTTTTCATAGTACTTTTCAATATCAATTGGTTGAATGACTTGATAAGCAGGTGAAATCAAATATTTTGTTCCTTTACCTCGTCCTACAGTTGAAATATAGTTAGAAGAAATTAATTTTCTTAGCATTCTTTTTAAGGTCGCATAACTCACTGGCAAGCCTGTTTCATCATAAATTTTTTTTGAAGAGCATTTTCCATTTTTTTTGATGAAATCAATTATTTGTACTTCTCTAGAATCAATCATTATTTTGTTTTAGCTCATAAATATATTAAATCAAGCTCATATTGAATGTTGTTTTGAGCTGTATCTTGAATTTAAATGAGCCATAACTTCTATGGCTATATATTTACCTGGATTGGGACGGATTGTTGCAAGTAAAAGTCAAGCTTAAAATTCCGTAGTAATTTTAAGGACAAGCCTATAACGCCTATTTTTTATAGTCTTTGTTTATGCCAAGAGTAGTGCATGTAGTTATATTAATTGACCAAAGTTCTTCAAAATTGAGAACTAGCGAGAGGCCTACCTGACCGACATAGGCGGGAAGTCCTTTGTAAACAAGGACAGTCCAGTATGAAGTAAGGGGCAAATTGAACAGGAACTGTATACAAAGGCTGGTTGTATTTGGGTAAGTTAACATGAATTGTCCAGTTCTACACGATCACACTTATACCCACAAGTAAAGAAAGCTTCAGCAGAACGGGTTCAAAATTATTTTTTCCCGAGTTATTTGGGATTGGTGCTTCGGATCCAATAGCTTGTATCGCCTTATTTGAGTAAAATTGGGTTTTTAGCAGTAGTGCTTTATTTTCTTTTGATCCTGCACAAGGAAGACACAATATTGACTAGTCTATGCTAAGAGTTGTATACGAATGCTGGGTTGTGTAGTAGCGCAAAGTTTCTAATTCTTAAAACGATAATAAGGCTAAAATTACTATAATAAAAAGGTTAAGAGCACATGTAAGAACTACTACCTTAAAGTAAAATCCTGACGATACGAACCGTCGTATACAGCCTGTCCGCCTTGGGCGGAAGACTCGTATCCCGAGACTTCGAGAGTGGTGTGAAAGGCACACTCTGCTAGTTAACTCTTGAAGAGCCGTCTACTCGATTGTGTTTTTGTTTTTAATGCTAAGGTGAATTATTGTCTTCTAAAAACTCCGTTATATGCTTTTGGAGTTTTTCTGTTTGAGCCTTCAACTCGTTTCCTTTTTGATACATGATAGATGACAAATTTAAACTTGTTTGTAGTATTGAAATCAACTCTTTGTCATTTAGGAACTTGTCGTAATCCATGGGTACCCGCTTTGTATAAGGCCATTTCGAATAGTCTTCTAAATAGAAATTTTCAATTAAATATGGTTTAATAATTGACTGAACAATATCGACACGTTCTTTTTCATACTTGCGAAAATAAGGGTAATCTCTTTTGTAGAAGTCAGTAATTCTGATCCGTAATGAATCATCAGATATTAAATCAATTCCTTTTGATTCAAGTAATTGATATCCGCTTTCTTTTGAATCTAGGTGAGGAAACATCTCTGATACTCGTAAATAACCAGCAATACTGTCATTGAAAGATGCTCTCAATCGTATATGAGCAATAATAATGGAGTCAGCTTCCATGATAACTTTATCACTAAATAATTCGTCATTTATTTGTTCCATATCATCTTCCAAGTTGACCAATATTTCTTTTAGGATACTTGTCTCCAGATTTTTTCGTTGTTTTTTATTGTTAGCGTTATTTATTTGGACGGCAATTAGAATCCCGATAACAACTAGTACGATTTCTCCAATCGCGTACATCAGATATTGACTAAATTTATTCTCAGTCAATAGTTTTCTACGAATTTTTCTAAAGAATTTTATCATTGGTCATTTCTGGTTTCTCTTAATGAAGCACAACTACTATATTGTTAAAAGTACACCACTTTTTAATTATTTCACAAATTTTTTAATATTCATTCTAAAGGTATCTTTTGCTTTAAAAGATAATATTCAACATAATTCAACTATATTATGAATTCTTCACTAGAAAGTCAAGAACTTTTAAGTTTAAACGCAGGTCAATCTGATGATGATGTTCAGATTTATGTGTCGAGCTTTCAGATTTTTTTTCATCTGATAACGACAATTCGCTCTTTTGAACTAAGGGCAAATCTTGGTGTTTTTGTCAAACTCTTTGCCTTTTTGCGAAAAAACTTATCACATTTATACAATTTAATAGGTGCATGTACTATAACGCCTCCCAATATAAAGCTTTTGTAGTTTACAAAAAATTGAGTGCTATCATTTCCAGAACCCAAAGTTCTCTAAAGACCTTTCGAGTTAAGACTGAAAATTTCCATCGGAAGATTTAGGACGCTTCGCCTTTTGCTCGTTTCCTTGTTGGTTTTACACTCACGACATAAACCCCAACAAATACAAGAAGCATAGATAGTATTTTTATGACATCCAGTTCGTCTGCGCCTACAAGAATAGCATAGGCTATCCCCAAAACAGGTTGCAAATAAATGAACACTCCAAGTGTTGATGCTGATAATTCTTTTAGGGCGTAAATATTTAAGAGGTAAGTCATAAACGTTGTTCCTACAACCACAAATCCCATTTGCCAAAGCGCATCAACCGGCAAGCCAGACCAGCTTACCGCCTTAAATTCCTGCAATCCTATAGGTAAGTTTATAAGCACTGCAAACAGAAAAAACCACTTCATCAAAGTAATGCTGCTGTATTTTCTGGTAAGCGGTCTTACCATAATAAGGTAAACACTGTAAGCGATGACATTGATAATAAAAAACAAATTTCCTAAGGGAATATTTGGTGCATTTGTCGAGGAGGATACCGTAAAAAAGACTAAGAGCAAAGCCCCTAATAGTCCTATAAAAGCGCCAACCGACTTTTGGATGGTGATTTTCTCTCTGATAAAAACCGCTGACAACACAAACAATACAATTGGAGAAAGCGTAATGATGACAGAAGAATTGATTGGGGTTGAAAGGTTTAGGCCTTCAAAAAAGAAGACCATGTTTATGACCATACCACAAACCGTACATAATACTATTCGCGGCCAGTCTTTCCGGTCTATTTTTTCTGTTTTGACAAATAAACTAATTCCCCAAAATAATACGGCTGCTCCGAGCACCCTAAGTAAGATAAAGCCTTTAGGAAGAATATAATCGGGCATTAAACCCTTGGCTAAAGTATGATTGATACCATAAATAGTACTAGCGAGTGTGGCTGCTAATATCGCCCATACACGCTTAGTCACCTAAATGTGTTTTTAAGCTCTCAATTACTTTTTTGGTGTTGCCTATAAATACGTTTTCGCCATCAATAAAAATCGGACGCTTTATAAAAGAATAATGTTCTAAAAGTAAAGCTTTGTAATCCTCTTCAGAGAGGTTTTGGTTTTTTAAATCCCGTTTTTGCCAAAGCTGAGCACGGCGATTTATGAGGCTTTCGTAACTATCTACATGTGTTCTCAGAAATTCGATATCTTCTAAAGACGCAGGTATTTTTTTGGTGTCCTGCAACTCAAAACCGTCGGTGTTTACTTCGGAAATAATACGCTTACAGGTATTGCAGGTAGACAAGTAAAGGACTTTTTTCATGATTTAAAATTCTAAATACTAGTTTGTTTCTTTTTTTTAAATGTTCTGTAAATGATGTAGCCTAATCCACCCATGAGCAAATAAGGAAACATCATCAGGTACACAATACCGTCATTTATACCTTCCGCTACGGAATTGTCCGCATTATTTTCTAAAACGGCCCGACACATGGCACATTGGGCGTTAGTATCTTCAATAGTTAATGCAACTATTAAAATAGCAAATACAATTCTGAAATATATTTTAGAATTCATCCGATATTTGATTTAATGTTTTAAGATAAGTTTCCGGAGTGTGAACACTTAGAGAGCTATGCCTGTAATCCTTAACATTTCGACTGATAATCACATTGATTTTTGAATATTCTACTGCAGAAAAATGTTGTACGGCATCTTCAAAATCGGTAAAATCTGAATTTAGGGCCCTTAAAAGCGTTTCTTTACTAACATCAATTATATCTATAAACCCTAGAAGTTCTTTAATCTTTTGTCTGAGCAATCTTCTATCAACAACCTTACTTAAAACAAAGTAAATGTTAGCAATTATAACTGGTGTTGTAAAGGCATTTAACCGATTTTCAAAGCAAAGATTTAAAAGCTTTGCAGAATGTTCAGCAAAAGGTTGTCTGCCTGATATCACATCAATAATTATATCAAAGTCTACGAAGACATTTTTCATTTTAGATATTTTTCCTCCAAAGATTTCCGGAGCTCTTCTTTATAATTAAAGTCTTTCGGTAATTTTATTGAACCTTTTAAAGCAGCTATAGTTGGATGCAAGTTAGAATCTTTTGTATCTGTTTTAAAATTATCTAAAGACACAAGCTTTAAATAATTTTCAATCAAATTAGATAAGCTGCGGTTCTCTTTTTTTGCATAACGCTTGGCTTGCTCTATGACTTCTTTATCTATGGTTAAGGTTAATTTAGCATTCATGATAAGTTCTTTCCATCAAAGATAAGAAAAACACGTGTTTTTAAATATTAATTTATACGTAATTAATAATAAGGCTGCATAAAGATATACACCAAAACTCCGGTTATCGAGACGTACATCCAGATAGGAAAGGTCCATTTGGCAATTTTCTTATGTTTGTCGTATTGCCCTGTTAATGCGCGGTACATGGTAAACAACACCAGAGGTACAATTATGCCTGACAGCACAATATGGCTTATCAAGATGAAAAAGTACAAGTAGCGCATAAAGCCTTCGCCACCATAAGGTACCGGTTCGTGACTAATTTTTGAAATCACATAACTCACCAAAAACACAACAGACAATAAAAAAGCAGACATCATCACATTTCTATGCAAATTCATTTTATTGTTTTTTATCAAAACAAAACCTATGGCAAGCAGAATTGCCGTGAGGCCATTAATGACCGCATGGAAAAAGGGATACGTCCCTACATCTAGCCCCAGGAGGTTGGTGCGGGTTTCAATATTCATAAGCACAACCACTATAAGAGGTACTGCTATAGAAAGTGCAATAATGGTGTTGACCATAAATCGGCTGGGAGCTAGGATTTTCATGTGTTACTCTTTTAAAAGTTGTTGGATATCTTCTATTAAAATACCTACTTGTTGTTCTTCACTAAATCTGTTTTGATCTTCGTCAAATTCTACTGCGCCTTGATAAAAAACTATAGGATTTCCATTGGCATCTTGCCGGCTTCTTAAATATCCTTCCTTATCTACCAAAGCAAAAAAACCGGAATGCTCAAAACCTCCGGGTGCAGCTTCTTCTTGTTTTACATACAGGCTAAAGCCTTTGTTTGACAATTTCAGGATATCATCTAAATTGCCTGTCATCATATGCCAATTAGGATGTTTCACGCCTATTTTTTCAGCATAAGCTTTTAGGGCTTCAACGGTGTCATTTATGGGGTCTATACTAAAGGAGGCAATCCCAAAATCGTCCTTACCGTAAAATTTTCTTTGTATTTCAACCATGTTTTTGTTCATAATTGGACAAATGGTTGGGCAGGTAGAAAAGAAAAATTCCACAACATAAACCTTACCTTCGTAATCTTTGTTCGTTATGGTTTCTCCATTTTGATTGGTAAACGAAAAATCGGGTACTTTTCTTTTTTCGCCATCTATAGTTATGTAGGCTAGATTTTCGTCTTCAGATCTTGATGAGGCTTCTTTTATAACCCAAAACCCAAAAATCAAAATAATAATTACTACACTTAGGTATGGTATGTACTTTTTCATTAGCTTATGTATTATTCCCTGTTGTACTTTTTTAAAGCTAAACGGTATTCAGCTAATATGACTTTTATATCATCTATCATTTCTTTGCTCAGTTCTGATACAGAAGACATGTCATAAGAGTATCTTGTATTGCCATCTTCATCTTTCTGCGAAAAAAGCTTGTTGCCCTCCAGATCAAAG
>CAYNCI010000045.1:0-19742 GCA_964396065.1 uncultured Mesohalobacter sp. | reverse complement strand
CATGTCATAAGAGTATCTCGTATTACCGTCATCATCTTCTGCTCGTCCTCTTAAATCCAGATTTTTATCAATTATAAAAACTTGAGTAGTACTAAATTTGTCATCTAGGCGGTAAGGCGTTTTTAAAGAATTGAAAATAGTTTGTATTTCATCTTCTTCAACTTCAATAAATATCCATTTGTCTGTGCTAGAGGTATAGCTTACAGCTTCTATAAACCCATCAAGAAGCGGTTTTTGGTTAGGTGTAACTACGCTTACAAACTGCAGATCATTAAAGTCTTTAAAGCGATCGTAAATTTTTTCTTTTAAGTTAAAGGCAAAAGCTTTTTTGGTACTTACATCGCTCCCTAGGATACTAAGCACAGTAATTTTATCTTCAAAATTGATGATGCTGTCTTTATATAAAGTTTTATACGATTTTGTGTTCAACACATCTTCGCTTACAACATCGAGTTTTGCAAAGTTGTTTACACCACTTGCAAAAAACATATAAACCACAAGTGGTAATAAAAAAAGGACTCCTAAAACGATATGTTTTCTTTGAATTTTCATGTTGCAAAAATAAAAAAAGGCAGTCTTGTAAATGACTGCCTTATATATGATTTAACCTATTTTTAGGTATGGAGTATCTTTTAGAAATCCCACGTCATGTGCCCATTAGTGTAAACATCTTCAATATACGCACCTTCTATTAATAGAATAGCAATTAGGTAACATATTAAAAACACGCCTGACCACACAACAACTCTTCGTAAACCTTTAGATTCATGCTCCATGTGCATGAAGGCCCAAGTAATGTAGTAGGCTTTTACTATGGTTAAAATGATGAACATCCAATTAAGGTATGACATTCCAAGAAGATCGTGAGTTATTAGAAACTCAGGTCTAAGGTAGCCGAAAAATACTTCAACTATTGTAAGTACAGATAGATATCCAAATACTGTCCAAATTCTTTTTTTTGCTGCGCTAGAATCGTGATGTGCTATATCGTGTGCCATGTTTTATAATCAATAATAAGTTTATACTAAATAGAAGAATGTAAATACAAAAACCCAAACTAAATCGACAAAGTGCCAATATAATCCAACTTTTTCTACCATTTCATAACTTCCTCTTCTTTCATAAGTGCCTAAAAGAACATTAAAAAATATGATACAAAGGATTACAACGCCCGAGAAAACGTGGAATCCGTGAAATCCTGTAATAAAAAAGAAGAAATCTGCAAATAGTGGCGCGCCATATTCGTTGTGCGTTAAGTTTGCTCCTTGCACAATACCAACGCCTCTATTGTTTAGGTAATCTAAAGATGTTTGTCTGTCAAGTACAGTTTTATGTCCTTTTTCGTCCAAAGTCATTGTTCGGATCAATAAATTTGGTTGAGCCTCAAAACCATTTTTAACTTGGTCTAGCGTAACAGTTGGTAAGCTGCCTTCGCTAGAGTACCAGATCCCTTCACTCGCATCATGCTGCTCTCGGGCTGTCATACTTTCGCCCATTGCAACATCTTCTATAGAAATTCTTTTGTTGTCGTTATTGGCATCTACAAATTGCAAAATGCTACCACTTCTGGTTTCTACAGCACCGTATTCCCCTTTAATGAAATTTGCCCATTCCCAGGCTTGAGAACCAACAAATATTGCTCCACCTAAAATGGTTAAGGCCATGTATAATACTACTTTGTTTTTCTTCATCTGGTGTCCGGCATCTACAGCGAGTACCATAGTAACAGAAGAAAATATAAGGATAAATGTCATTAATGCCACATAGAACATAGGAGCATCTACGCCATGAAGAAAAGGGAAGTGGTTAAAAACTTCATCTGCTATAGGCCATTCCGTAGAGTATTTAAATCTAGAAAAACCGTAGGCTGCTAAAAACCCTGAAAATGTTAACGCATCTGATAAAATGAAAAACCACATCATCAGTTTTCCATAACTCGCTTTTAATGGCTGATTGCCACCGCCCCAAAGCTTTCCTTCAGTTCCTGTTCTTGCTACTGCAGTCGAATCCATACATTAATTTTTATATAAGTTTCGCAAAAATATATATTTTTATTTATAGAAGCTTAAAAATGTAAATAAAAACAGCCACAAAACATCTACAAAGTGCCAAAAAGAAGAACCTATACTGAAACCTAGCATTTTATCGGATGTGTATCGTTTTTTAAAATGATTATAAATTATAACCGTCAGTACTATGATTCCTGCAGCTAAGTGGGCTAAGTGCGCCATAACCAAAACATAAACATAAGACGAGTTGATGGTACTTGTTGGGCCCGTAAAATAATAGCCTTCTTCAATAAGTGCTTCAAAGCCTCTAAATTGAAGCCCTACGAAGGCTGCACCTAGGATGTAGGTAAGAAATAAAAATAAAGAGGTCATCTTTCTATTATTTTCTTTAAGGAATTTTTTGGCCAAAAAGAGTGTAATACTACTTATTACTATAAGAATAGTACTAACTCCAAAAGATTCTGGCAACTCAAAATCGCTAATCCAATCAGGACGCTTGCTGCTCACCACATAAGCACTGGTCAAGCCGGCAAATGTCATCACCATGCTTATAATACCGAACCAGAGCATCATTTTTTTAGATCTGTCTCTTTTTTCTTTCTCCGAAAGCTGATTTATAGCCATACCCTCCATATTTTATCAATTACGTAAATAATTTGTATAAGTGTTATGTAGCTCACACTAGCCAGCATAAGTTGTTTTGCAGATCTCGTGTCTCTTGCCCTAAATAATTTTATGGCGAAAAACAGCATCACCAGTCCTAATATAAGCACTATTCCGGCAGACAGGTAACTTAATTGTAAAGCTCCTGTAATGCCAAAAACAGGAACAATAGACACGGCTATTGTCCAAATGGTGTAAAGTATAATTTGTAAAGCCGTTCCGGAATCTCTTCTTCCTGTAGGCAACATAAAAAACCCACCACTTTTATAATCGTCGTAAAGCCACCAGCCTAGAGCCCAAAAGTGTGGGAATTGCCAAAAAAACTGAATCATAAACAAGGTGCCAGGCTCTATGCCAAAGCTTCCGGATGTAGCAACCCAACCCAGCATAAAGGGAATTGCTCCAGGGAAAGCACCCACAAACACCGATAATGGTGTTTTGGTTTTTAAGGGTGTGTATATTGCTACATAAATAAAAATCGAAAGCCCCCCAAAAAAAGCTGTTATAGGATTAATAATGTATAATAAAAATAATCCTGTAAGGGTTAAGCCTGTGGCGATAACCCATGCATTGCCGGTAGACATTCTTCCGCTTGGTAAAGGTCTGTTTTTTGTCCTCTTCATGAGGGCATCCAGATCTTTTTCAATGATTTGATTGAATGCATTAGAGGCACCTACCATTGCATAACCTCCAAAAAAAAGAAGGGCTAAGGTAATATAATTGAATTCTGTTGCACCTAAGAAATATCCGGCGACAGATGAAAACACAACACTTAACGACAGGCGATGCTTCGTAAGTGTTTTAAATTCACTAAACCACGATATTTCAACAGGATGCGTTATAATGTTAGGCAATTCAAATTTTTTGCAAAGATAAAATTAAAAACAAGCTTTTTAAGTTGTATAAATCTTAATCTTTTCTATAACATGTTTGTTATACTTTATCTGCTTAAGACTAATAAAAATACCTTTGATGATTGCTTATTATTACAACATGCCTAGCATTATGACTTCTTCTTTCTTTAAAGTCCTGAAGTGGCCTCGTGGTAAGTTGAGTTTTGTAAGGTTTCCAAAAACAGTGCGATCCATTTTAATAATCTCGTAGCCTAACTTTGTCATAATTTTTGGGACAATATTTGGGCGCATACTGGTAAGTTCCAGTCCGATAAAGTGATTAGACTTGTTATGTACAAACGATACATCATTAATATTCACTTTAAAGCCTTCTATTAGAATACCTTCTTTTAAAACTTCTATATGCGTAGGCGAGAATTTTTGTTTTAGCTGTAGCTCATACACTTGTTTTATTCCTTTTTTAGCATTTCCTAATTTTTTAGCCAAAGTCCCATCATTAGTGTACATGATAAGCCCGCAAGCAGAATTTTCTAGTCTGCCAATGGGCTCTAGTTTTGCATTAGAAGCTCGTCTTAATATGTTAAGTGCGGTTTTATTTTGGTGTTCTATTTTTCCGGAAGTATAAAAGCCTTGTGGTTTGTTGAGTAAATAATACTCTTTGGGCTCCGGGTTGATAGATCGGCCATCAAACTTTACATCGTCATTTAGTTTTACCATGTAGCCCATTTCTGTAACAGGCTTGCCATTTACAGTTACACTTCCGGCAGCAATGTAGACATCTGCTTCGCGTCTGGAACATATGCCGGCATTAGAAATATACTTATTTAAACGCATCCCTGATTTAGGATCTTTTGTTTGCCGATCCACTTTAGATGAATTTTGCTTTGGTTTGGATTTAAAGTTCTTCTTAGGCCTTTTAGAATGCATATTACAAATCTTTGGTGCAAAGGTAATTGAAATGTTCTGACTACAGTCAAATAAATAATTTACTTAAATACTTCAAAAAATTTTGAAGCAAAAATTCTATTTAAATAAAAATTAATTTATTTGCTAAAAATTTATGTTATGACTATAGGAATCAGCTATTTATCTTACGATATTCCAAAAATTTACCTTGATATTGAAGAATTCTCAAAAAACAGGGACATTAATGCGGAAAAACTAAAAAAAGGCTTAGGACTTTATAAAATGTCCATTTGCGACGTTCATCAAGACACTGCAACTCTTGCCGGTAATGCTTTGTACAAATTAATAGCTGATCATAATATCGATCCAAAGTCTATTAATCGCATATACCTCGGAACAGAATCGGCTTTAGATAGCTCCAAGCCCACCTGTACTTATAGCGTAGAGATGGTAGAAGATAAGATTGGTGAGCGTGTTTTTAAGCATACCGATGTTGTAGACATGACATTTGCTTGTATTGGAGCAGTAGATGTATTTCAAAATGCACTTGATTATGTAAAAGCCAATCCTACTCACAAAGCTGTTGTTATTGCTTCAGATTTTGCTAAATACGACTTAGGTTCATCTGGCGAGTACACCCAAGGTGCAGGTGCGGTTGCTATGTTGGTCGAAGCCAATCCGAAATTAATGTCTTTCGATGGTGAATTTGGTATTGGTTTTAAAAGCGAACACGATTTTTATAAACCAAGGCGTTATCACGCCATAAACGAGCATACTAAGGCTTACACTACAGATAGCAAGCTTCAGGTGTATCGCGAAGAGCCTGTTTTCGACGGGCAGTTTTCTAACCAATGCTATCAAGACCGTATAAGGGAAGCTTATTTTCATTTGAAAGACCAAAAAGCTTTCGAAGGCGTCTTACATGAAACGTGGTCAAGTTTAATCTTTCATTTGCCTTATGCATTTCACGGAAAGCGTATTTTTTCAGAAATCTACCAATTGGAAAAGGATGGTATAACTTCTGAGCAAGTTAAGCCTAATTTATATGACTTTGAACAGTTGAAAGCGACAGCCAAATCTGAAGATTATGTTGCTTTTGTAAAAGAAAAAGTACTGGATGCCCAAAAAGCCTCTTCGCAGATAGGTAATATGTATGCGGCTTCTATATTTATGAGTTTAATTTCTGAATTGTTTTACAAGAAAGGTAAATTAAAGGTTAACGACACCTTTGGCTTTATAGCCTATGGAAGTGGCAGTAAGTCTAAAGTGTTTGAAGGTAAACTTGTTGAAGGCTTTGATGCTGTAATCGAAAAATTAGACCTGGAAAAAACATTTAACGCCTGCAGCCCTATAGATTTTAAAACTTACGAAGGTTTACACAAAAAAGAAATCAAAAATTCTGTTATACCACCAAAATCTGAGTTTGTTTTAGCACAAATTGATGATGAAAATGCACCTTTGGTAGGGCGTCGATATTATGAGTATGTGGGATAACGTATTCCTAATTATTACTTAACAATTTAATAATAGAGCATTTAGCATTATCCCTTTTTGAAATAAGATTTTTGCAAAATTATTTTTCAGAGAAGTGGAACTACTATACACATCGATAATTGTTATTTTGTTTGTGCTTGCAACTGCAGACCTTATTGTTGGTGTAAGTAACGATGCTGTAAACTTTTTGAATTCTGCAATTGGCTCAAAAGCGATTTCGATGAGAACCATTCTTATCGTGGCCGGCGTAGGTGTATTGGTTGGTGCAGTTTTCTCAAGTGGTTTGATGGAAGTGGCCAGGAAAGGTGTATTTGCTCCGGATTTATTTTACTTCGACGAAATCATCATCATATTCCTCGCTGTACTGATTACCGATATCTTGTTGGTGGATATTTTTAATTCTATCGGAATACCTATATCTACAACGGTCTCTGTCATTTTCGAATTATTGGGCGCATCGGTATGTGTAGCCCTTTTAAAATTGTACAATGATCCTTCTTTGCAACAAAACCTTACAGATTTTATTAATATAGATAAAGCCTTTGCCTATAGTATTTTTATAATTGGTTCGGTTTTTATATCCTTCTTTATAGGTGCTATTGTTCAATATTTAAGTCGTTTGGTATTTACGTTTAAATACGACAATAGTTCTATTTGGCTAAGAGCCTTATTTGGCGGTATTTCTCTGGCATCTATAACTTATTTCATCTTGATTAAAGGGATTAATACCATTTCATTTGTAGATCAAGGGTTTAAAGATTTTATAAAATCTAACACCTACGCTGTTGTGGTGGTATGTTTTGCATTCTGGATTTCGGTATCCTATGTTATAAAGGCGCTAAAGTCTAATTTATTCAAATTTATTATTGTCTTTGGGACTTTTGCATTAGCCTTAGCTTTTGCCGGAAACGATTTAGTTAATTTTATTGGTGTGAGTATCGCAGCCTGGCAGTCCTTTCAGCTTTGGTTGGAGTCCTTTCACCTTTATGGGACCTTGCCTTCAGAATTTAAAATGACGGCCCTATCCGGTGAAATTTCAACTCCAAATCACATTTTGTTTTTTGCAGGCCTTGTCATGGTCTTAACACTGTGGTTTTCAAGTAAGGCACAGTATGTTGTTCAAACTGGAGTAAACCTTAGCAGACAAGGTGAAGGCGAAGAACGCTTTAATGCAAACAAATTATCACGATTGATTGTAAGGTCCTTTTTTGTATTGGGAATTACCATCAATAAATTATTACCAAATTCATTAAAGGCCTTTATAGATCTGCGTTTTGAAAAAAGTCAAACTGTAAATGACCGAAAAGGCATAACAAAGCCTGCTTTCGACATGTTGAGAGCATCTGTAAACTTAGTAGTCGCTAGTATTTTAATTACCATTGCGACAAATTACACCTTGCCACTATCTACTACCTATATTACTTTTATGGTAGCAATGGGAACTTCCTTTGGCGACAAAGCATGGGGTAGAGAAAGTGCGGTTTATAGGGTCGCAGGAGTTCTTAATGTTTTAGGATCTTGGGTACTAACAGCGCTTATAGCTTTTACAGCAGCATTTGTCATAGCACTTTTTGTTTACTATGGAGGTATTTATGCAGCAATTGCGCTAGTAATAGTAGTCTTTGCTATTTTGATTAAAACAGGAATAAACCATTCCAGAAAAGTAAAAGCTGAATTGAAAAAAAAGAGATACAACAGGATTGATATCATCACTATAAACGATATCACTTCCGAAACTTCTCAAAATATAACAAGAATAATACAAGGCTTAAATACCAGATATATTAAACTTGTAAATAGTTTAGGCTATCACGATCACGTAAAGCTTAAGAAAATTTCCAAACAATTTCCCGAACTTGAGAATGAAATCGTAGATCTTAAAGGGAATGTATTCTACTACATTAAATCTTTAGAAAGCGATACAGTCGAAGCCAGTAAGTTTTACTTACTTACCATAGATTATCTTCAGGATATGGTAAGATGCATGTCATTTATGATAAATTCCAGTTCCAAATACGTAAGCAATAACCACAGAAATTTAAAATTCAATCAGATTAGAGATTTAAAACGAATCAGTTCAGATTTAGACGATTTTTTTAATCAGTTGAATGATGTTTTTGAAAAAAACGACTTTGATGAGGTGAAAATTCTATTGTATAAGAAAAATAAATTACTGGATTTAGTATCAGAAATGATACAAAAACAGATTGAACGCATTCGCACGACAGATATGGGGCAGCAAAATACCGATTTGTACTTTGGTATTCTTTTGGAAACAAAAGATATGATTATCGCGGGTATTAATCTGCTTAATCTGTTTTACGATTATCATAAGGAAGCCAAGCAAGAATTTTAGTGATGAAAAAAAATATTTTTTTTGCTTAGATATTTAAAATTAGTTTATATTTGCATCCGCAATTAGGGTGCGTAGCTCAGTTGGTTTAGAGCATCTGGTTTACACCCAGAAGGTCGGGGGTTCGAATCCCTCCGCACCCACAAGCCCAAACTTCGGTTTGGGTTTTTTTATAAATAGTTTTTTAAGAGTTCTTTAGGTTTGTGGTATTGAGAAGTTTTGAAGTTGGGGGTTAGCCCGAAGCTTCGGGGCCTCTGCACCCACAGACTCAAACTTCGGTTTGAGTTTTTTATTTACGGGTCATTAACTCAGTTGGTTTAGAGTGTCACCTTGACAGGGTGGAAGTCACTGGTTCGAATCCAGTATGACCCACAAGCCCAAACTTAGGTTTGGGCTTTTTTTATGTAAAAAATAGAAGTCACTGGTTCTTCCGAAGCGTCTGGACAGTATGACCCACATAAAGCAGAAATCCAATGCCGTTAGGCATTGGATTTCTATTTGCAGGAGTGGGCTTCGTTTCCGGATCAACGTAAGTTAATCCTATATCAGGTAGATTCTGAACTAAATTCAGAATAACAATAATGTATGAGCAGCTTTTTTGGGTTTCTATATACAGGGGTGGAATTCATTTCTGGGTCTTGTTAACAATTCAGTATGTCCTGTTTTTAAAAAATTAACTCTTAATTTCTAACATTTTCTTTTCATCTAATTCATTACTTTTAACGCGATAATTATAATGGACTTAAGACTTTGGTGGTGAAACTTACAAAAACTTGGAAACGAATTTTGGTGTTGCTCTTTATACTTCCTTTTTTAGTATTGGGAAGTCTTTTAATTTATGTTCAGAGCAATCAATCAGACATTATTCAGGAACAGCTTGCCGTTATTAACCAAACGTATAAAGGGCAAATACAGGTAGGCAAGAGTCAACTTTCTCTATTTGATAATTTTCCGTATGTGTCTATAAAAGTATATGATGTTTATGTTTATGAAAACAACGAAGAGCATTCAGCAGAACTATTGAATGTAAAAGATATTTATGTTGGTTTCAATTTATGGGATATCATAAAAGGGAATTATGATATCAAATCTTTATTAATTGAAGAAGGCGATGTTAACGTAGTTCTTTATAAAGATAGCACCACTAATTTTCAAAATTCGTTTCAAATCCCATCAGAGGAAGAATCTTCAGCTCAGGCTTCAGCAACAAATATTCATCTAAAACGGATTAAATTAAAACATTTAAACATTCATACTTACGACGAAGCGTCTAACACTTTTGTTGAAAACTATATTTATTCAGCAGAAGGTGGTTTTAAACAAAACGACAACCTGATCGCCGGGCATATCGATACAGAGTTTGAATTAAATATTGTAAAAGCTGGTGATACAACTTACGTAAAGAAAAAACACTTTGAAGTTCATACCGATATAACCTTTAACAACCAAACCGGTATTCTCGACATACAACCTTCAGGGATAGTGATGGAAAATGGCGATTTTGAGCTAGAAGGAACTGTAGATTTCAAGAAGGCTATTAACCTGGACCTCGCTGTAAAGGGAACAAAACCAAACTTTAATATGCTCATTGCTTTTGCTCCAGCAGAGCTTACAGGTGTGCTGGAAAATTATAAAAATGCAGGCGATATTTACTTTAATGCGAGTATTAAAGGCCCGGTGGGTAATGGCAATAACCCCTTCATTAATGCAAATTTTGGGGCAGGAAAGGCGTTTCTGGAAAACACCAATATAAATAGAAAGATAGATGATATGGGCTTTAACGGGCATTTTACAAATGGCGAAAAGCGTAACTTAAGCACATCTAGTTTTTCTCTTAATGATATGACAGCGACATTAGAAAAGGGAAAATTTAGAGGGTCTATTTTTGTCAAAAATTTTGAATCTCCGGAAGTTGAAATGCAAGTTGATTCTAACTTCAACCTTAATTTTATTGCAGATTTTTTTGAATTAGAACAGTTGCAAAATGCATCAGGAGAGGTGTCTGTAAAAATGAATTTTCACGACATTATCGATATAGAACAACCCGAAAAAGCCTTGCAGCAAATCGATCAGGCTTATTTTGCAGAATTGATTGTTAAAAACCTACGTTTTGAAGCAAAACAACTGCCTGCGCCCTTAGATAATTTAGACATTCATTTGGAAATGAATGGAAAAGAAGCAAAACTTAACAAGTTCGAATTTCAAATGGGAGATTCAGATTTGTCGGCTACGGGTTTTCTTTCAGACTTGCCTGCTGTTGTACACCACACGGATATTCCTGTTAATGCCCATTTGGATATTTTTTCCAAAAGATTAGATATAGCCCAACTAACAGGCTTTACTCAACAAGATAGTATTTCAAGTGGCATAGACGAACTTATTACAGATTTAAGTTTAGGACTTTCTTTTAAATCGTCGGCCAAAAACTTTACAGAGTCAACTTATTTGCCAATAGGCGAATTTTTTATCGATAGCCTTAATGCAGAATTAAAACATTATCCACATAAATTAAATGGGTTTTATGCTGATATTTTAATTGATGAAAAAGACTTAGAAATTGTAGATTTTAAGGGTAAAATAGATGAAAGTGATTTTCATTTTGACGGTTTAGTTCACGACTACAGCTTTTGGGTTCAGCCAAAGCTCAATGGCGATGTGGATTTAGATATTAATCTGGTATCTAATAATTTGCGACTTGAAGACCTCTTAACTTACAATGGTGTAAACTATGTGCCGGAAGAGTACCGTCAAGAAGAGTTTAATAATCTTCAACTGCATTTTACTACCAGTATGCATTACAAAGATTCAACCTTGCACTCCATAGACTTAGATTTAGATAAACTCACTACTAAAATGAAACTCCATCCTCTTCAATTTCATGATTTTAGGGGGAATATTCATTATGAAGACGAACATATCGTGATAAAGGATTTTCATGGCGAAATCGATAAAACCAATTTTAATTTTGACTTGAATTATTATTTAGGTCAAGACCAGAGCATAAAGAAAAGAGATAATTATTTTGCCTTAAATGCTAATTATATCGATTATGATGCGCTTTTTAATTTCGATCAGGACACTGGAGACACATCCGAAAGCGTAGCACCCACAACAGAAGATGTTAAACAACATGCAGAAGCCTTCAATATATACGAGTTGCCTTTTACAGATATGCGTTTTAAGGCTGATATAAACCGTTTTATATATCATAACTTAGATATTCAAAACATTGTAGCCGATTTTAGAATAACACCGGAGCACTATATGTACATAGACACTTTACATATGGATGCTGCCGGAGGCAAGGTCGCTTTAAATGGTTATTTTAATGGGAGCAATCCTAAAAGGATTTATTTTCAGCCCGATTTGGTTATGGAGAATGTAGACTTGGATAAAATGCTCTTCAAATTTGAAAACTTTGGCCAAGATCATATCGTTTCTGAGAATTTGCAAGGAAGGCTTACTTCCAGAATTAAAGGTAAAATTCGGGTTTACCCGGATATGGTGCCGGATTTAGACCAATCCAACATCGATATAGATGTAAAGGTATTAAACGGTAGGCTAAAAAATTATGATCCCATGCTAGCCCTTTCCGATTATATGGGCGATAAGAACCTGCGAAACATTAGATTCGACACCTTACAAAACAACTTGGGCATTAGTAATGGTATAATAGAAATTCCTAACATGACCATAGAGTCTACTTTAGGACATATGGAATTTTCAGGAACGCACGACAATAACAATAATATAGACTATTATCTGCGTATCCCATGGAAAACCGTAAGACAATCAGCTTGGAAAAAGCTGTTCGGTGGTAAAAATGATACACTGGCTAACAAAAACCAGGAGGATGAAATTATTGAAGTCGATCCCGATGAAAGAATTAGATACTTAAATCTTAAAATAAAAGGCAGCATAGACGACTATAAAATATCACTTGGTAAGAATAAAGACAAGTAGCTGACAAAACACAATAAACAAGCATTGGAAATCTAAAAGCATTTATGCTGAAATCTATCATTTTCCTTTTAGAAAATTTAATATTCCATAAATACAACACTTTTCAGTTCCTTTACTAGTACTTTAGGATTCTACTTCTCCAATATTATGAATTTAATTACATTTGTAAGGTTTATTTTAATGGTGTGAGTCTTATGAAAAATATATATTTTGATAGCGCGGCAACGTCTCAAATGCGTAAAGAGGTTATTGAGGCGATGGCAGAAAGTATGAATTCCTGTTACGGTAACCCTTCATCGACTCATGCTTATGGAAGAAGTGCGAAATCTAAAATTGAGACTTGCAGAAAAGATATTGCTTCGCGCTTAAATGTTACGCCGGGCGAAATTATTTTTACATCAGGTGGCACAGAGGCGGATAACATGATACTTAAGTGCGCAGTCCTAGATTTAGGTGTAAAACGAATAATAACCTCTAGAATAGAACATCATGCGGTACTTTATACAGCTCAAAAGCTGGAAAAACAGCATGGTGTGGTTGTGGAATATGTTAATTTAGGTGAACATGGTGAAATAGATTTACACCATTTGGAGGAGCTTTTAAAAGACAATTCTCTAAAGACTATCGTAAGCTTAATGCATGTAAACAATGAAATTGGGAATATGCTAGATATTCACAAAGTAACAGCATTGACACACGAACATGAAGCACTCTTTCATTCCGATACTGTTCAGTCTGTAGGTCATTTTGAAATTTGCCTTCAGGACTGTCCAATAGACTTTCTAGCTGTTAGTGCTCATAAATTTCACGGTCCAAAAGGAGTGGGCTTTGCTTATATCAAAAAAGAGCACAAGCTCGCCTCCCTAATCGAAGGCGGTGCACAAGAACGTGGCCATAGGGCAGGAACAGAAAATGTTGCCGGAATAGTAGGTTTGCATAAAGCTTTCAATATGGCTTACGAAAATTTAGAAAAAGAAAGCAATTACGTCAAAAATTTAAAATCTTACTTTATTTCTCAACTTAAAGAAAACGTTGAAGGTATTGTCTTTAACGGTTTGTGTGCAGATTTAGAAAAAAGTACTTATACGGTAATAAACATAAGTCTCCCAATCTCAGAAACTGCAAAAGGTATGCTGCTTTTTCAACTAGACCTAAAAGGCATTGCATGTTCTCAGGGCAGCGCTTGTCAAAGTGGAAGCCAGCAGGGCTCTTTCGTGCTTAACGCCATTTATGGTGATGAAAAAATGAAAGTACCATCATTGCGATTTTCACTTTCGCATTACAACACCAAAGAAGAAATTGATTATGTCGTCGGTGTGTTAAAAGAGTTTGTCAAAACTCAAAAAGTAGCGGTCTAAGTTAGCTCCAAAAATTTCCTCTAATCACGCATCACTAAACTGCAGAAAACATTATTCGTGCACCACGGCAACAGGCTGGTTAGTGGCTATTGATTACTAAAATACTAGTCAGATTTTATTAGTTTTTCTCAAATTCGACTAAACACTAATTGGTTTTTTTGGAAAAACACGATGCTTTCTGGTGTCTTCTTTACTAAGTATTTTAAAATCTTCTGTTTTTTCTAAAGCTTCCATGGGATGCAAAAGGTATTCGGGTAGAGATGTTAATTGTCTGGTTTTCATATCTATCCATGATCCCATCATTTCGCATCTTGCGCAATTCTCACCTTTTCCATTGTAAAAATCATGTTCAAAGCTAAAGAACATCCCATCTTCAGAAATGCCTTTTAGCTTTAAGTCTACAATTACAGAATCTTCTGCCAAAAACTCTTTGAAGTAATATATGTGCTCGAAAAAGACGACTGGTCCAATATTTAATTTCAATAAGGTTTTTTGGGAAAATCCACATTCAACTAAAAATCCCATTCTAGTGTGACTCATCATATTTTGATACGCAGAGTTCGCTAAATGGCGATTGGCATCTAAATCACTCCAACGGATTTCAAACTTTTTTTTATAACTCATAATTTTTGAATGTTTAAATATAGAATAACCAAAGCCATTAAGATTGAAAGTAAAAGTACACCTCTGGCTTTGTAGATTTTATCTTTTTTAAGGTATACAAAAAAGGGCACAAAATTCAAAATAGCCCCAATGGCGATTAGTCCGCCCAGGAATTGATCTTTATAAGCGAGTTCGATAGCGTCGAATAAATCGTAATCTGTCGCAATGCCAACATATATGTAAATCCCGGCAAAATTTGATAAAAACCCAATAAAAAATCCTTCGAGGATATCTCTTTTAAGATTCAATATTCAGCGATTTTAAAGTGTCTATATGTTTGTAAGCCGTCATGTCAAATTGAATAGGAACAACAGAGACATAGCCATTTTTTAGAGCCCATTCGTCTGTATCTTCTCCTTCATCTTCGTTTACAAATTCTCCGGTTAGCCAATAATAGTCTCTGCCAAGTGGGTTTTGTCTTTTATAATAGGTTTCTTGCCAATGTGCCTTTGCTTGACGACAGACCTTAAGGCCTTTAATATCTTCAACTTTCAACTTTGGAAAGTTTACGTTTAGCACCATCCCTTTTGGAACTTCATTGTTTAAGAGCATAGATACTACCTGCTTTACAAAAGGCGTAGTAGGTTCAAAATCGGCATCCATAGAGTAGTCAAGCAGCGAAAAACCAACAGCAGGAATACCTTCGGTGCCAGCTTCCACAGCGGCACTCATTGTTCCTGAGTAAATCACATTTATAGAGGAGTTAGACCCATGGTTTATACCACTTACACATAAGTCCGGTTTGCGATGCAATATTTGTTGTGTAGCCAGTTTTACACAGTCAACCGGAGTGCCGGAACAACTGAACTCTTTATGGCTATTATCTTCAACATGTATAGGGTCACAATACAAATTTTGCGATATGGTAATGGCGTGTCCCATCCCACTTTGAGGACTATCCGGCGCCACAACGACCACTTCTCCAAATTCTTTCATGATTTTAATGAGGTGTCTTATGCCTGGAGCAGTAACACCATCATCGTTAGTAACAAGAATAAGAGGTCTATCAGTATGCATTTGTTTTCAATTTTTTGCGAAATTAAGCCTATTTTCAAACAAAACATGACAAATGACGCTATTTCATTCGTCTAATATTCTTAATTTTGAATTAAAATTATTCAGGCAAATATGCCTATTTTTAAAAACTAAATCTTAAAACTGAACATAATGAAAAGTATAGACGACATTAATTTTAAAGGTAAGAAAGCCATCATAAGAGTTGATTTTAATGTGCCACTTAATAGCGACTTCCAAGTTACTGATCGCAGTAGGATAGAAGGTGCAAAACCAACGATACATAAAATACTAGAAGATGGTGGTTCTGCAATATTAATGTCGCATCTTGGTCGACCAAGCGGTGTTGACGAAACATTTTCCCTTAAGCATATCGTAAATGCCGTAACTGAGGTAATTGGTGTGAAAGTGAAATTTGTAAATAACTGTATTGGCGAAGAGGTAAGAGAAGCGGCAAGAAATCTTAAAGTTGGCGAAATATTACTACTGGAAAACTTAAGATTTCATTCTGAAGAGAAAAAAGGCGATGAAGATTTTGCGGAGCAGTTAGCCAACCTAGCTGATGTTTACGTAAATGACGCTTTTGGTACAGCGCACAGAGCTCACGCATCGACGACGATAGCTGCAAAATTTGCCAAAGAAAAAGCAATGGGATATTTGCTTAAAAAAGAAATAGACAGCTTAGACAAAGTATTGAATTCTTCAGACAAACCCGTAACGGCGATAATAGGTGGTGCAAAAGTGTCAAGTAAAATTACAGTAATCGAAAATATCCTTGAGCGTATCGATCATCTTATTATTGGTGGCGGTATGGCCTTTACATTTATAAAAGCCCAAGGCGGACAGATAGGTGATTCGCTTGTAGAAGAAGATAAGCAAGATGTAGCTTTACAAATTTTAGCAGCTGCTAAAGCTAAAAATGTACAAGTGCATTTACCTGTTGATAGTAAAGTCACCCAGAAGTTTGAAAACGATGCCGAAACTAAATTTTCACCCATCAATGCGATTGAAGAGGGTTGGATGGGCTTGGATGCCGGTCCCAAGTCTCAACAAATATTTGCTGATGTGATAGAGCAATCTAAAATTATTTTGTGGAATGGCCCATTAGGTGTATTTGAAATGTCCAATTTTGCTGAAGGTACTATTGCCGCAGGAAATGCCATAGCAGATGCAACAGCTAAAGGTGCATTCTCACTCGTTGGAGGAGGCGATAGCGTTGCCGCTGTTAAAAAATATGGATTTGAAAATAAAGTAAGCTATGTCTCTACCGGTGGTGGTGCCATGTTGGAAATGCTAGAAGGTAGAACCCTTCCAGGTGTGGCAGCTTTGGATTAAACCGACCTAATGTTAAATCCGACTAATGCATTTTGACGGTAGACAATTGGCCAAAAAAATGCATTAGTAAGGGTTTAATGGCTAAAAACAACACATTACATTTCTGTAGTGCTGGTTAAATGAATTGTATTATTTATAGGATAATTGCATTAAGTAATCTAAACTCAGATAATGCCTGCAGTTCTATCTTTTGGTAAGCATATGGCAGAAATACAGAACAAAAAAATTAAAAAGTGCTGTATTTTTGATGATACACACTAGTTAGGCTGTATATGGAATTTCATCCCGAATTAAATAAGTTGACAGTAAATTAAATACTTATAGAAATCTTTTAAAATTAAAAATAATTAAATATGTAAGAAATAATAAAGTATATTTATACTCTTTGGAATTCTATTTAACTATAAATATATTTAATGCTTATAATATTTAATATATATTTTTGTTTAATAAAATTTTTAGATTTTTATCTTTCACATTCGACCAATTGATAATAATTTTGTTCAAATTAATATAAATAGTATGATAAATTCTGGGCTTATCACCCGTATGTATTCGCAAAATCTAGTTTTAACAAATTATTAATCGAAATTATTAAATTCAAACATTTAAAAATGAAAAAAATTATTTATTTGTTTATTGTACTCTTTACTTTAAGTTGTTCAGAAGAGTCTATTCAGGTTGAAAGTATAGAGGTTGAGAACACAACAGTACCAATACAAAAAACAGCTCATAACCCAGAAGATTCACCAATAATTGAAGTGGATTTAAACTTATATCCAGAGCAACTAACTTTAGTAAGAAATTCATTAAATATTAATATTGAATTATTAGACTTTTCAGAAGCTAAATTGTATTTGAATAGATGGTCTCACTATGAGTTAGTTTCAATACCATATAAAGAAAATAGAAATACTTATTATGGCGCAAGTATTGTTGGCGATTCAATATCAAGCTATTTAATGATAGATAATTCCAGTGTTTATTCTTTTAAAAATTTCAATGATGAAGTATTATTAACAATTGATTTAAGCTCAGAAGAAGGCAGTGACATTAATGATTCTGGTTTTATTCATCAGATTCAAGATGACTTTAATGGAAACACTAGTAACAGCGTTTGTGATTGTCATAATGAAGATTCATTCGAAAATCACCAGTTTGATAGAATGGATAATTGTGGGAAATATGATTATGACAAATGTATGACATGTGCAGAAGATGTTTGTGATCAGGATACTAAATGTAGATATGGCAGAACTTGGACTGGACCTGCATATGTAATATCAGTTATGCTACATTGTGCTTTATAAAAATTGCTATGAAAAGTAAATATTTAATCATTTGGTTTGCATTACAACTTGTTTTTCTTTTCATAATAACAGGTTTACTTGTTAATGGTTATCAAGAATATGTCGGAAACTTATTCATGTTTTTTATTGCACAATCCATAATTTTCTTTTGTATTTTGTTATACAAGAACAGAAATTGGTTTTTTAAATAACTTTTTTTATGTACAATATCAGGTGATGTACTTATTACATCACCTTTTTTATTTAATAACTCGACAAAATAGAACCATAAGTTACTGAAATCCATAACTAGTTAAACAATACACAGCCTAACAAAGAACTGAGCTATTAACCAAACAAAATTTGAATTAATTTTGAGCATAGTGCTTCTTGGCATTGTTGAAATGGAATAAATCTCCTATCGTCGATTTATTTCCAGTTCAACATGCTATTTACATCATCATATTTTTTAAAAATTTAAGATAGTACGCTACGATGCTTCGCATCGTAAGGTATACCGGACTTTGCTATTGCAAAGGCTTGTCTTAGCAGTTTGTTACTGACTGCTAATAGCGCTAATTTTTTACTCTTACCTTTATTTACAATGCGTTCATACTGGTCCTTACAAGCTTTGTTGTGTTGGCAGGCCGTAAATGAACACATAAACAACAAATTCCTCAGGCGTTTATTCCCTACTTTGCTTATTCTGCTTCTCCCACGAACACTACTGCCAGATGTTCTCTCTATTGGTGTAATGCCTGCGTAGGAACACAGCTGTGAAGCATTCTCAAACTTTGTAAAACCATCTGTTATAACGATTAGAAATAGTATAGTCTTCATCCCTAAACCAGGTATGCTCTTAAGCAGTGTGATCTGATGTTGATACTTATCTTTGACCAGTTCTAAAGCTGTTCTTCTAGTATTTTAAGTTCGCTTTCAAGATGCTTTTTTGTCCTATTTAAAGAATGATAAACGCTCTTAGACGGTCGCCCTAAAATTGCTTCTCCATGAAGTTTATTTTTAATAGCGGTGAGCTGTTTCTTGTAGATATGTATCATCCGAAACATTTGTAAACACTCCGCTTGAACAGCATCCGCCGGGTTGTACAGAACTACTTCGTTAGCCATTGCATACTCACAAATAGCTTTAGCATCGGCTTTATCTGTCTTAACTTTTGAGAGCTTCATTTGAATAAAACGTTTGATTGATAATGGGTTTATCACAGCACAATCAATTCCATTTTTAGATAGGTATTGTGCTAAGAGATAATGGTAATATCCTGTGGCTTCCATCAATACTAAGGCATTGCTAGGTAAGGCCTTTTTAAATTTTGAAAATCCTTGTGCATCATTGCCATACTGGTCATGATTCCCTGATTGATCTACAACATCAAAAAAATCCTTACTAATGTCTACTCCAAAAATTTTCTTATCTTTATTCATATCAAAATAGTTTATGAAAGGTGATAAAATCTTTAACTTAACAACCTAAAAACGAGGTCTAAAGCCTCATAGAACTGAACAAGTTTAAAGATTAAAGCAGTATGGATTTTCAATGTTGACGAGCTGAAATGCTCAATGTATATCTTAACCTTACTCTACTGCTTTGTGCCTTTCTGATTAATGCTTAAATTTATTAAATGTAAACTTAGGACGTATATCCTCAATGGTTAAACCATAAGACTTAGAATTTTTAATTACATTTGGCTTAAAATGATTTGGTAAGGCTTGTTTGCCTCACCACTGAAGGATATACAAGACCGTCAGACTGTCTCAAAAACCATCTAATTTCCCTTAAAAAAATCACTTAAATACTTTCTTATATCTCTGATATTCAGTATA
>CAYNCI010000044.1:0-32907 GCA_964396065.1 uncultured Mesohalobacter sp. | reverse complement strand
GAGTGGATTCGGACGTAGTCGAATCCGCCGTAATTGCGGTTATACATTGTTGTACAACGTACTTTATTTTTCATTATCGATAAGCCAAGGTTGTTCAAATTCGGTTGTTTTTGTCAATTCCTTTTCTAATTTCTCTCGGTCTAATTCAAATTCCGAATATTCTGCTCGTTCGTAGAGTAGGTTATAAGCTGATTGATTAAGTCCGTATTTTTTTAATATGTAAAAGTCAGATTCCGCTTTTTTAGAATTCAAATTTTCGTTGTCAAACTCAATTTTTAAAAGGTCAACCAATGTGTCATTTACAAACTGGTTTTCATAATTCCGCTGTTTTTCGTCCAATTTTATTGAGTTGAATTCTCGGATTATTTCATAAACGATTGAGTCGTTTTTCTCCGCTTTTCTGCGATTCCAAAATTCAGCGTAATATTTGGTTTGTATTTCTGGTTTATTATAGGTCAATTCCAAACTGTCAATTAAATTCTCGAAATTCCGTTTTATATAAATTCCTTGAATTAAAAATTCGTTGTCGCTTTTAAAAATCAGGTTTTCGAGTTTGTCGTAACCAAATTTTTTAAATGATTCGTGAACCATTTTTAGGTTTTCTGGTTTCCTAATCCACGAGTTTTTTGTCCAGTCACCATTTCTCAAATCCAAAAATGAAGTTTGGTTTTCTGCATAAAATTCCAATTCAGATTTCTTGTCGTTTTTACAAGACAGAAATAAGAAAATCAGAAGTGAAATTGTCAGCAGTTTGTTCATTTCGGGTATGTTGTACAACGGTTTTGGCTATGATTTCGTTACGGAAAAATGGGCGACCATTTTTCCGACGTTGACCGAAAGATAGCAAAAAAGCAGGGAATTTCCGATAGGAAATTCCGCCGTAATGAATTATAGCCGTTGTTGGCTTTTAGTGCTTTTATAATTCATTCCGTTTTTCTTTTTTCGGTCAGCTTTTAATTTCAGTTTTTAAAATTTCCGCTTTTTTATTCATTCCTCAAACTAGCTCAAATTCCGACCGTTTTTTAATTCAGGTTTGAGTGAGCAATTCCAGCGTTGTTTTTCCAGTTCCGATTACGCAAACAAGCTAAAAAGTCAAGCGTAATTCAATTCAGAGTTTGAGTAAGGAATTCCGCTGTTGTATTTCATTCCACATTTGAGTGATAATTCCGAAAATTTTTGAAATTCCGCGCACAGTTTTTCTAATTTATCTACCTTAAAATTCTAAAAAAAAATCCGAAAATCAAACCAGGCTTTTTTCAAACCGCAAACTTGCTTCAGCATTAAAGCCAACACACAAATATACGCAATTAATTCACTGATATACATTTTGCTTAAATATTTTCATAACAAATTGTCTAAAAGACTATTAAATCATTTTTTTACATAATCATTTTGTATATAAAAATAAAATCACCTACTTTTGATATATAAAATAATGAAGTGGATTATAAATATTATACCTTCTCACCATGTGTTCATAATTCTAAACCTGTAATTACTATTACATTTAAATATACGCCACACTTAAAAAAAGAATTAAAGAAACGTTTCCCATCAGCTAGATGGGATAGTGATAATAAGTTTTGGTATCTACCTGATATACCTTCGGTAAGAAATGAGCTGGGTTTAGAGCCAAAATCAACCTTACACAAACACCTGTCTAAAATACATCCTGTTAATCATAAGGCACTAGAGCTTTTTTTAGAACAGCTTAAACTTAGATCATATAGCGAAAATACAATTCGAATGTACGTAGGAGAATTCACTCACCTTTTAACGCTACTAAAACATTACCCGGTAAACAATATGACACCAGATAGATTAAAAGACTATTTCTTATATTGTGTAAACCGCCTCAAGATGAAAGAACGTAAAATGAATGGTAAAATTAATGCCATCAAATTTTATTTTGAAAATGTGTTACATCAACCTAAGCTATTTTTTGATATTCCAAGACCAAAAAAACCACAAACACTTCCAAAAATGTTAAGTAAGGCTGAAATAAAAAAACTTTTTCAGCAGATAGAGAATCCTAAACATCTTATAATTCTCAAACTTACATATGGTATGGGCCTAAGAGTAAGTGAAGTGGTAAGACTAAAAATTGCTGATATCGATAGCTCAAGAATGCAAGTCTTAATATCTACTGCTAAAGGTAAGAAAGACCGGTATGTCAATTTACCTGAAAGCATTTTAGAACATCTTAGAGATTACTACAAGATGTACAAACCCAAAAAATGGCTGTTCGAAGGCCAAAATGGAGGACAATATTCTAAATCCAGTGTTCAGTCTATCTTTAGAAATGCCATGAAGAAGGCAAAAATCAAAAAAAGTATTGGTGTACATGGACTAAGGCATTCTTACGCCACACACCTTTTAGAAAGCGGTGCGGATTTAAGGTTTATCCAGGAGTTATTAGGACATCATTCTATTAAAACAACTCAAATTTATACTCATGTTTCCAATACTTCAAAAAAAAATATCACAAGTCCTCTTGATGCTTTATAAAATATTTTTCTTGATTCTAACCAAACATATCAATTTAAAGGCGAGCAACGAACCAAATTAAGGTATTAGCAAGGTTAATCCGGATTTAGAAAAACAGCTTTTTAAGATGACTTGAAAATATGATCTATATACCATAGTTTTCTTGTTATACCATTTATCATTTCAAATTACTGTAAAAGAAATTGCAATTGAGATACCATCTCTGTAATAGCTACGCCTAAGAAAACTAATAAAATGCTGAGCTTTGGTTGCCTAATAAGTACTTGTGGGCAACAGTATTTTGGAATATTGGCATTGGCGTAAAGGCTATTTATCCCTCCTTTTTTTAAACATCTCATTCTCTAATCTTGATACCTTAATAAACAAGATTATTAATATAATGACTATGAGAACCAATACGAAATACAATACCTTTTGTTCCATTATCTAAATTTTTTTTTAGCAACACCTAAAGCTAAACTGTAGTTAATTTCTACAACATGAACATTTTTAAAAAAGCTCCGGATTGGCTTAGATGCTATAATCATTTCATTTTCCTTATCTCCGGTTTAGATCGAAAAGTTGAAAACAAATCATCCTCCTCAATAGTAATGTAGCTATGATTAAGAAATATTAGCTATAGGGTATACCAATTGTGTATTAGTATTATGTTTCAAAATCTTTGTTTTATGCATGTATACTGGTTTTTATATCCTTATAAAGCCATTGTATTTGTTGTTTTACAACAATATGATTATCTAATCAAAAATACTAATAGCCCTATACAATTCCTTACGGATTCCCGTAAAACGGCTATATTTTTTGGGTGATTTTCAACTAAACAATTGATATTCTATTATTTGATGTGAGATTTAAATTGCAATTTTATTAATTACACCATTCAACCAACGGGGTTTAAATATAAATGTATAAAACGGTGAACATTAAATTATGCCCGTGTCTTTTACAAGGCTAAAAAGGTGCGAAACTGTAAACCGAACTCTGTTAAGCCACTTTTTTAATAGATAAGCCTTTGATTTACAAGTTTTTTTAGAATTGTCTTTTGTCACTATTCCTTTTTGGGCGGACCATACTCTATACTGCAGGCCTATTCATCAACCGCTAGATTTTTGCTTTTTTTCTTTCTTTTCCTTTTTAGTAGAATATATCCAGGCGCCAAGTGCCAATACAATATAAAGAATAATAATGGCGATCATTTGTTCCCATTTGGTTGAAAATTCATAGTACAAAATCAGTATCCCACCAATACTCAGCCCTATAATGGATAAAAGAGTTAGATAGCCGGAAGAGTTGGTTTTAGATCTAATTTTATGGTTACCGATGGCCATTAACAAGGAAACCAGTAAAAACGTAATGCTGCCAAACTCAAGTATCAATTCTAGACCACCTATTACAATTAACAGACTAGCCATGACCGCCATGCCGGCTATGGCATTTTGAGGACTATTATGCTTTTTTATCGATAGCCAGTGGGGAAAGTAACCGTCTTTTGCGATAACTGCCATTTGCCTGGACGATCCAAAAACGGTACCACTTATGGCACTGCTTGTGGCTAGAATGGCGCCTAAAATCACAAGGTTTGTACCAATACTGCCAAGCACATTACCTGCGCCTGCTGCAAGGGCATATTCTTTGTTATTTATAATTTCTTCCTTAGGAATGGCGAATAGAGCGCCAATGGAAATCACGATATAAATCAGTATAGCTAAACTTATGGCAGCATATATGGCTCGTGGAATATTTCGTTCCGGATCAGTCATTTCATTTACAGCATTTATAACCAACTGAAAGCCTTCATAAGCTACAAATGTGATGGAAGCCACAATAAGTATAGAAAGAACGCTGGAGTTTTCTGCGTCTACTATCATATTATCTATAAATGTTGAAGGATCTGTATTGCCGTGTTGTATCAAAATAACAGATATGATTGTAAGGAGAATAAGCTTGGTGTAGACCATGACATCTTCAATTTTCCCCATGCCATTTACACTCCATATGTTAATTAAGGTAAAGATACCGATTACTGCGATTGCAATGCCTTTTCTAATCCATACATCATCCGCAAAGCTTGTACTGCTTATAGCATAGGACGAAAACGTGTATGCGTAAAGTGCCAGTGTGCTTATATAGCCAAATATGATAAACCAGCCAATCATGGCAGCTAAGAAATGGGAGTTTGGGTAGGTCTTTTTAAAAAAAGAATATGTCGCACCCTCATCTCTGTAGTATAAGCCTAACTTCACGTAAGAATAAGCAGCCAATGCAGCAATCAAACCGCCTATAAATATGGCAATTGGTGTTAGGTTACCAATCATGGAAACCGAAATTCCAAGAATTGTAAAAATTCCACCGCCAACCATTCCACCTAAAGCAATAGCTATAAGTTCGGCCAGGCCTAAGTTTTTATTTCTCATTCTATGAAGTACCATTTTTAAAGTGGTTGTATGTGCTTTAAGTATGCTAACTTAAAAGTAAACGTCTGTAAACATTTTAATGATTTATTTTGCGATTTCATATCGTATATGTTTCGAAAATCATGAATTATTTAAAACTTGAAAAACCTCTGTTTCTTACACAATAGATTTATGATCAACATTTCATCAGAATTCGCCAAAACCACCTACAACAAAGTTAGCATTTTGCAGGTTAAAAACTTTACTTTAAGCGTATTTGTGTACAAGTGAGTATTTTTTTTAAAATAACCTGAGTTCGTTTTAAAAATCATTAATTTCCAATGCTTTAAAATAAATAAGGTTTCAATATTAACTTGAGCACAATTGAAAGGTCATTTAAATCCCTAAATTAAATAGGTATGAACTACCCTACCAATGATGTTTTTTTCGTAACGTATTTACATTTAACTCTTTACGTCAAATTGAGTGATTTATTATTTTACCCACATACAAGGTAAAATAATAAATGGTATCGAGATGCATTGACTAGCTCTCGATACAATTTTAGTTTAATTTTTTTCTGTAAGTCATGACAAAAATTGATTTCAACATATTTTCCTCAATTTTTACCCTCTCGAATTAGTCTGGACTAAATGGGGAAATTGAGGAAAATCAGGCTCCCTTTATTCCCGACTAATCCGGGAAAGTGGCAGAACTGATTTTATTACTTTAGGTTAATATAATTTTTGTCATGCAGTAAAATTTTACAATTAATATATTTTCAATAAATACAATTTAATACGTAATATTTTTTAATGTTTTATATAATATTTTATATTTTTTTTAATATAATTCAAATATATTTGATTTTTATAAATTAAAAGACCTACATTTGATGGCTTAAAACCAATCTAATGAAACATTTTCTACCTTTAATTTTTACTTGCCTAATTATTTTTTCAAGTTTTGCCCAGCTGCCAGATGGTTCAGCGGCACCTCAATTTGATGTCATGGATATAAATGGCAATTCGCACAATTTACAGAACTATCTGAACGACGGTAAGGTCGTTATTCTCACTTTTTTTTCAACCTCATCTTTTTCATCATGGAATGATCAGCAGCTTGGTACTTTATATGACTTTTATTACACGTTTGGAGAACATGGTTCGGATCAGGTTGTTGTTTTAAAAATAGAAGTCGATCCCTTGAGTGGTTTAAATGAATTAAATGGCAATGGAAATTCAATTGGTGATTGGATATCCACTAACCCTTACCCCATTATAGATTCAGCATCTATCGGAAATGCTTATAATGTCACAAACGCTGTTCCTGTGACCTATAGAGTATGTGGCGATGGATTGTTATATTTAATCGATCCTACTGCATCTGTAAATGATTTAAAAAATGTGATAAGCTCTAGTTGTGTTACACTTCAAGAAGAAAATTTTCATGCCATAATGGAAGTAGATAATGTTAATATTTGTGAAGCAGGCACTGTATCAGACTTTAGCATTAATGTAAAAAATTATGGTAGTCAATTTATCACTTCATTAGATTTTGAAGTTGTAAATGGAACAAATGTAACTCCAATTAACGAATTCTTTTCGATCCCTATAGGCGCAAATGAGATGAGAACTATTACCTTAAGCGCCCTTCTGGACATTAATGAAAGTACTCAGCTAGAATTAATTTCTATAAATGGAAGTGCGCCTCACAGCTCTATACTTAACAATGAAAATCTCGTATTAAATCCAACAGTTGCTACTGATCAGGTTGCTATTGAAATAAGAGTTGGCACAGACTTTTATCCAGCAGAAATAACCTGGAATATTACCAATGATAACAATACAGTAATAGCTTCAGGTGGCCCGTACCAGCCCGGCACAGATGACCAATTTGGCGGTGGAGGACCTGATGCACGTACTGTTAAAATTCATAATGCTATACTTTTAGGTATAGAAGAATGTTATACAATCAATATTCAAGATCAATTTGGTGATGGCTGGATTTACAGCGATGCTAATCTTAAGCCAAGCATCGAAATATATACAAATAATTCTTTATTGTATTCCACAGGGCCAATTAACGAGAACTTTGGTTTCGAAAAAATATATAATAGTGCATTTAAGTTTAAGCAAAATCTAAACACTCAGGATTTTGAAAATTTTAGTTTTAGCCTGCATCCAAATCCCTCATTTGGTATAGTTAACTTTAAGTCTAAATTACCTTTTGATATGGAAATCGTAGATTTGAATGGTAGAACTATACATAGAGCAAAATTAGCATCCAACGCCAGTACTGATCTTTCTTTTTTACAATCCGGTATTTACATCCTAAAAGCAAAATTTGGAAGTTTTGAAAAAACAGAAAAGCTTATTATTAAGTAGTTTAAAAATATATAAATCTGCAATAAAGCTATTTAAGCCCTCATACATATTTGGGTGGTAAAACGATAACCAAAAAAACTATTATGGATATTTTCTTTATCTAGTTTAATGTGAGTTCGATTTAATAATCATTAATTCCCAATGCGTTAAAATAAGCAAGATTCCTATCTCGCCTTAATAGATTGCAATGTGTATAAATATAAAAATATGAGGTCGAGCTCACGTCAAAATAGCTAATCACGTATGTTTTACTGCTTTTTATTTTACGATTATTTGATTGAAATAAGACGTTACCACAATTTGTCCAAAAGCTTTTTTACTTAAACATTCAGTAAGCACAAATTCAGTTGAATTTTTCCAGATTGTATTCAATATCACTTATTTTTAACTTCAACCAGGTCCACTCTCCTTTTTCTAAAGCCCAGGACGCTTCGCATTCAACAGGTATTTTTATGCCATTTATTTCTTCAGTTTTGGTAGCGACTACTGTCTATTTTGTTGGTTTTGCAGCTGCGGCATCTTGGTAGCGCATGGCAACAAATTTTTTAAATTCACCATCGGCATCAAAGAAAAATAAACCAGAACCCCTGGTACCTTTGTATTGCATAGTTGCTCTAGCCGAATATTCGTCTAATGCCTCCCAAGTCATGTACGGACTTAGTGCAGCTGATGGAAACCAAACGATTTCAGCCAGATAGCGTTGTAATGTGGCCTGGTCTATTTTATCCTCAGCTTTGGCATTGGCTACAGGAAGGATAGAAAAAAGTTTTATCAACATCTCGCCTTTACCGTCTACAAATTTATCACGACCAACAACACTCAACATCGAGTTCATTTTTGTGTGTATACTCCAGTTGAATGCAGGCGGTTGTGTTGTAAAGTATTGTTCTGCTGTTCCACTATCCCAGTTTTCTTGTTCAGGTTTTAATTTAAGCCGTAAATCCTGCCTTAGATATACATTATGTGTTATGGGTTTTTCAAGGATTCCGCTTTGATTTAACCATTTTTGAACTATTGGCGGTAAGTTGTTAAATGCCCTTTGGTCAAATTTAGTTGAAGCCTCGTAAAATTGTGACTTCTCAAACAAGGCTTGTCTTTCTTCTGTAATTTTTTGGTTAAACCTAAAGCTTGAATATCCCAAAATAACTAGAAACAAAATAATAACATTAGCTATTGTTCCAAATTTGGCATCAGACCAATAGTTGAAAATCAACACTTGTGAAGAAATTACCGCCATAAATCCAAAAAGCCACCAATATTGATATTGGAAAACATAAAAGATGATTGTAAGAGTAAATAACAGAAACGATAACAACCAAAGTAATCCATAGGTTTTTGAAACTGGCTGTGTAATGGCATTGAATTCAGCTAGTTTATAAGCTTTTAAAAACCCGAACAAATGGATTATACCATGTATCGCTATCAAAATAGATATAGCCGTTCGCATAATTTTCAGTAAAATTAAGTAATCCCAGTGCTTTTGTAAAGTTAAGATTTTAAGCTATATTTTTAAAACTGACTCGTTAGGCGTATAAATTTTCAACTTAAATAAAAATTTGCTTTCCCCGGACTTACTTAGATTTCTTTGGCTTTGGAGTATGCTCTTCTTTTATTTTCACATAAATTAATCGACTTCGGCCTTTTGGGTTATCGCGTTGTTCTATCTCGAATTTATTGATGGATTTTATTAATGGCGTAAGTTTTTCAAACCCGTAATTTCGTGAATCAAAATTAGGTCGCTTTTTCTGGATTAAGCTTCCTACATCGCCAAGAAAAGCCCATCCTTCATCGTCAGACAAATCGCTGATTGAAGACGAAATTAAACTAATCTCTTTGTCAGTTATTTTATCTACCATAGATTTATTGACTTCTTTGGATTCGGTCTTGCCTTCCGTTTGCTGTCTTAAAATTTCTATATAAATAAACTTATCGCAGGCCACAATGAAAGGATTAGGCGTTTTCTTTTCTCCTATGCCGATAACTAGCATTCCCGCTTCTCTCAACCTGGTGGCTAATCTGGTAAAATCGCTATCGCTGGAAACCAAACAAAATCCGTCCACTTTCTCGCTGTACAAAATATCCATTGCATCGATAATCATGGCAGAATCTGTGGCATTTTTTCCTGTTGTGTACCCATATTGTTGCACAGGAGTGATGGCGTTTTCTAACAGTAAGTTTTTCCATTTTGTCAATCCGGGTCTGGTCCAATCGCCATAAATTCGTTTTATGGTGGGATTCCCGTATTTGGTAATCTCTTCCATCATTTGTTTGACGTTCGCAGAAGGAATATTGTCACCATCAATCAAGACGGCTATATTTATATTTTGAGTCATTTTAATTTGTTAATGTAATAATAGCATGTTTATGCAGTCTGTTTCAAAACTACATCAATAATTTTAAGAATTTGAGGTCGTGATTGCTTTTTTAAAATCAAGAATGAATTTTTGACGTTTTTTAATTTTTCACCTCAATTGTCACCTAAAAACAAAACCCTCAGCAAATACTGAGGGTTTGAAAGGTAATTGTGGAGTCGGGGAGACTCGAACTCCCGTCCAAACAAGTTAACAAATACACTTCTACATGTTTAGTATGTTTTTAATTTTCGACTCAAAGCTGACAACACACAGCCCACTTTAAGCTTAGCTTCTTCATCTCGACTAGACACCGAAGCTTTGTCTAATCATGGTCAACTTTTACGATGCCTCTTTGTAAAACGCCATTAACCAAGGCTTTTTGGAGACATTTAGCCTTTCTACCTTGTAGAAATAAACTTAAATCCTACTGTGATTCAGATTAAGCAGCTAAAGCGTAGTTATTCTCGCCGTTTAAATGTTGGTCTAGCCTTTTACGTGTATCAAAACCATTACACGACATGCTTAATATCCGATAAGTCCTGCTGTCAAAACCAAGTCGACCCCTGCAATGAAATAGCAAAACTTTCATTTTGCACAATTGAATTTAGAACTTATTCTATAAAATCATTTCTCAAATGGTAAAATGAAATTGTACCATTATGTTATGAATGATTCTTCAATTACTATGCAAATGTATGAAACAAATTCTATTCCATTTTTTGTTTTAAATGTAATTTTAAGATTTTCTACTCGCTAAAGCTTATTTTTGCAAAAGAATTAAAAAGTAAAACCCATTCCTTATATGAAAATAGGTATTATCAAAGAGCGTAAATCACCACCTGACAGAAGAGTTGTTTTTACACCAAATCAATTAGCTGAACTACAAAACACCTACAACAATTTAAAATTTATTGTTGAGCCCTCAGCGATTCGTATTTTTTCTGATGAACAATACAGACAGAAAGACATAGTCGTGAGCGAAGATTTAAGTGACTGTGACATTCTACTGGGCGTAAAAGAAGTTCCTGTCGAAGCTTTAATCCCAAAAAAGTCTTATTTTTTCTTCTCGCATACCATAAAAAAACAAGAGTACAATAGAGACTTATTAAAAGCCATATTGGAAAAAAACATCATACTTTACGACCATGAAGTTATTACAAAACAGAATGGCTCAAGATTAATAGGTTTTGGGCGTTATGCCGGTTTAGTTGGTGCTTACAATGGGTTTCGATTATTAGGGAAACGGCATGAAATTTTCGATTTACCAAAAGTTGAAAATTTAGCCGACTTAAACGAAGTAAAGGCCGAATTGGACAAAATTAATATCCCAAACATCAAAATATTACTTACGGGTGGCGGCAAAGTCGCCAAAGGTGCCAGAGAAATTTTGGAACATTTAGGTATAAAAGAAGTTAGCGTAGAAGATTATTTAAACAATACTTACAACGAGGCTGTTTTTACCAATGCACAGGTGTTAGATTACGTAAAACGAAAAGATAATGCCGAAAGCAACTTAAATGAATTCTTTAGCGACCCAACACCATACGAATCTGATTTTATGAAATTTGCTAAAGTTTCGGATATGTTTATCGCCGGGCATTTTTACGGAGACAACGCCCCATTTTTATTTACACGAGAAGACGCGAGGCACCCGGATTTTAATATCAAACTCGTAGCAGACATCAGTTGCGATATCGATGGACCTGTAGCGTCTACGATAAGGCCATCCACAATTGCAGATCCATTTTATGGCTACAATCCTGAGACAGAGTCTGAAGCCAATGCTTTAGACCCAAACGCTATTGGAGTTATGGCTGTTGATAATTTACCTTGCGAATTACCAAAAGATGCCAGCGAAGGTTTTGGAGTTATGTTTGCTAAACATGTTATTCCTGCTTTTTATAATGAAGATAAAAATGGTATCCTTAAACGCGCCAGAATGACTGAAAATGGCATATTAACAGAGCGCTATACTTACTTACAAGATTTTGTAGATGGTAAAGAGTAAACCATTTACATATTATAAATTAAATTCTAATACCTACAAATGCTAACTTTAGGAGAATTCCACGATTTTAAAATAGATAGAGATACTGCGCCAGGTTTGTTTTTAAAACACGAAAACGGTACAGAAATATTACTACCCAACAAGTACAAACCGGAACAGTTTGAAATAGGTGATGACATAAGCGCATTTGTGTACTTAGACCATGAGGAAAGGCCTGTGGCCACTACCCTAACCCCAAAAGTAAAACTAGATGAGTTTGCAGTACTAAAATGCGTTGACACAAGCAATTATGGCGCATTTCTGGATTGGGGACTGGAAAAACACCTCTTTGTCCCTTTTGCAGAACAAGCCTATAAAATGGAAGTTGGCGAAAGTTATTTAATTTTTTGCTACTTAGACGAGGAGAGCCAGCGTTTGGTTGCTTCAAGCAAAGTAAACCATTATGTGGATAACTCTGTAATTACAGTCAAGGAGTTTGATGAAGTAGACCTTATCGTCACTAACAAAACTGAACTGGGTTACAATATGATTATAAATGAAATCCATTTAGGCCTATTATATCATGACGAAGTTTTTGAGAATTATAAAACCGGAGACCGTCTTAAAGGTTACATCAAAAAAATAAGAAAAGACAACAAAATAGACTTAACCCTATCTAAGTTTGGCTATAAAAGTATCGAGCCTAATGCCAAAATAGTTTTGGATGCTTTAAGTGAATATGACGGTTTTTTACCTCTTCATGACAAATCTAATCCTAATGAAATCTATGATACCTTAAAGATGAGTAAAAAAGCATTTAAAAAAGCCATAGGCAGCTTATACAAAGACAAGAAAATCCTTATTCTTAAAGACAAAGGCATTAAACTGAAATAAAAATCCTACCGGAAATCTTAATACAAAAAAAGCTGCCTCAGTTTGGAAGCAGCTTTTTTAGATTTTGAAATAATCAACTTCTTGATTACATATTTTTCATAACTTCCTGAGCTATTCTTTTGTATATGCCTTTCTCTAGTTTTTCTCTGATGGCAGAGAAAGCGTCTAGAGTAATTTCTACATCTTCTAACGTATGTGTAGCTGTTGGAATCATTCTTAAAAGGATTAAGCCTTTTGGAATAACAGGATAAACAACTATAGAACAGAAAATACCATAATTCTCTCTCAAATCTTTCACCAAAGCCATGGCTTCAGGGATGCTGCCTTTCAGGTAAACTGGTGTTACACAACTTGATGTCGTACCAATATCAAAACCTCTTTCTTTTAAACCACCTTGAAGCGCATCAACATTTTCCCAGAGCTTATTTTTCAACTCTGGCATGGTTTTAATCATTTCCAGGCGTTTAAGTGCACCTTCTACTAAAGACATTTGCAGAGATTTGGCAAACATCTGAGAACGCATATTGTATTTCAGATAATCGATAATCTCTTTATCTCCGGCGATAAAAGCACCTGTACTGGCCATAGATTTAGCAAACGTAGCAAAGTAAACATCTATACCATCTTGCACGCCTTGCTCCTCGCCTGCTCCGGCACCGGTAGCACCAAGTGTTCCAAAACCGTGAGCGTCGTCTACAAGTAACCTAAAGTTGTATTTTTCTTTTAAAGCAACTATTTCTTTTAATTTTCCTTGCTCTCCTCGCATTCCGAAAACACCTTCGGAAATAAAGAGTACACCACCTCCAGTTTGCTCTGCAATTTTTTCTGCACGGGCCAGGTTAAGCTCTATACTGTCTAAATCGTTATGCTTGTAGGTAAATCGCTTACCTAAGTGCAATCTTACACCGTCTATAATACAAGCATGGGCATCGACATCGTAAACAATCACGTCGTCTTTACCGACTAAAGCGTCTATTGTAGATAGTATACCTTGGTAGCCGAAATTAAGAACATAAGCTGCCTCCTTATTAACAAATTTGGCAAGCTCATCTTGAAGTTTTTCGTGCAACTCTGTATGACCACTCATCATTCGCGCACCCATCGGATAGGCATTACCATATTTCTTAACAGCTTCCTCGTCCGCTTTACGAACTTCAGGGTGGTTTGCTAGTCCAAGATAATCATTTACACTCCAAGTGATGACTTCTCTTCCTTGAAACTTCATTCTATTGCTTATTTCTCCCTCTAATTTAGGAAAAACAAAATATCCCTCTGCTTGATCAGCCCATTTTCCTAATGGACCTTTATCTCTGTAAATCTTAGAAAATAAATCTCTCATATTTGATGATTTTCTGTTTATTGAACTAAATTCTTTTGATAAACTTTTTTTTTTAATGCTTCTTCGCTCTCTATAAATCCCTGAGCTTTCATCCAGTCGTTACTATATATTTTACTCATATATCTGGAACCGTGGTCGGGAAATATAATCACGACATAGCTGTCTTTTTTGAAAAACCCTTCATTATAAAGTTGAATGGTTCCCTGCATTGCTGCTCCACTGGTATACCCTACAAACATCCCTTCTGTTACAGCGATTTTTCTAGCCATGAGCGCGCTGTCTTTGTCGGTAACTTTTGTGAATTTGTCTATAACGTCAAAATCGGTTGCAGTAGGGATAAGGTTTTTACCTAATCCTTCGATTTTATAGGAATAAATTTCATCTTTATCCAACACACCCGTCTCATGGTATTTTTTAAGAACAGAACCATAAGCATCTATACCTAATATTTTGATGTCAGGGTTTTGCTCCTTCAAGTACCTGGCAGTTCCCGAGATTGTTCCTCCTGTACCACTGCAAGCTACAAGGTGGGTAATTTTACCTTCGGTTTGCTTCCATATCTCAGGACCTGTAGTAAGGTAATGCGCCTCGATGTTTAATTCGTTAAAGTACTGGTTTATGTAAATTGAATTGGGTGTTCTTTTATGAATACTTTTGGCAACTTCGTAATATGAACGTGGATCATCCGGTGGAACACTTGACGGGCATACGTGAACTTCTGCACCCATTGTTCTTAATAAATCAATCTTGTCTCTGGAAGATTTGGAACTAACAGCTAAAATACATTTGTATCCTTTGATAGTTGCTGTCATTGCAATACTAAAACCTGTATTTCCACTTGTAGTTTCAATAATGGTGTCTCCTGGTTTAATAAGTCCGTCTCGCTCAGCCTTTTCTATAATATGTACAGCTATTCTGTCTTTAGAAGAATGTCCGGGATTTTGCGCCTCATATTTTACAAAGTACTGACCCTCAAAACTTTCAGTTATCTTATTCAATCTCACGATTGGAGTCGAACCAATAAGCGAAAGTAAATTATCGTGGGTGTTTAAATATTCTTTTGCCATAAATTACTTTAAAGTTACCCTTAAAAAGCAATCTGCAAATCTAAACATTTATATAGCAAATACCTATTAATATTAAAAGATTCATCTTTTTAGCACTTAATTTTGCAATACTGAACACATGAATCGTTGTATGATTATTATAAATTTAAAATTTTAACTTAATAATTAATGATATTTTTATGCATAATGAGCTGCTTTTAAACTATATCTAACAAAAAACTGCTTCAAATAGAAAACATTTGAAGCAGTTTGGCTAATTACTTATGTATTATATTTAGATTTTAAATGTAATGACTGGCATTGTAGAATGGTTTACAACATCTTCTCCAATACTTCCATTAAAGAAGTGAGAAAGCCCTTTTCTACCATGAGTAGGCATAGCTATCAGATCGGCATCGGCCGATTTTGCACCATTTATTACACCCAACTCAATACTATAGTCATTGTAAATTGTAATGTGGCCCTGAGGATCGAAGTCGGCTTTTTCTAAGAAATTTGCAATTTGTTTGTTTATTTCTTCTGTGCTATAAAACTGATTACCCGGGAGGTTTACATAAAGAAGGTGTAATTCTGCATCAAACGTATCGGCAAAAGCTCTAGCTCTGTTAAAGGCCTTTATGTTTTCTTTATCAAAGTTAGATGCAAAAGCTATTTTGTTTATTTCTAAATTTTCTAGCTCTTGTTTTACAACTAAAACGGGTACATTAGAATGCCTTACAACTTTTTCTGTGTTAGACCCTATCAGGATTTCATCTATACCACTAGCCCCGTTAGACCCCATGACTATAAAGTCTATTTTATGTTCCTTTTGCAGATCATTTATAGCCATTGTAGGAGCGCCAACTTCTACAATATCAGTTACTCTTAGGCCTTCTAAATAAGTTCTCTTTAAGAATTTAGCAAAACGTTTTTTTGCCATTTTCATAAAGAAGATGATTTGCTCATCGTTAATATTAAATTGTTCTGTTCCAAAAAGCGTTTCAGCCATTTCAACCACGTGCACGACATAAAGCTCTGCATTATTCTTTCTTGCCAACTCTGATGCTACTCTTAGGGCATTTTCAGAGGGTTTAGAAAAATCGACGGGTACTAAAATTCTATTCATGATTTGTGTTTTATAGATTAATAATTATATGGTCATAGAAAATAATTGAGTCTGAGGTTTTTTACGATACAACCTTACATCAAAAGCCATACAAATATTTCTTATAAATGCTTTTGCCTTTGGTTTAACTACTATCTTTTGGTCGATAATTTCCAGCAAATCATCATTTACAAACTCTTGAAGGTTATCAAAAATATGCTGTAGCGTTTTATAGGGAAGTAAGGTATTGGATAAATTGGTTTCAAACCTGGTCATGAGGTTAAGTATATGTTGACGAATCTCTAAGTCTTCTTGGGTTAAAATATGACCTCTAAAAACAGGCAATTTAAATTCCTTAAGTCTCAGATAGTAGCTTTCTAAACGCTTTTCATTTTGCGCAAAACCGAACCACGCATCACTTATGGAAGAAACCCCTAATCCTATTAAGTGCTTGGTGTTTTTTATGGTATAACCCATAAAATTTCTATGAATAGTTTTGGCTTTAAGAGCTTTATACAACTCATCCGTAGGCAATGCAAAATGATCCATTCCTATCTCTACATAACCATTTTCTTCAAGCATTTTTTTACCTAATTCGTATTGAAGCCTCTTGGTTTCCGGAGTTGGCAAGTCTTTTTTATCAAAACCTCTTTGCCCATTTCCTCTTATCCAAGGCGTATGCGCATAACTGTAAAATGCTATTCTATCCGGCCTTAACTCTATCGTTTTTTCAATAGTGTAAAGCATATGATTTAAGGTTTGAAACGGCAGCCCATAAATTAAATCATGCCCTACAGAGGTGTAACCTAAGTTTTTTGCAGTTCTAGTTACAAATTTTACCTCTTCTAGCGATTGTAATCTGTTTATCGCTTTTTGTACTGTTGGATTATAATCCTGAATCCCAAAACTTACTCTATCGAAATTGTAAGATTTAAGGAGTTGCAAGTGCTCTTTTGTAGTATTGTTGGGGTGCCCTTCAAAACTAAATGAGGCGTCTTCTGTAAGATAAGCCTTACTTAAAATTTCTCTAAGCAAATAATCTAAATTTTCAACAGAAAAAAAAGTAGGTGTACCTCCGCCAAGATGAATATCTTTTATAGTCAATTTAAACCCATACAATTGAGTATATAAATCTAACTCTTTAAGTAGAGCTTTAATGTATGGTAACTCTACAGAATGCCTTTTGGTAATTCTTTTGTTACATGCACAAAAAGTACACAAACTTTCACAAAATGGTAAGTGAATGTAAAGGCTAATGGGTTCACTCTTGTGAGAAGAATCTGTAACCGTTTTTTTCCATCTATTTAAAGAAAAGGTCTCGTCATCCCAATATGGCACTGTTGGATAGCTCGTGTATCTCGGCCCAGCAATGTTGTATTTGTTAATCAAAGATTTCAATTGAAAAATGTTTTAATAAATTCACTAAAACAAATTTAGAGAGTATATGAGCTAATAAAAATGACTTTTCTCATATAATTGAAAATGAACCTTAGATTAAATTATGTTTATCGTAATAATTCAACCTTTAAGATGGCTATTTTATTAAATTGACAAATATTCTATGGAATTAATGGATATAATTAACCATATTTTTATAAAATTATTCCAGGAAACTATAGGAAAAAAGCCACTATGTTATTTTCTTTTGTTGAAGGCACACTTTATTTTAATTATTTTTACAATCAAAAAATTATGGCATCAAATTCTAAAATCTTACTTCTTTTTTTATTGATTATAAGCACATACAGCTGTTCTAACATTAAAGTATTGGCCTCATGGAAAGCCGATTATGCCAAGGATATTGTAGATAATAATGTTTTAGTTATTGCCAGGACTGATAACACTCAAGCCAGAGTAGCATTTGAAAATGAAATCGCAGATGCCATGCGAAAGAATGGTACTAAGGCTACACCAAGTTTTACAGTTTTGCCAAAAAACATAAAATTGATGGAAAAACCAACTGAAGAATCTAAAAAAGCTTTTAAAGCGTTTTTGGAGGCTCAGGCTTATGACGGGATTGTCTTAAGTGTAGTAAAAGACAAAGAGGAAACCACTAAAACCTACACCGAAGGCGGCTATTATGCGGGTGCTACTGTTCCCTTTTATCCCAATTTTTACTCAGGCTTTTATTCGTATTACTATCATCCCATGTCTTACACAGGTATAGGCGGTAGTTATGTAGAACCCACTACTACAACTTCAACGTATACCACTTATGTCCTGGAAACTGTGGCGTACGATTTAACAAAAGAAGAAGGCAAGAGACTTGTTGCAGTTGTAACAACAAAAATCGAAAACCCGGTGGATTTGTCCAGAAACGCAGAAAGCTATACTAAGAAAATCACTAAAGCATTTAAATAGGACTAATTTTATTAAAGCTCTTTAAAAAAATCAATTCGACATAAATTATGGTATCTAAACTGCTTGTTCTACTATTCTCGTTGTTTAGCATCGTAATTTTGAGTATTAGTCTTTTTTTACCTGTAAATTTTGAGATCAACAGGCTCTTACTTTATTTCGACTTTGTCCTTTGTCTTTTTTTTATCTACGATTTTTTTAAACAATTGTATCAAGCAGAAAGCAAATGGAAATACCTGTACACCAATGGATGGTTAGACCTGTTGTCTTCTATTCCCATCGTCTCGGAAACCATGTTGTTCAGATTTTTTAGAATTGTTAGAATATTGAGAATTATTCGAAGCATTGGCTCTTTTAAAGCGATTTTTAAATTTATTAAAGACGAAGTCAAACAAAGTGTTTTTGGGTTAATTCTTTTTATTCAAATCACCGGACTGTTTATCATTACATTGTTGGTGCTTTATATTGAGAAGGATGTTGGCAACATAAAAACTGCAGAAGATGCACTTTGGTGGGCATTTATCACATTCACAACAGTTGGTTATGGCGACCATTATCCTGTAACCAATTTAGGAAGGTTTTTAACGGTATTACTCACAATACTTGGCGTCCTTTCTTTTGGAGCCTTAATTTCGTATCTAAATAGTTTCTTTAGAAAATTAAAATAGGTAGAAAAAATTTTGAGAAATTAATTTTTACCAATGGTGAAACCAATATAAATTTATGCTAACTTTTAATTAAATTTATATTAATAATCAGTTTTTACTAATATTGTATTAAAATTTGTTATCCAATTTATAATTTTTTGAAAAACCTAAGATAGTTATGCGTTACATACCCTTGTATTTTCTGTTCTGCATTCTGACAATATCATGCCAGGACGATCAAGCTAAGCAATCAATGCCAGCTCCCAAAGTAAAAGTAGTAAGTTTAAAAGCTCAAAAGATTTCTTTAGAAAAAGATTTTGTAGGTCAGGTTTATGGTTACAAAGATATTCCCATTAGAACCCGTGTTGAAGGTTATCTAGAGAGCATGCACTTCCAAGAGGGAAGCTATGTGGAAAAAGGAGATTTACTATACAAAGTAGACCCTAGTAGCTTAAACGAAGCTGTAGCTGCTGCGAAAAGTGATTTGGCACGTGCAGAAATCAACAGAGATAAAGCCTTAAGCGATTACGAACGTATTGAACCTTTAGCAAAAATTAATGCGGTAAGCCAAAGAGATTTGGATGCAGCAGTAGCGCAGAAAGAAGGCTCGGAGCAGGTTGTAAATGCAGCAAGAGCTCAACTACGACTAGCGCAAATCAATCTAGACTATACAAATATCACAGCGCCTGTAGATGGTGTAATTGGTAAAACAATGGCACAAACAGGTGAATTTGTCGGTCGTTCACCTAACCCTGTCATCCTCAATACAGTTTCTACCATAGACTCCCTAAGAGTTGAATTTTTTATCACAGAAAGCGATTATTTAGCGTGGGCAAACAGAGCCAAAACCGAAAATAACACAAAAGAGCAGAACTTAGATAGAGAGTTGCAATTGGTTTTATCAGACGGAAGTGTTTTTCCTTACAAAGGGAAGGTCAAATTTATAAACAGAGAAGTAGACGCAGTAACTGGAACTTTACTCATTCAATCCGTTTTTCCTAATCCTGATAAAATAGTAAGGCCGGGACAATTTGCAAGGGTAAGAGCTGAAGTAAAAACGATTCCGGACGCTTTGCTAGTACCACAGCGATGTGTAAGTGAAATTCAAGGAACTTATAATGTAATGAAGGTTGGCGAAGATGGAAAAGCTCAAAAAGTAACTGTAGAACTTGGCGAGCCTTACAGGGATTTTTATATCGTAAAAGAAGGTCTGTCAGCAAACGACAAAGTCATTTTTGAAGGTCTTCAACGCGCCAACAATGGTACTGTTGTAGATGCAGAAGTCGTAAATTTTGAATCACAAGTAAAAACGCAATAACATGGAAGATCAGCAAAAAGATATTTTCTTTGTTCGAAGACCTATCGTTGCTATAGTTATTGCAATCTTCATGGTCATTATAGGTGGTGTCTCCATACTTGGTCTTGCCGTGGAGCAATATCCGGATATTACGCCTCCAACAGTACAGGTCAGTACGGTTTTTACCGGTGCAAACTCTTCAACAGTAGAACGTTCTGTAGCCACACCACTGGAACAGCAAATCAACGGGGTTGAGAATATGCTGTATATGAAATCTACCAATGCCAATGATGGTAGTATGACACTACAAGTTACATTCGATTTAGGCACCGACCCCGATATGAACACAGTATTTACCCAAACCAGAGTAGCAACAGCAACACCAATGCTACCGGAAGAAGTAAAACGACTCGGAGTAAAAACACAAAAGTCGATGTCCAGTATATTGATGCTGTTGTCCATTTCGTCACCAAACGGCACTTACGACAGTGATTTTTTAGGAAACTATTCTATTATAAATATCCAAGACCAATTAGCTAGAATAAAAGGTGTAGGCCGTGTTCAGGTTTTTGGAGCGAGTAACTATTCTATGCGTATTTGGATAAAGCCGGATCGACTGGCTAAATTAAAGATTACAGTACCTGAAATTCTAAACGCCATTAGGCAACAAAATGTAGTGGCTCCTGGAGGTAAATTTGGTGCAGAACCTGCTCCTCCGGGAACAGAATTTACCTATACGGTAAGGCTTCCTGAACAACTGGTAGACGAAAAACAATTTGAAGACATCGTTATTAGAACTCAAGCAGATGGTAGCCAATTGAAATTAAAAGATATTGCAGACATACGATTAGGCGCCGAAAATTACAATTCCTTATCGAGAACTAATGCGAAAGATGCCGCAGCAATAGCCATCTATCAGTCCCCTGGAACAAATGCCGTTGCCCTGGCTGATGAAATACGAATGGCAATGGACGACATGGCTAAATCTTTCCCGGAAGACCTTACTTATGAAGTATCTTTAGATGCCACAGAACCTATTATTGCCGGAATAGATGAAATTATAGAAACACTGGTAATCGCTTTGATTTTGGTAATCTTAGTGGTTTATATTTTTATTCAAGACTTTAGAGCAACGCTTATCCCGACATTAGCCATACCGGTGTCGTTGATAGCTGCTTTTATGTTCTTTCCTATTTTAGATTTTACTGTAAATTCCATGTCCTTGCTGGGACTTGTCTTGGCCATTGGTATTGTAGTGGACGACGCCATTGTGGTGGTTGAGGCCGTTCAGGTGAATATTGAAAAAGGCATGACACCCAAAAAAGCCACATCTGCAGCCATGAGAGAAGTAACAGGGCCTATTATCGCAACGACATTAGTTATGATTGCTGTGTTTATTCCTGTGGCGGCAATGTCCGGAATTACAGGTAGTTTATATCAGCAATTTGCGATCACTATAGCAGTTTCTGTCGTTTTTTCTTCTGTAAACGCATTGAGCTTAACACCGGCTTTGTGTTCAATCCTTATGAAAGCGCCCTCGGAAACAAAAGGACCATTAGGACGATTTTTTAAAGGCTTCAACAATGTTTTTGACCGCGGAACAGAAAAGTATGGAAAAGCCACAGCAGGTGTATCCAAAAAGCTTACCAGAGGTGTGGTTTATCTTTTGATTGCTACAGCTGTAGCCGGATTGTTTGGAAAATTAGTACCCGGCGGATTTCTTCCAGAAGAAGATCAAGGTTATTTCTTTGTCAATATTCAACTCCCAAACGCTGCTTCACTTCAACGAACAGATAAAGTGGTCCGCAAGGTTGAAGAGTTATTGCTTCAAAATGAAGATATAGAATACACTACTGCCATTTCAGGTTTCAGCTTATTATCAGGAGCTATGATTCCTAATAATGCCTTTTTATTTGTAAAACTTAAGAATTGGGACTCAAGGTCGGCAACAGCAAACGAAGTTATTAAAAACGTAAATGGTACACTTTATTTTTCAATTTTAGAGGCTCAAGCTTACGCCTTTGGACCTCCGGCAATTCCCGGCTTAGGTAACGGTTCTGGTTTTAGTATCATGATACAGGATAAAGGTGGACAATCGCCGCAGTATCTCGCAGAGCAGACCTATAAGTTTATGGCAGAAGCGCAGAAGCGCCCTGAAATCGCATCAGCTTTTACTACTTATCAGGCCAGCGTACCACAGCGCCGATTGGTATTAAACCGAGATAAAATTTTAAAATCTAATGTCGCTTTGTCTGATGTTTACAATACATTTTCAGCCTTCCTAGGCGGCGCGTATGTCAACGATTTTACAAAATACGGTCGTTTGTACAAAGCTTATGTCCAGGCAGAACCTGAATACCGGCAAAATGAAAAAGGACTTGAATTGTTTTTTGTTCAAAACAGAAATGGAGTATCCATTCCCTTATCCTCTTTTGTTGATGTTGTATCAGATGCAGGACCTGACTACACACAGCGTTTTAACCTGTACCGTTCTGCAGAAGTAAGTGGTGCACCGGCATCCGGCTATAGCTCTGCAGAAGCTTTAGATGCCCTGGAAGAAGTAGCCAAAGAGGTTTTACCCTCCGATATCACCTATTCTTGGAATGGTATGAGCTATCAGGAAAAAAAATCGTCCGGACAATTGGGAGTAATTTTTGGCTTTTCACTTTTATTTGTCTTCTTAATTTTAGCAGCACAATATGAAAGCTGGAGCATGCCAATGGCCATCTTGCTAGGAACACCATTTGCACTTTTGGGTGCTTTTGGATCTTTATATTTGGCAAGACTTTTAAGTGAAAGCTATTTGACCAATCTTTTTGCTCAAATTTCTTTAATTATGCTTATTGCAATGGCGGCCAAAAACGCGATACTTATCGTGGAGTTTGCTAAAATAAAATTTGATGAAGGACTCAGCTTATTTGATGCGGCAGTAGCTGCAGCAAAACTGAGATTTAGACCTATATTAATGACCTCCTTTGCTTTTATCCTAGGGGTTTTACCATTAATTCTTGCCAGTGGTGCCGGCGCAGAAGCCAGAAAAGTTATGGGTGTGGCACTGCTTGGCGGTATGACCGTTGCCACAGGCCTTGGTGTATTGTTTTATCCTATGTTTTTTGTATTGATAGGAAAATGGGCCGGCTATGAGAAAAACAGAAAAGTAGAACCTAAAAATGATTAATCATGAAAGCTAGACTAATTACATTTTTAATCATAGTTGTTGTTTTAGCTGGGTGTAAAGCTGGAAAAAACTACAGAGGAGCAGACCTGCAGATACCTGATAAATTTTATTTTGAAGAAGAAGCTGAGGCGCCAAATCTTGTTGAAATCAATTCTCAGGAACTGTCAAAAGACAGAATAACGGGCATAGATTTCTTTAGCCTTTTTAAAGACCCTGTTCTTGACAGTTTAATCCAAAAATCTTTAGAGTATAATCAGGATTTAAAAATTACTGCAGAAACCATAATACAAGCCCAGGATGGTATAATTGTGCAACGCTCTGCCATGTTACCGAGTTTTGGTGTCGAAGGTCGGGCCACACGTGGAAACTTTCAAGGCTTTTTGCTGCCAGAAACGATTAATAATTTTTCGGCAACCGCTTTTGCCAGTTGGGAAATAGATTTTTGGGGAAAGTTCAGACGCCTTAACGAAGCCGCAAGAGCGAGGCTGTTGCAAAGTGAAGAAGCTTACCGTGCGACTAAGTTAAGTCTTGTGTCATCTGTGGCAACGAACTATTTCCTCTTGTTGGATTACAAAAAACGTTTAGAAATTTCTGAACGTAATTTAGCACTCAGAGATAGCGTGCTGAATATCATCAAACAACGCTACGAGAAAGGAATAGTGGCTGAAATAGATTTGAATCAGGCTCAGATAAAACGTGCTGTGGCGGCAGAATCTGTTCCGGTTTGGAAAAGATTTATTGCTCAAACAGAACACAACCTTAGTGTTCTGGCGGGTGCAAATCCTGGAAGAGTTATCACCGAGAGCAAACTACTTGAAATAGATACTACTTTCACCATCCCTGCAGGGTTGCCTAGCGAATTACTAAAAAGGCGTCCCGACGTCATGGCGGCGGAGCAAAACTTGATTGCTCAAAATGCCATAACAGGTTCGGCAAAGGCGAATTTATTTCCAAACATTAGCTTGACAGGTTTGGTTGGTGGTGTCTCTAACGAACTCTCAATGCTTACCGATGGCCCTTTGGCATGGAATGTTGGTGGCTCAATATTAGGGCCTATTTTCAACTTTGGCCAAATACGTAGACAAATTAGCATTGAAGAGAGCAAAACCAGACAAGCCCTACTCGCTTATGAACGTACCGTTTTGGATGCTTTTCGCTCTGTCGAAGATGCCTTGATAGAAATTTCGACGCTTAAAACACAACTCAAGGCTAGAGAGCAGCGCTTAAATGCATCTCTTAATGCACAGTACCTGTCCGGAGAGCGCTATGATAAAGGCGTGACGAGTTACCTGGAGTTTTTAGAATCTCAACGCCAGGCTTTCGAATCGGAACTTAATTATGTAGAAACGAGACAACAACTGCTCAATGCTTATGTAAACCTTTATCGTGTATTAGGTGGAGATTGGTAATATTACAACTTCAACTTCAATTAAATAGATATTAAAACCATGTTACTTGTAACCTAAGTGACATGGTTTTTAGCTTAAGCCTTTCTATTTTTGCAGCATGAACAAATATGTTGACATATTCTTTAATTCGTTTTCAGGCTATTATAATTACCTGATAAACGAAATCACAAACCCAAAATTAACCGGTTATTTTTATTGGCTGATAGGTCTTTCGGTTTTAGTGATGTTTTTAGAAGTCGTTTTCCCATGGCGAAAAAATCAAAAGTTTTTAAGAGCAGGCTTCTGGCTTGACCTTTTTTATATCTTCTTCAACTTTTTCTTGTTTTCATTAATTGGTTACAACGCCATCTCGAATGTATTTGTAAATTTATTTAATGATGGATTAGCAGCTTTTGGAATAGAAAACTTAGTAGCAATCAACATTGCAGAATTACCGGCTTGGATTCAACTCTTTATCATGTTTATAGTAGCAGATTTTATACAATGGAATGTTCATGTGCAGCTACACAAAAGAGATTGGTTGTGGAAATTTCACAAAGTACACCACAGCGTGAAAGACATGGGATTTGCAGCGCATTTCAGGTTTCATTTTATGGAAACGATTATCTATAAATCCATTCAATACATCCCACTTGCTATGATTGGATTCGGATTACAAGAGTTCTTTTTAGTACATATGATAGGTGTATTTATTGGGCATTTAAATCACGCTAATGTTGGTTGGGATTATGGTGTTTTAAAATACATACTAAACAATCCTAAAATGCACATTTGGCATCATGCGAAACATTTGCCTGATGACAGGCAAAAAGGTGTAAACTTTGGGATTTCGCTAAGTTTATGGGATTATATTTTTGGGACTGCCTACATTCCAAAAGACGGAAAACAAATAGAAATTGGCTTTTCCGGTGATGAAAATTACCCTAAAGACTTTATTGGCCAGACCATAAAGCCCTTCAAAGAGTAGTTATTCGTCTTCTACTCGAATAAAGGTAAATATTGTTTTATGCTGCTCTAATGTAACTTTGTTACAGTGGCTTAAATGTGTAAAATTGTAATGCTGACGGATATCAAAAGCGTTTGAATCTTTTTCTTGAATAAAAACCCCTTTACACTCCAAATCGCCTTTAGGTGAAAACCGCGAAATAGTAAAACACGATGGCTCAGAGGAAACTTCAATTACAAACCAAGAGCCTGCACCCTCACCGGCTAACCATTGTGCATGTTTAGAAATATGCTTTGGCTTTTCAGGTGCACGAAGTGTATGTTTTAAGAAGCTTTTGTCCAATATGCTTTTGCTTTATATGGTTGACTAGACGTATTTATATTTTTAAGTGTCTTTAGGATTCCAATTGGCGATGGACTCAAGGTTCTTGGAAAAGTCAGTTTTAACTTTAAAGCTCTAGAGGTTACAGAGTTGAACAACACACTTCTCACAAATCTTGAACAATTCGTCCCGTGTGGGACAAACGGACCGTAAGTGATGGTCTCTTTGTCTTGCATTGCCTTGGCTCTATGTATAGCTTTTTGATAATAAACCTTTACAGCACTACCATACACTTTTCCTTCGCCATGGCAGGCAGGTTTATATTGTATTTCGTTTAGTAGTTTCTGAAGGTTTAAAATGTTATGATTTTTATCTAAAATTGCTTTTGTAGCCAATTTTAATTCATGGTCTGTTTGTTCACACCTTACTCTTCCTCTTCCAAAGGGTGCGTGGTATCTCCCAAAATCAAAATATTGACATTTTCCGGTTTGTGGTTGGATAATCACAATCGCCGCATGACCAACTTTATAAAAATGATTTTTTGACACACCAAAAAAGTTTGCCGGCGTATCATACCAAGCACCGGCTTGCTTACAAAGTGTTTCGGGCCATGCTAAAGCTACTGCTACACTGGTTTGCATAATTCTAAATTTAACTTTTCAGTGCGGTTTGCAGGTGTGTCTAAATAGAAAAATGATTTTTCCTTTTGGGTAATATTAATTTGAGATACACTCACTGTTTTTAACTTTATCTCTGGTCGCTCCATCACTATATCATAGGATGTATCTTTCACGTAGCTTCCAGTATGAAAATCTATGATTTCTTTGTAGCTTAATTCTTCTTTATTTCTTAAAAAATCGGAAAACCATTGCTGTCTCATCAATTTTTGTTCCTCGTTATACAATGTAGAAGACGCCCAGATATGATGTTGATTTGTATCAATATCTCGTACATGCTTTTGGTTGCCGTCCCAAACCAATTCGACAAAATCTAAAAAATTGTTGTGGTCTATCATTAGAAGTGTGAAAGGTTCAACATTATCCAACACAACCTTTTCAACAAAACTCATATTAGAAGCATACTCAAATCTTTCCATTAGCACCTTACCTCTGCTCCTATCGTAAGGCAGCTGTCTTTTGTGTTTTTTAAAAGCGCCATTTAGCAAGCAGACACTTACCTTAGTATCGCTTGTGGCAATCCAAGTCCCGCCAGCTAAAACATCTTTTGGATAAACAATATTCAAATTATTTTCCTGGTAGATTTTAGGATAAAGCGTTTCCCTTTCATACTGCTCGTCTCTGTTTGAGGTTAGGCTAAAGCCATCCTTATGTCGAATAAAACTTACTGTACACATGCCTTCTTATTTCGTAGTGTAGAAGCCGCAACACCAAACTCTTTTTCAACTAAGCTTAAACAATTGTGCTCTTTTAATGCAGACTTAATAAGGGCCTGATGATGTATGCAATGTTCTAAACAATAACCTAACTCCCTGTTTACTGAGGTTGAAATTAACTCATTTACATTCTCGTTTATAGAATAATTAGCCTTTAAGACAAGTGGTTTATCCTCCGGTATTTGTTTTAGTTGAAAAGCGATATCATCAATCTTAGTCATTGCAATTTCAGGCTGACATTCCAATTCTTTCTGTCGTTTTCTCGTGTCATAATTCACTTCACCTCTGTTTATTCCTTCTAGCAAACAGCTATAAAACTCCAAAATATGCCTGACATGTTCACCAATAGTGGAACAAAATAAATTTTCACTTTGTTTCTGGAAATCTTTCTCAGGTAAAGAAGCAATCAATCGTTTAATTTGATTGAGGTTTTCGATGCAATGATCTATCATAAATTGAAGTATTCTTAAACAAAATTAAAATTTTATCTCAAAAACAAGTAACTTTCGGATTTGAATTTAATTCGAGCTTTAATTCAAAAACACTTTTTACTAAAATTTAAACTGAAATACATTATATGAAACATTTTCTATTGCTCCTTCTTTTTTTAGTCATGTCTTGCAACACAAAACAAAGTGCAGATACCATTTTTTACAATGCCAAGGTTTATACGGTAGACGAAGCCTTTTCTGTAGTGGAAGCTATAGCCATTAAAGACGGAAAAGTTGTTAAAACAGGATCTACAAAAGATATTTTGGAACAATTTAATGCAACCGAGCAAATTGATGCCAGTGGCAAATACATTTATCCGGGCTTTAATGATGCCCATGCGCACCTCTATGGCTTGGGTGAAAATCTGAGAGGTGTAGAACTTAAAGGCACCTCAAGTTTTGAAGAAATTGTCCAAAAGCTGGTCGATTTTCAAAAAGAGAAAAACAGCAGTTTTATTGTTGGAAGAGGCTGGGACCAAAACGACTGGTACGAGAAAGCCTTTCCTACCAAGGATACGTTAGACATTTTGTTTCCGGACACGCCTGTTGTTTTGACCCGCGTTGATGGCCATGCCATGTTGGTAAATCAAAAAGCCTTAGACCTTGTTGGTATTACTACAGAAACCGAAATTGATGGTGGTGAAATCGTAAAAATTGATGGTAAACTTACAGGGGTATTAGTAGATAATCCTATGATTCTAATTGAAAATAGCATACCACCACTAACAAAAGACGACATAAAAGAGGCTTTATTGAAGGCTCAAGACATCGCTGTCAGTCATGGACTCACAAGCCTTACAGATGCCGGTTTAGCTCGTCAGGTTATAGAAACGATTAGAGAAATGTACGACGACAACACCTTAAAACTCAAAATGAATATCATGGTGAGTAACTCTATGGAGGATATCGATTATTACCTAGAAAAAGGGGTTATAAAAACACCAAGATTAAGAGTAGGTTCTGTAAAAGTTTATGCAGATGGCGCCTTAGGCTCTAGGGGTGCTGCTCTTAAAAAACCTTACAGCGATCAACACAATCATTTTGGCGCTATGGTTATTGGACTAGAGGACTTCGATGCCTTAGCTTACAAGCTTTCAAATACAGACTATCAGATGAACACTCATGCAATTGGCGATTCTGCAAACTCAGTAGTATTAAAAACCTATAAAAAACACCTAAAAGACAAACCCAACAAAAGATGGCGAGTGGAACATGCTCAAGTGCTAGACTCAACAGAGTACCATTACTTCTCTAAAAACATTATTCCGTCCGTGCAACCAACTCATGCCACAAGTGACATGTACTGGGCCGAAGACCGCTTAGGTGAAGAACGTATTAAACATGCATACGCCTACAAAAAATTATTAGACGTTGCCGGCGTCTTACCTTTAGGAACAGATTTCCCTGTAGAAGATGTAAACCCCCTATTAACATTTTATGCTGCCGTAAGTCGAAAAGATACTAAGGGCTATCCTGAAAATGGTTTTCAGATGCAAAACGCATTAAGCCGAAAAGAGGCATTGATTGGCATGACCAAATGGGCAGCTTATGCCGCCTTTGAAGAGGAGGAGAAAGGAACTATTGAAGAAGGGAAATATGCCGATTTTACAATTTTGGAAGAAGACCTTATGAGTGTGGAAATCGAAAAAATACCCGGACTTAAGGTATATGCCACTTACATTAATGGTGAAGCCGTTTATAAACGCAATTAATGGAATTATGTTTTAAATATTTGCTTTTCGCCTAAAATAAAATTCCCTAGAAATGAAAATTCTTTCCCCGGAACAGCTGTATCGCGTTGATAAGAAAACCATAGAACGCCAGGACATTACATCCTGGCAACTCATGGAACGCGCTTCACTTAGAGCAACTGATGAAATTTTAAAGCTAATAGATAACACTAGAAAGATGTATATCCTAGCTGGCGTGGGAAACAATGGTGGTGATGGATTGGCGATAGCCTATCATCTTTATAAAAAGAAATATGATGTTGAAGTTTGTATCCTAAAATATGCGAATAATTATTCTCCTGACTGTGCTCAAAACCTGGAACGCTTAAGAGATGAAACTGATATAAAAGTACATATTACGACTACTTCTGATCTAAGCTTTAATCCAAATTCAATAGTTATAGACGCTGTTTTTGGTATTGGTTTGAGTCGAAAATTACCTGATTTTGTTGAAGACATCATCACTAAAATAAACCAAACAGAAGGCCGAAAAATCGCCATTGATGTGCCTTCTGGACTGTATTTATCAAGCTTAAATTCTGAAGATTCAACAGTTTTTAAAGCTGATTATACATTAACCTTTCAGTGTCCTAAACTAAACTTTTTCTTACCCAACTGCGGGAATTATGTAGGTAAATTAAACATTCTTGATATTGGTCTAGATGAACAAAGCATTAAAGAAGCAAATACCGACTATGAATATATAACAGAAGGCTCTGTCAGGCAAATACTTGTAAAGCGGAAACGCTTTTCCCACAAAGGGACTTATGGCCACCTGTTGATGGTCGGAGGGCAAAAAGGAATGATGGGTTGTATGGTTTTAGCTGCTAAATCGGCATTAAGATCTGGAGTTGGAAAAGTAAGCCTATTGATTCCCAAATGCGGAATAGATATTCTTCAAACTACTTGCCCTGAAGCTATGGTAATTCCTTCGGATGAAAGCACTGTAGAGTTAGCGTTTTCACCTGACACAATTTGTATTGGAATGGGGCTTGGCTCCACTTCAACAGCTCTTGAAAAACTTGAATATGTTTTAACGACATTCCAAAAACCAATGCTTTTTGATGCCGATGCTATAAATCTGTTAGCTGCGCATCCGGAACTTCTAAAATTACTTCCCAAAACATCTATACTAACACCTCATCAAGGCGAGTTAAAGCGACTTTTGGGCGGATGGACAGACGATTATGATAAAATCGAAAAACTCAAGGCGTTTTCAACACAGTACAATTGCATCATAGTTTCAAAGGATGCCTTTACTTTTATTGTTAATAAGGAAAGTGTTTACATCAACTCTACTGGAAACGCCGGGATGGCCACTGCGGGAAGTGGTGATGTGCTTTCAGGCTTAATTTCTGGTCTTCTTACCCAAGGCTATTCATCTCTAAATGCATCCCTGTTGGGCGTGTATATTCATGGCTTATCGGGTGATATTTTCTCGTCTCGATACAATGAAAATTCTTTGATTGCATCAGATTTAATTGAAAATTTCAAAGAGGCTTTTTCTTTACTTAAAAAGTAATATTTTTACGTAAAATTAAGAATTGTATGCCTAAAATACATTTTATTGATGATCAAGCACTTTCTATTGAAAAAATCGAAAAAATCATTAATAAAGGTTATCAATTAGAACTAAGCAGTGGTTCAAAATCGCTAATAGTTAAGACCAGAGCGTATTTAGATAAGAAACAAGCTCAGGATGGCGCTCCCATGTATGGTATAAACACTGGTTTTGGATCGCTTTGCAATGTTACTATTTCAAACGAAAATTTAGCAAAACTTCAAGAAAATTTAGTGCTATCTCATGCCTGTGGAACAGGCGACCTGATAGATAAAGACATTGTAAAGTTGATGCTTTTATTAAAAATACAGTCCTTGAGCAAAGGCTATTCCGGTGTGAGTTTAGAACTTGTTGAGCGACTCATTTACTTCTTTAACCATAATATATTACCGCTTGTATTTGAGCAAGGTTCCCTTGGGGCTTCGGGAGATTTAGCACCATTATCGCATTTGTCTTTACCCATAATTGGAAAAGGAAAAGTGTATTTTAAGAACGAGGTTAGAGAGAGTTATGCTGTTTTAGATGAGCTTGGCTTAAAGCCCCTATCCCTTAAATCTAAAGAAGGATTAGCCTTACTTAATGGTACGCAATTTATGAGTGCACACGGGGTTTGGGCTCAAATTAAAACCAGATATATTTTAGGCTACGCAGATTTTGTTGGTGCAATCTCTACAGATGCTTTCGATTGTAATTTATCGCCATTTGATGCATTGGTACACCACATAAGACCTCACCAGGGACAGCTTCATACGGCATCGCAGGTTAGGTTCTATCTGGAGGGCAGTGAGATTGCCAAAAAAGAGAAAGAAAATGTGCAGGATCCGTATTCGTTTCGTTGTATTCCGCAAGTACATGGCGCGACAAAAGATGCCTTAAATTACGTTACCCAAACCATAACGACCGAAATTAATGCGGTTACAGACAACCCAAATATTTTTGTTGATGAAGATAAAGTGATTTCCGGTGGTAACTTTCACGGGCAGCCCTTGGCTATTGCTTTAGATACCTTTGCCATCGCCATCTCCGAACTCGGCAATATTTCTGAACGAAGAATATATCAACTTGTATCGGGTTTAAGAGGATTGCCCCACTTTTTGGTTGACAATCCCGGTCTAAACAGTGGATTCATGATTCCACAATACACGGCAGCAAGCATTGTAAGCCAGAATAAACAGTATTGTACGCCTGCCAGTATAGATTCTATCGTGTCCTCAAACGGGCAAGAAGACCATGTAAGCATGGGCGCAAATGCGGCCACAAAACTGGTGAAGGTTGTTAAAAATATAGAAACCATACTGGCTATAGAATTACTTAACGCTAGCCAGGCTTTATATTTTAGAGAACCGCTTAAGAGTTCGCCTATAATTGAAGATTACTTAAAGCTTTATCGTTCGAAAGTAGAAATTGTAAAAAATGACAAATTGCTTTCTGATGAGATTTTTAAAACTTTAAAATTTATGTCAAGTGACACTTCAAGAAAATTTTTAAATTGTTAGATTTGTCAAAAATTCGGGATGTAGCTTAGTCCGGTTAAAGTGCGCGTCTGGGGGGCGCGAGATCGTT
>CAYNCI010000043.1:0-33184 GCA_964396065.1 uncultured Mesohalobacter sp. | reverse complement strand
AAGTATTGAAATAATATTATTTTTCATTTTCTAATTTTATTTCAAACAAAAATGTCTCAATATTTAGGCATTTAGTTTTATTACTTCTGAAAAGCCACTATTTTTTTCTAAAAGTGTTAAGTATTAAAAATTTCGCTTAAAACAGGCATTAACTCGCCCCGGTATTTGAACGTTCTCGGCTATGTAAAGCGCTTTCGGTACCGAGTAAATTCAGCATTTTTTATAGCAGTTAGCATTTGTTTATTTCAGCAATAGCATTGGTAATCCATTTGTTAACATATGTAAAACTATACTACCTATAATGCCATACTTTATTCTAGTATAACCAAAAAGCAATCCGCTAGTAATTTGTGGTAAACAGATTATAATAGAGAAAATAAGAACTTCGCAATTTGTATAATCATAATTGTAGATATGAACAAGTCCAAATAGTACAGCTGACAAATAATAAAGTAGATTAAATTTCAACTTTATCTTTTTTATTTTATAGATATACAGTATAAGAAGAGTTATAGCAAGAGATATAAGTATTCGTGTTAATCCATTTTCTGAAAGAGAAAAGGTAGAGGTCTGAAATATAAAATTGGTAACAATCATATATGTCATAAAAAACGATGAAATAAAAATATTTATTACATTCCTTTTTAGGTACAATCTAAAGGAGAGTTCTTCAATGATTGGAAACAAAAGAGCTGCATAGAAGATGTTATTTCGAATAGAATTTGTAAAAGCTCCTAAATCTCTTTTGAATTCTGGGATAACTTCTAAATTATATAAAAACTGAATAATTAAAACACTTAAAGCTTTCAACAAAAAAGAAATAACAATAAGCATAACAAACTTCAGAATCGTAATATAAAATGATTTATCATTTTCAAGTGACTCTTGAGGTTTTAATATGTATTTTACAAGTTCTATCATTTTATCTTTATTAGAATCAAATTAATTATTCATATCATAAATGATAAAGTGTGATAATTTGACCTTGTTTTTCCGTTTATAGTTCCAAATAAATGATAACACTGCTCAACGAATAATTGTTTAGACTTTGACCTTTTAAAAACAGGAAAATTAAATTTAGTTGATGGTTACAGACGATCCGCATGCCGCATCTGCATTATAAAATTTTGTCCCCGGTGAGCCTTTGGCATCACTATAATAATAGTACATATCTGTGGTACAAGTCTGAACAGAATCACCTCCTGGCTCTATTTTAGTTGTAATAAAAGCTTCTTTGGTACTACCAACCCATATTGTGCTGTTAGATTTATTATAAACGGTAACATTTATATTACTATCTAACCATCTGTGGTATGCCAACATACGCTGATATTCCGGGCTATTGAATATATCGTCGTTGTACTGTTTCATGGCTTTAGTCATCATTTTTCGCTTATCGTCCATAAATTTTACGGTTTTGGCGTTATCTGCATCTTTTATCCATGTCGCATAGAAGGTTGATTGCTTTTCTGTAGCTTTGTCTAGATAAGGTTGTAATACCGTAGTTTTTAAATTCTCGATAGAGACACCTCCAGAAGCCATATTTTTCATTCCTTCCTTCATGGCTTTAAAAAAGCCCTTCTTCTTTTTCTTTTTACCTTTTTCTGTGGGTTCATCTGTGGCATTACTTTTAGATTTAAGCACATATCTTATCTCGTAATTGTCTTTGTTTTGCCAATTGTGTAAAATAAAGAGGTAGTTATCGATAAAGACAACTCTGTCGCTTCCTACACTTCGACCCTCCCTAATAACGTAACCAACCTTATCTTGAAGCTTTGCGTTTCCTTCATACACACTGCGTATGTAGGTGACCGGAAAAGCGATATTATCGGCAAATAATTGAATGCTTTCATTTCGGGTTGACTCTCTTTCAGAATCCGGATATTCTTTAAGTACTATTTCATAATGCCCATTAGGTTGAGCCTGGTCTTGATTAACTTCGGTAATTTCCATTCTGCCACGAGAGCTACCGTACTGATCGGCAATAATTTTAAAATCACCTTTTGACACATTACCTCTAATCATGTCGCTTTGATGTTTTACATCTTGTGCAAATAATACTGATGTCCCCAATACAAGCGTACAAATAATAAATTGTTTAATTGTTTTCATTTTTTTATTAAAATTTCTGAGAACAAAAATGCCTCGATGGAGAGGCACAATTTTTACTTTATTTCTGAAAACACTTTATTCTTTTCTAAACGTATTAAGTATTAAAAACTTCGCTTAAAACAGACATAAATTCGTCTCTTTTATCTTTAGAAATAGGGATGGTTTTATTGTTACTCATAACTAAATGGTGACCGTCTTTTTTGGAGAGCTCTTTTACATTTTTAAGATTTACTAGATAAGACCGGTGAGGTTTGTAAAATATAGGAAGGTTATTGAGTTGTTGAACAAAATGCTTTAGAGGTTTACAAATCAATTCGCTTTTGTTATTATCTAAATATACCCTGGTGTACATGCCATCGGCTTCAAAAAAAATTATTTCTTCATGTGCTATAAAAATGATACCTTTTGGAACGTCTAATGCAATTTTGTTTAAAGCCAATTGATTAAAAGCCTTCTTTAAATCTATTAATTGATGATTAATAGACTGTTTTTTTAAAGCTTTTATAGCTTTCTGAGTTGCTGTTTTAAGCTCTGCGGCATCAATGGGTTTTAGTAAATAATCTATAGCAGATAATTTAAAAGCATCTACAGCATATTGATTGTATGCAGTTGTAAAGATAATCTGAAAGTCAATTGATTGGTCTTCAAAAAACTCAAGGATTTGCAATCCGGAATATTCAGGCATTTCTATATCCAGGTACACAATATCAGGCTTTTGGATATTTATTATATCTACACCAGACCTCAAATCTGTAGCCTGAAATATTTCAGTAATTTCTTGGCATTGTTCCTGCAAGAGCCTTTCTAAAAGTCGTCTTGCCTTGTTTTCATCGTCTATTATTAGTGCTTTCATCGCTTATCTTATTGTTCTAAAGGTATAGTTATGATAACTTTTGTACCGGTTTTATCGTCTTGAGTTAAATCTATAATATCGATTTCAATTTTGTTTTTCCTATTCGTATTTAACAACTCAACCCTTTTTTTATTTGCGCTTGTTGCAAAAGACTTGTGATTTGGCCTCTTCTTTTTATTAAGCTGTTCTGAAGCTTTTACACCAATGCCATTGTCTTCAATACTACATTTTAAAACACCTATAGACTTGTTGAGCTCAAATTTAAGTTTTAGTTGCCTATTTCTTTTCTTATGCAATAACCCATGTTTTAAAGCATTTTCAACATAAGGCTGGATAAATAAAGAAGGAATCTTGAGATTTGTTAAATCTATTTTATCATCTATTTGAATACTATACTCGAGTAGATCTTCAAACCTGTTTTTCTCTAATTCGAGATAAATACGTAAAGCCTTTAATTCTTCACCTATAGTGACATATGATTTCTTACTATGCTCTAAATAAATACGTATCAATCTTGAAAATTTTATTAAAAAAGTGCTGGCAAGTTCCTTTTCATTCAATACAATATATTCCTGGATGGAGTTTAGGGCATTAAAAATGAAGTGAGGATTCATCTGCGACCTCAAATTTTCCAATTGAGAAAGTACAAGTTGTTTATTAATGAGTTCTTTTTGAAGGAGTTCTGCTTGTTTCTTTTTCACTTTTTTAATCTTTAAAGTAAAAACCCCGAATACAGAAAATCCTAGAAAAACAGCAACCAAAGTGTAAAACCACCAACGCTCCCAAAAAGCTTTTTCAATTGTAAATGCTAATGTTTTTATGTTTGCCTGATCTGACGTGGTTTTTACTTGAAAAATGTATTTACCATTGGGTAAATTATTATAATCTACAGTATTAACTTGTGTTTTCGTGTTTTTCCAAATACTATCTAAGCCTAACAGCCTAAACTGGTATCGAGTATTAAGACCAGTTTGAAATCCGTTGACATTAAAACCAAAACTTATATTATTTTGGTTATGCGCTAATGTATAATTATCTTTTGTTTCCAATTGTTTGTCATTTACCCTAACATCAGTAAAATAGATTGGATTTTCTTTTAGTTTTTTAAATATATTATTCTTGCTTATCCCAAAGACACCGGTATTAGAGGCGAAAAACACATTGTTATTTGCTATTTCAATAGCTGTGATTCTATATGTAGGAATGCCGTACTGCAAGGTAAACGTGGTAAAGGATTCCTTTTTAGTATCTAGTAATTGAAGGCCTTCGTCGGTAACAATCCATACATGGTTTGCGTCGCTTTGAATTACACCCGTTTTATTTGATAACAACCCATTATTTATACCATAAGACCCAATTACTTTATTGTTTCGTATGCGATACAAGCCGTCATTAAAAGTAGCAACCCATATGGTGTGGTCTGCTGTTTCCGTTATAGAAAGGGCATAGATAGGTTTTCCATTAGCTTTAATTTCAATTTTTTTGAAATTATCATCAAATAAATATAGACCATCAACTGTACTGAGATATATACTTTTATTATATGACGAATAGTGATTTGCAAAACACCTTTTGAAGATTAACCTCCTGATTTTATTAAAATCGTAATCTGTTAAAAAAGCATCTTTATAAGTCGACACTACATAACCGATGCCATCTACCTCCGAAATGCTTTTTGCTCCTTGCAACAGCTTTTGTCCTACCTCCTTTTTTTGGCCTGTAAGTCGATTTATTTTAAAAACTGTATCTAGTTTTGTAATTAAAATTTCGCTGGCGTTTAAATTGATCATTTCGGATAGACCCGATGAAACTGAGCTAGAATCTAGTACCTTATAAGCATTCGTTTTTGTATTAAGGTCTACAATGTCTCCTTTTGAAGTTCCTAGAATTAATTGATGCTCTCCTATTGATTTTATTTTCTTAATGTTTGATATAGATTTTGGCAGTGTATATTCAAAAATGTTCAAATTAGGGATAACATAAACGCCGTCTTCTTTTGTTGTAAACCATAAATTATCATTACTATCTTGTATGGTTTTGGTGATACTAATAGTGCTGAATAGCTTTTTCTGCAATTTTAATTTAGCATCATGTAAAGTGTAAATATGCACACCATTATTGGTTGCAAACCATATATCCTCCTCAAAGAAAAAAACATGATTTATTACGCTATTTTTCAACTCTTTAGAAATGTTTATTTCCTGTAAAAAGCTTAGGTTTTCATCAAATTGATAAATTACATTTTGATTAGATTCTATAAATGAGCATAGAAATGTGTTTCCATCTGAAACCAAATTTATTCTTCTAGAAATCAGATTATAATTAAAAATATCCGTTGTTATACTATCTTGTTTTATAAAAGAAGAATCTGTTCTAACAATTGAATTATAATTTGTATAGTAGTATCTGTCTTCGACATGCAAGGCTGGACCAACCATAAATTTTGATGCATTCGGAGATGTTGTAATGCTTTTATCCTTTAAGCTGACTTTAAAAATTGATGTATTTGAAATAACTACTAAGTGGGTCTTGGTAACAATAAATTGCGCGAGTTCTCCCTTTAAAGATTTACCAAGATCTATAAAAAGCTCGATGGAGTTCCCATTTGTAAAAAAGAATTGGCCTGATATGTTATTAGACCAGATACGCCCCTTGTCATCTTCTAGCAGACCAAAAACAGAATTTCCTTTTTGCTTAGGGTGTGTAAAATATGTATAAGCTTCACCATTGTAGCGGTACAATCCTTTAGCGGAAGCCAACCATATAAATTGTTTAGAATCTTCAATAATATCGTAAAACTCAATATCAGGAAGACCATCTTTTTCAGTTAAATGAATACTTACAGGATGCTGAGCATTTAGATAATTAAAACAGCAAAATAAAAAAATGAATACGTATTTAATTTTCAATTTTTAAAACTATAACCCAAAGATAGGACTAATTGAATCTCGATTAAGATTTATTTCTGTAACGTCCTTATTTTTTTCCAGGCAATACCAATTTGAATATTAGAAGGGTTTTCAAACCAATTACGCAGAATACAGATTTTAATAAAAAGTTAATAAATTGGTTATTTATAGACTCTAATAGCCTGTTTGAAATACATAAATTCCTGTATTTTTGACCAACTAAAAAAAAGAACATGACATTAATTAAATCTATATCTGGAATAAGAGGAACAATTGGAGGAAAGGTAAACGAAAACCTTACGCCGGTAGATGCTGTTAAATTTGCTTCCGCTTATGGGACTTGGCTAAAATCTTACAGAAAAAAAGACGATTACCGTGTAGTGATTGGCCGAGATGCTAGACCTTCCGGGCACATGATTCAGGAATTAGTAATACAAAGTTTAATCGGCTTAGGAATAGATGTGGTCTGTTTAGACCTGTCCACTACCCCAACTGTAGAAATGGCCGTCGCCTTAGAACACGCCGATGGCGGAATTATCATTACGGCAAGTCACAACCCAGTACAATGGAACGCTTTAAAGCTTTTAAATGAAAAAGGAGAATTCATTAATGCAGAGCAAGGCAGGGCGATATTAGAAATTGCTGAAGCTGATAGCTATATTTTTGCTGAAGTTGAACACCTGGGAAAACGCACAAACCATTCCGGGTATATCGACTTACATATTGAAGAAATATTGGCTTTAGATGATGTACTCGTTAAAGACATTAAAAACGAAAAGTTTAAAGTTGTCTTGGATGCGGTAAACTCAACAGGTGGAATTTCGATTGTGCCTCTTTTAGAACAATTAGATGTAGAAGTGATTAAACTTTATTGCGAACCTACAGGAGAATTTCCACACAATCCCGAACCTTTAAAAAAGCACTTAACAGATTTATCTAATGCTGTAATAGAACACAAAGCCGATTTTGGTATAGCGGTAGACCCCGATGTAGACCGTTTGGCCTTTATGGACGAAAATGGCGAGATGTTTGGCGAAGAATATACCTTGGTGAGTGTTGCAGATTATTTACTTTCCAGAAGAAAAGGCAATACTGTAAGTAACTTATCTTCCTCTCGTGCTTTAAGAGATGTAACTAACAAACATGGAGGCACTTACACTGCCAGTGCTGTAGGAGAAGTTAATGTTGTACAAACCATGAAAGACACCAATGCGTTGATAGGCGGTGAAGGTAATGGTGGCATCATCTTTCCAGAACTGCATTACGGCAGAGACAGTCTGGTCGGCTTAGCCTTGTTTTTATCTCTTTTAAGCCAAAAACGTATTTCAGTCTCAGCACTTCGTAAAACCTATCCGGACTATTATATGGCTAAAGAAAAAATTCAATTAACGCCAGACATAAACGTAGATGATTTGCTTGTAAAAGTTGAAGAAATATATAGCCTAGAAGATATTACCACTATTGATGGGGTAAAGATCGATTTTGAAGAAGCTTGGGTTCACCTTCGAAAATCCAATACAGAGCCAATTATCCGAATTTATACTGAAGCTAAATCTCAAGAAAAAGCAGATCAACTGGCTCAGGATATGATAACGAAAATTGAAAGTTTAGTTTAAGCATAAGGTTAAAATTTGCGCATTAAATCCTTAAAAATTTCTTCATGTTGAATATGTATAAAAAGGCAAATCAACCTTACAAAACAAATATATCATAGACTTGTACTTGTACTACTTATGCATATGAAATAAGAGCTTTGGCTTATAATGCCCATATTGAATAACATGTCCAATTCCAAAATTAAAATCCAAACACAAGAAGTTCTATCTGACAATTGGTACACTTTAAACAAAATTACCTACAAACATCATAATACTAGTGGAGAGTGGGAAATACATACCAGGGAAGTTTACGACAGAGGTAATGGCGCTTGTGTACTGTTGTACAACAAAAAGAATAAAACCGTTGTCCTTACAAAACAATTTCGCTTACCGACTTATGTAAATGGAAATACATCCGGCATGATGATAGAAGCCTGTGCCGGTGTACTAGACGATAACAATCCGGAAGACTGTATTCGAAAAGAAATTGAAGAAGAAACCGGCTACAAAGTCAAGAATGTCAAAAAGATTTTGGAAAGCTATATGTCGCCTGGAGCCGTTACAGAAATTATTCACTTTTTTATCGCCGAGTATAATGAAGATATGAAAGTGAGTGAAGGTGGCGGACTAGAAAATGAAGAAGAACATATAGAAGTTCTGGAATATAATTTTGAAGATGCTTACAACATGATCTTTTCCGGCGAAATAAAAGATGGAAAAACAATCATGCTGTTACAGCATGCTAAAATTCATAATCTGGTATAGTCTTTAAACTCAACTTCGTTATAATTCGATTAAAATAACCATTTGCCATAAAACATTTTATACAAATACCGTTCAACAAGAAAATAACACTTCGTCTAAAATCATTCAAATGAAATTTATATACATTTTATGTTCTCTCATCCTGAGTAATTGCAATACGAACAACACTGAAAACACACCAAAATCGAATGACAACAAAGAAATAGCCTGCCCAAATGAAAAACAATTTGGGGATATTTCTTTATGCCTGATAGAAATGGAAGGCATGACCGAATGCTATTCGAACCCTAAAGTAACACCACATATCAACGAATTTCGATACGAAGGCAACGAAATTTTAGGTATTTACTTTAACGATGAGACTTTTGCCAGAATTGATAGCCTCGGCACCTTTTCTTACGACGATTACTTTAAAGTTTATGCTGTAAAGCAGCTCAAAGGCGTTAGAGTAGGGAAAAATGAGCTCGACAAACTAACAGAAATGATGGAAAGCAACTCTATGAAACAAAACTGGAGCGAGATAAAAACAAAATTTGAAAACGAGCATAAAAATATTTCTTTAGACCAACCTATCATGCTCGAATCCTACAAGCCGGACGAGCGAATTAGATCTTTTGTGTTTTTGATGAAGTTACAAACTGAAGTAGAAGAAAAAGTTATGGTTATGACCATAAATATGATAGAAATTAAAGAACGCTTAATTTACTATGCATACTATAAAGATTATAAAAGCGAAGCATCCATAGACCAGGCAAAATCTATAAGCGACAATTTTGGGTTTAAATTGATGGACGAAAACTAGTTGTGTAAATGGCAACAAAAGTAGTAAGCTTGAAAGAACATCATAATTTTACCATGAAAATCATCACCATGAAATATCTACTACACAGTTTAGGTTTTGCATTACTACTCATGTCTTGCCAAACTCAAAAAGAAAATAAAGAATCCATAAGCGAAGAAGAAATCAAAGTTGCGAAAAACCTGATTCAAGGCGCTTTTGATGATTTGTGGGCCGGAGTAGATTCGACCAAAATAAAAGATTACCATACCGACGATTTCATCATACTAGAACAAGGAGAAGTTTGGAACAACAACCGCATTAAAGAATATATGCGAGGGCAACTTGCAAGAGCCGACCGACCTAAGCGCACAAATAGAATGGAATACATTTCCATAGAGAAATACGGACCTTCTATACAAATTGCCTATTTCAACTATGCTGAATTTTGGCAATCAGATTCGTTGGTAGGCAAAGCGAGTTGGCTGGAAAGTGCTTTAGCAGTACCCACAGAAAAAGGCTGGAGACTGAAGATGATGCATTCTACCGGTATTCGCAGGTAGTTGTTTTACACAAAAAACTTTGTGAAGATAGATTAAACCCGAATTATGCATTATAAAATCTATTACGAATCACAAAGTTCTATTACATAATCCAGGTTAAATCCTTTCATGTCGATAAACAGGTTTTTCATGTAGTTTAAATTTAGAACCAACATTATAATAGATTTATCTTCAATTCTAATAATAAACGTATTTGTTCTAAGCATTTCTTTAGCCAAAAAATTGAATCGTAAATTAATGCGCTTGTTTTAAGGGTAAAACTCTCATATTAAGATAATTTTATAAAAAAAGTAAACCGCTTTAACCCACAAAATTTAAAATGGAATGCCGATATTTGCGAAAATCAAAATTTAAACCTAATGACAAAAATAACAGTAGCAAAAGGAGACGGAATTGGTCCTGAGATTATGGATGCAACGCTTCGCATTTTAGAAGCTGCCGGAGCGCAACTCGACATCGATGAAATAGCAGTTGGAGAAAAAGTTTACTTAGCAGGAAATACAGCAGGTATTTCAGACGAAGCTTGGGAAACCATCCGAAGAAACAAAATATTCCTTAAAGCACCAATTACTACTCCTCAAGGAGGCGGTTATAAAAGTTTAAATGTTACTACGCGTAAAACTTTAGGTCTTTTTGCAAACGTAAGACCATGTAAAAGTTTACACCCATACATCTCTACAAAACACCCTGAAATGGATGTTGTAATCGTGAGAGAAAATGAAGAAGATCTTTATGCGGGTATCGAGCACCAACAAACAGACGAAGTTGTGCAGTGCTTAAAATTAATAAGCCGTCCGGGTTGCGAGAAAATAATCACTTATGCTTTTGAATATGCTAAGAAATTTGGGCGTAAGAAAGTAACTTGTTTTACCAAAGACAACATCATGAAGCAAACAGATGGTTTGTTCCACAAAGTTTTTGACGAAATTGCTGCAAAATACCCGGAAATAGAAAACGAACACTGGATTATTGATATAGGTGCTGCAAAATTAGCAGACTCTCCGGAAACATTCGACGTAATAGTAATGCCTAACCTATATGGTGATGTATTATCAGACGTTGCTGCACAGATTACAGGTTCTGTTGGTTTAGCAGGTTCTTCTAACATAGGACACGACCATGCGATGTTCGAAGCGATTCATGGTTCTGCACCAAGACGAGCTGGACAAAATTTGGCAAACCCATCAGGTCTATTACAAGGTGCGGTATTAATGTTACAACACATTGGTCAGTCTGACATTGCTGCAAAAGTTCAGAATGCATGGTTAAAAACTATGGAAGACGGGATCCACACCTACGATGTTTACGACGAAAAAGTAAGTACTAAAAAAGTAGGAACTAAAGAATTTGCAGATGCTGTAATAGCTAATTTAGGTCAAGTGCCATCTACACTTAAAAAAGTGGATTACCAAAACACCGGCGCTATCGAAATACCAAAACACACTAGAAGACCAAGAGCTGAAAAGGTATTACAAGGTGTTGATGTATTCGTAGACTGGCAAGGTACAGATCCTGATACCATTGGAGAAAAAATGAGTTCTGGCATGAACACTGATGTTCTTAATCTTACTATGATTACAAACAGAGGGGTTAAAGTATGGCCTAATGGATTTGAAGAAACATTCTGTACAGACCACTGGCGTTGTAGATTTAAAGCTGTTGAAGGTAAAACACCTACAAAAGCAGACATTATCGAAGTACTTAACAAAGCAATCGAAATTGGTATAGATACGATTAAAACAGAAAATCTATATACATTTGATGGCGAAAGAGGTTATTCTTTAGGTCAAGGACAATAATAAAAATTTAAATATCATTTTAGAAATCCCGTCGTTTTCGCGATGGGATTTTTTTTGCTATCTAAGTGTACAAAATGAAATCATATTAAATTTATTAATATAACTATTAAAATATTTCAATAATATTTAATACTTTTAATAAGCCTATTGGCAAAAATCAAACTCATTAAATCTAAGGCATATTTATATGCATTTATACTAACACAAACCTAATAACATGAAAGCGTTTACACTCATATTTGCTTTATCCGTGTTTTTAATATCAGATGTTTTAGCACAGGATTCTACGGACCAAGAATACGAAATAAAAGTTATCACCAGTGTGGAATCTATAATACCTAGCGGCATAGGAAGGTCGCGATTAATTTCTGCTAATAGCGAAAGAGATTACAACGAATTTAGCTCTACTCAAACCGAAGAAGACAACACAAGAAATAAGTCTAAAAGAAAAGACATTCGCGTAAAAGACTTTGAAGAAACTAAGTTGTTGAATTTCTATAATATTGGCGGGATACGTTTTCAAAACATTGCCTCTAATGATGCTTTGATTTCATCCAAACTTACTGAAATGCTTTCTCAAGGCTGGGACCTCATATTTGTCACCAGTGGTGTGGAAAGTGATGCCGGCGAAAAAGACGGCAACGGCATATTTATAACACGTTACATTTTTAGACGAAAATTAAATTGATTTTGAGGCAAAATTCTGCAATACTTTCAACAAATAATTCAATTTATCATAGATTGAACAGCTGTTTTATTTACCTAAATTATTCATTACATTTGAGCAATACCAAATTTACATTATATGAAATACGTTAAGTTTCTAATTTCCCTGGCTCTAACCATAGGTGTTTTTTACGCGCTAAATACAAAACTAGGCTCTCTTCCTCCTTTAGGTAAGTTTTTAAACCCATCCACCGGAATTTGGCAAAATGAAAACGACGAGTCCATTACAGGTGAGATTGAAATACCCGGCTTAACAGCTAAGGTTAATGTGTATTATGATGAAGATATGATTCCACATGTCTTTGCTCAAAACAATCATGACCTCTATAAAGCTCAAGGATACTTAACTGCAAAGCACCGCTTATGGCAGTTAGAATTTCAAACCTATGCTGCTGCAGGACGCTTATCCGAAATCTTTGGAGAAACTGCATTAGATTATGACAGAACAGAACGAAGACGAGGCATGGGTTTTGGAGCAGACCAAGCCGTTACGTATATGGAAAAATACGATAAGCAAACCTTAGCCTTTATTCAAGATTATGCAGATGGCGTAAATGCCTACATCAATCAACTTTCTGCAGAAAATTATCCGGTCGAGTATAAACTATTAGACTACAAGCCTGAAAACTGGTCAACAAAAAAAACGGCTCTATTATTAATGTATATGACTAAAATGTTGGCCGGTAGAGATAATGATTTAGAATATACCAATATGCTTAGAATTGTTGGCGAGGAGAATTTCAATTTACTATTTCCGGATTTCTTCGACAGTACAGATCCCGTAATCCCAAAAACTACAGACTGGAGCTTTATAGATGTACCTCAAACAGCCTTACCGGAAAGTCAAGTGGTTTTGGATACGATTGCAGAAACCATTGAAAAACCAGATCCAGATAACGGCAGTAACAACTGGGCTGTTTCTAAAGAAAAATCGGCTACCGGAAACCCAATCCTGGCTAACGATCCGCATTTGGCCTTAAATCTACCTTCAATTTGGTTTATTATGCAATTAAGCACGCCGGATTATAATGCTTTTGGGGCGACCATACCTGGAGCTTTGGCTGTAATTTCAGGTTTTAATCAGCACATCTCGTGGGGTGAAACCAATGCAACAAGGGATGTGATAGATTGGTATAAAATAGAATTTAACGAAGACCGCACGAAGTACAAATTTGATAATGAATGGAGAGATGTTAAAGTAAGGGTAGAAGAAATTAAAGTAAAAGGCAACGAAGCTTATATCGATTCTGTACTTTACACACACCATGGACCTGTTGTGTACGATAAAAATTTCAAGGCCGATAATGAACGTTCAGGATACGCGATGCGTTGGATTGGACACGATGGCGGCAACAATCAAAAAACCTTTCTCGAACTTAATAAAGCTAAAAACTATGACGAGTATGTAGAGGCCTTAAAATTTTGGAATGCGCCTGCTCAAAATTTTGTATTTGCTTCCACCGAAGGAGATATTGCTTTATGGATTCAGGGAAAACTGGCTAACAAATGGGAAGGACAAGGTAAATTTTTGATGGATGGAAGTAAGTCCGAAAACGATTGGCAATCCTATATTCCACAGGAATTTAATGCGCACACCAAAAATCCTGAACGTGGTTTTGTAAGTTCTGCCAACCAACACCCTGTAGACGAAAATTATCCTTATTATGTTTTTAATGACGGTTATGAAACATATCGTAATCGCGTTATTAACGATTTCTTTAATTCCAAAGAAAAATTCAGCGTTGATGATTTTAAAGCCTTACACAATAATAACTATAATCTAAAAGCTGCAGAATTAGTACCTTATATGATTGAAAACATGGACACTTCTACATTAACTGAGGCTGAAAAAGAAATTTACAACGAAATAAAGGCTTGGAATTTCAACAACGACATTGATGAAGTTGGTCCAAGTATATGGCGACAGTGGTATGGAAATCTTTTTCAAATGCTTTGGGACGAATTTTATGATGAGGACATGGCCCTCACCAGACCAAAAGATTATCAAACCATATACTTGTTAAAAAATTATGGTGAACACCAGTACATGGATATTGTAGAAACAAAAGACCAAAAAGAAACCACAAAAGACCTATTTCTGCTGTCCTTCAAAAAAGCTGCTGAAAAATTGCAGAAAATTAAAGAGGAAGAAGGCCGTTATGATTGGATGACATATAAAAGCACTTATGCTGGACATTTGCTACAGGCTTTACCTGCTTTTTCAAGATTTAATATTCCAATTGGGGGCGATAGAGGTATCGTAAACGCCACTTCGGAAAATCATGGCCCATCTTGGCGCATGATTGTCGAAATGACATCGCCACCTACTGCTTTAGGTATTATACCTGGTGGCCAATCCGGAAATCCGGGCAGTAAATATTACGATAATTTTATAGACCGATGGGCTGCCGGAGAATACCTTAAGCTTAACTTCATGCAGTCTGATAATTCAGATGGCAAAACCATTGGCACACTAACACTAATACCTAAAAACAATGACTAGAAATATTTCAAACTTTTTAGCGACCCTTTTGTTTTCGCTGCTGCTTTCGCTCGTATTACCATGGTGGTCTATTATGCTAGCTGCTCTTCTTAGTGCTTTTTTAGTTCCATTAAAAAAAGCTGCAGTTTTCTTTATCCCATTTCTGGCAATATTGCTGTATTGGACTGTATATAGTTTTATATTGAGTAACTCAAATGACTTCATTTTAGCCAAAAAAATAGCAGAGCTTCTAATGCTTGGCGGTAATCCTTATTTATTGATTTTAGTTACAGGAGTAATAGGTGGAATAGCTGCAGGCATGAGCGGAATTTTAGGAAGGCAAATAAGCGCCATAACTAAAAACCAATAGAAAATAACGAATATCGTTTTCATTAGCCATGAAAGTTGGAATATACATATCAGGATTAGGACAGTCGTTTGTTAATGAAACGGTTGAGAAATATGCTCAACGCCTAAAAAACGAAATGTCTTTTGATACCAACGGGGTTGAGTATGAAATAAAAACAGAGAAAGTTGTTTACACCAATGAAAGGGAAAGTACTGTTGTAAGCATTTATGAAAATAATGGTGAAGCAGAACGACTAGTCTACAAATTCTATGATTTTAAGTATCACGAAATTTTAACTGAAAAATTCAACAGCTACTCGCTTGTATTAAAAAACTTTTGGTTACTGGTTTTAGTAATCAGAAAAGTCCCTTTGGTTTTAAAAAGGCTTTTCAGGCCAAACAGTTACACGCATCCTTACCAGATGTTGTATTTCTTCATCATTTTCTTCATTATAGCCTTTACCATTATCCTCATGCTCCCTGCCACCTTGAGCGTGATAACAAACTTTCTGGGCGAAGCGCATACAAATGATTTTATTATTGGTCTCAAAGACTTTTTTGGCATTAAGCAAATTCCTTTAGTCTCCGTAGGATTCCTTGATGGCTTATCTAAAGTTATCGTAGGATTTACAGCACTTGTCCTTTTAATTTTACCAAAAGCAAACGTTCTTATCCCAAACTTAGCAACAGAATTTGTTTGTGCCAACGATTATATTCATCATGGAATGCAAAAGCAATTATTACTTGGAAACCTTGAACACCTCGTAGAATACATAGTGGAGAACGAAGACGATTGCAAAATACATTTTCATACTTACAGCTTTGGGAGTATCATAGCTCTGGATTACATCTATCCTTTTGGAAACAAACTTTCTGCCAACGCAGAGTTTTTTGCTGAAGCTTTAATTACCATCGGCACACCTTTTGAATTCGTAAAATCCTATTATCCCAATTACTATCAAAATCGTTTAACAACTTATGGTGATAAGTTACATTGGTTAAATGTATATTCTATAGCAGACGCTTTAGCTACAAACTTTAGAAAGGATTCTGAACAAGGTGAAGCTGAATTTGGAATAGATAAACAAGCAAAGAAACCGTTTAATATAAATTATGAAGTGAGCGCTATAAACAAATATAGTTTGGCTAACTTCATTATGCTACACAGCATAAAAGTACACGGCATGTATTGGGATGCAAAAACAAATGGTCAGAGTTGTTTAAGGCTTATCTACACTGAGATGAAACAACAAGGTTTGATTTAAGCTACTTTAATTGATATTTAGGCCTGTTTTAAACCTCGATAAGCTTATACAAAGTCAGCACTACCGATAGGACTTAAGCTAGTTTTTAGCATACATCTTATAAAAATCATCAAAAAGATAGGTAGCATCATTAGGACCAGGTCCTGCCTCAGGATGGTACTGAACAGAAAAACAATTTTTATCCTTGATACGCATTCCAGCTAAAGTATTATCATTAAGATGAATATGGGTTAGTTCGATATTTTCGTTTTCTTCGGCATTGGCTTTATCTACGGCAAAACCATGATTTTGAGATGTGATTTCTGATTTACCGGAAATTAAATTCTTAACAGGATGATTAATGCCTCTATGCCCATGATGCATTTTATAGGTGGAAATACCCTGAGATAAGGCAATAACCTGATGGCCTAAACAAATTCCAAAAGTGGGTAAATCCTTGCTTATAGCCTCTTTAGCTAAAGCAATAGCTTCGGATAAAGGTTGAGGATCGCCGGGACCATTGGATAAAAATATGGCGTCTGGATTAAAGCTAAGTAAATCTTCTAATTTACTGTTGTAAGGAAATACTTTTAAATACGTATCTCTTTCAGAAATATGCTTTAGTATATTGGTTTTCACGCCTAGATCTAAAACAGAAACTTTGTATGATGCATTTTCATTCCCAAATGTGTAAGGTTTTTCTGTAGATACTTTGGAAGCCAACTCTAAGCCATCCATCTTTGGATATGCCTTAAGTTGGTTTTGCAGTTCATTTAGATTATCAATATCAGTAGATATAACAGCATTCATAGCCCCGTGTTTTCTGATATGCCTTACCAGAGCTCTTGTATCTACATCGGAAATCGCAAACAAATTGGCGTCTGACAAAAATTTCTCTAAAGTTTTATTTGTGGAATATCTTGAAGGAGTATAGCTAAAGTTTTTACATATTAAACCCGCTATCTTAGGGCCATTAGATTGGTTTTCTTCATCATGCACACCATAATTACCTATATGGGCGTTAGTTGTGACCATGAGCTGTCCATAGTACGAAGGATCAGTAAATATTTCCTGATAACCTGTCATACCGGTATTAAAGCAAATTTCACCAAAAGCGGTATACTGATGATTAGATATCGCTTTACCTTTAAATATAGTTCCGTCTTCTAGGACTAAAATAGCATCTATTTTGTTCGTATATCTCATGATGTATTTAATATGTTATAAATGTACGACAGCAATTTTAATTATAAAAAAAAGGGATAAATAAAACTATTTATCCCTTTATGTTTTAGACTAAAGATATGATAGAAGTTTAGTTCTTCTCTTCATCTGTAGTTTCGTTATCAGTCTTAGCTTGTTCTTCTGTCGCTTTAACTTCAGCAACATCTTGCTTTGTTTCAGTAGATTTACTACGACCTCTACGAGTAGATTTTTTCTTCTTAGCGCCTTTAGGGTTGTAAAGCTCATTAAAGTCTACAAGCTCTATCATAGCCATTTCTGCAGCATCACCAAGACGATTACCTAACTTTATAATTCTAGTGTAACCACCTGGTCTCTCAGCTACTTTAGGAGCAACTTCTCTGAATAATTCGCTAACAGCATATTTGTTTCTAAGTTTAGCAAATACTAATCTTCTGTTATGTGTCGTATCAGACTTAGATTTGGTTACTAAAGGCTCTACAAAAGTTCTTAAAGCTTTCGCTTTTGCAACAGTTGTGTTAATACGCTTATGTTCGATTAAGGAGCATGCCATGTTTGCTAACATAGATTTTCTATGTGCTGACTTTCTCCCTAAGTTATTTGTTTTATTTCTGTGTCTCATTTTTCAATATTTTTAGGTCTATTAATCTTTATCTAAATTATATCTAGATAAATCCATTCCAAAATCAAGACCTTTATTATTTACCAAATCTTCTAATTCAGTAAGAGATTTTTTACCAAAATTTCTGAATTTCATCAGATCGTTCTTATTGTAAGATACTAAATCACCTAAAGTTTCTACTTCAGCAGCTTTTAAACAATTAAGGGCTCTTACAGATAATTCTAAGTCTGAAAGCTTAGACTTAAGAAGCTGTCTCATGTGTAATGCTTCTTCATCGTAAGTTTCAGTTTGAGACATCTCTTCGGTTTCGAGTGTAATGCGCTCATCAGAGAACAACATGAAGTGATGAATAAGAGTTTTTGCAGCTTCTGTTAAAGCATCCTTAGGATGAATAGAACCATCTGTAACGATTTCAAAAACCAGTTTCTCGTAATCTGTTTTTTGCTCAACACGATAATTTTCTATGCTATACTTAACATTTTTTATTGGCGTGTAAATGGAATCTATAAAAATAGTACCTAAAGAAACATCTTCTTTTTTGTTTTCTTCAGAAGGAACATATCCTCTACCCTTTTCTATATTAATCTGCATATTTAAGGATACGCTTTTATCCATATTGCAAATTACTAAATCCGGATTTAGAACCTGAAATCCTGATAAGTGTTTTTGAAAGTCTCCGGCAGTTAGTGTTTCTTGTCCGGAAACGCTAATTACAGTAGACTCGCTATCAGTCTCATCTATTTGTTGTTTAAATCTTACCTGCTTTAGGTTTAGTATTATTTCAGTAACGTCTTCAACTACTCCTGGAATAGTAGAAAATTCGTGTTCTACGCCTTCAATTTTGATTGAAGTTATAGCAAAACCCTCTAAAGATGATAAAAGAACTCGTCTAAGAGCATTACCTACTGTTAAGCCATAACCAGGCTCTAGAGGTCTGAACTCGAATATACCTTCGAATTCAGAAGAGTCTATCATAATAACCTTATCAGGTTTTTGAAAATTGAATAATGCCATAATGTTTGTTGTGTCTAATTATTTAGAATATAATTCAACTATAAACTGTTCGTTTATGTTTTCAGGGATTTGAGATCTTTCTGGTACACTAACAAAAGTTCCTTCTTTTTTATCAGAATTCCATGTTAACCATTCGTAAACTTCGCTAGATTTGTTTAAAGAATCTTCAATAACGCTAAGAGATTTAGATTTTTCTCTTACACCAACAACATCATTTGGTTTTACTTGATAAGAAGGAATATTTACAACTTCTCCATTTACAGTTATGTGTTTGTGAGACACAAGTTGTCTTGCACCGCTTCTAGTAGGAGATAATCCTAAACGGTAAACAACATTGTCAAGTCTTTTTTCACATAATTGTAATAGAACTTCACCTGTAATTCCTTTGGATCTGTTCGCTTTTTCGAACATGTTTCTGAACTGCTTTTCTAAAATACCATAAGTATATTTAGCTTTTTGCTTTTCCATCAACTGGATAGCATATTCAGATTTCTTTCCTCTACGTCTGTTGTTGCCATGTTGGCCAGGAGGATACTTTTTCTTTTCAAAAGACTTATCGTCTCCGAAGATAGGCTCGCCGAATTTACGAGCAATTTTAGTTTTGGGACCGGTATATCTTGCCATTTAAATAGTATTTCGGTTATGAATTAAGGTCTTTCCTTCGATAACCATTGTTAAAAATATTAAACTCTACGTCTTTTTGGTGGACGACAACCATTATGTGGTACTGGAGTAACGTCTATGATTTCTGTTACTTCTACCCCGGAATTATGAAGAGCTCTGATAGCAGATTCTCTACCATTTCCTGGACCTTTTACGTAAACTTTTACTTTACGCAAACCAGCTTCGTAAGCCACTTTGCTTGCGTCTTCTGCTGCTAATTGTGCAGCGTAAGGCGTATTTTTTTTGCTTCCTCTAAAACCCATTTTTCCAGCTGAGGACCAAGAAATCACTTCACCGTTATTGTTGGTTAGGGATATAATAATATTATTGAATGATGCGAATACGTGAGCTTCACCAAAAGCATCTACAACAACTTTGCGTTTTTTTGTATTGGATTTAGCCATGATTATTTAGTTGCTTTTTTCTTGTTTGCTACTGTTTTTCTTCTACCTTTTCTGGTTCTTGAGTTGTTTTTGGTTCTTTGACCTCTCAACGGTAAACCAGTACGGTGTCTTATACCTCTATAACAACCTATGTCCATTAAACGTTTAATGTTCATTTGTGTTTGAGATCTAAGTTCACCTTCGATAGTAAACTGAGATACTGCAGCTCTAATATTAGCTATTTCTGCATCATCCCATTCTGAAACTTTTTTGCTATAATCAACTTTAGCTTCAGTTAAAACTTTTTGAGCTCTAGACTTACCTATACCATATATGTAAGTTAACGCAATTTCGCCACGCTTGTGCTTTGGTATATCTACCCCTGCTATTCTTGCCATAATTACCCTTGTCTTTGTTTAAATTTTGGATTCTTTTTGTTGATTACGTAAAGTTTACCCTTACGTCTTACAATTTTGCAATCTGCACTTCTTTTCTTTAAAGATGCTCTTACTTTCATAACTTTAGTATCTGTATGTTATACGTCCTTTTGTGAGATCATAAGGACTCATTTCTAATTTAACTTTATCACCAGGTAATAATTTGATGTAATGCATTCTCATTTTACCTGAAATGTGAGCTGTAACAACATGACCATTTTCAAGCTCTACTCTAAACATTGCGTTGGAAAGAGCTTCTATAATTGTACCGTCTTGTTCTATTGAAGGTTGTTTTGCCATAATTATGCTACTGCTTTTCTATTTTTTCCTGATTTCATTAATCCGTCGTAATGTCTATTTAACAAATACACATTTACCTGATCTATGGTATCAATTGCAACACCTACCATAATAAGCAGGGATGTTCCTCCGAAAAACAAAGCCCATCCTGATTGTACTCCTAAAATACTTACTATTATTGCTGGAAAGATAGCAATCAATGCAAGGAAGATAGATCCTGGAAGTGTTATTTGAGACATTATTTTATCTAAATATTCTGATGTTTCTGTACCTGGTCTTATACCGGGAATAAAACCTCCGCTTCGTTTTAAGTCGTCTGCCATTTTATTTGTAGGTACTGTGATAGCAGTATAGAAATAAGTAAACACTATAATTAGTACGGCAAATAGTACATTATACCACAACCCGAATATGTCACTAAATTCTGAAACAACACCTTTTGCAGCGGCAGTATCTGAAAAACCGGCTACTGTAGCAGGCACGAACATAATAGCTTGTGCAAAAATGATAGGCATTACACCGGAAGCATTTAACTTAAGTGGAATAAATTGTCTTGCACCGCCAAAGATGTTTTTTTCGTATTTACCTGAAGCATTTTTTCTAGCGTATTGTACCGGTATTTGTCTTACAGCTTTTACTAAATAAACAGAACCAAGTATAATCACAAACCAAATTACAAGTTCTATAAGTACCATAATTAAACCACCACTACCATCGTCACCCATTCTAGAAACTAAGTTTTGGAAGAAAGATTGAGGTAAGATAGCTATAATACCTACCATGATTAATAAGGAGATACCATTACCAACACCTTTGTCTGTAATCTTTTCTCCTAACCACATGGCGAAAATACATCCAGCAGTTAATATTACTACAGCAGAAGCGATAAACATAGTATCACTTTGAACCATAAAAGCACTACTTGGAAGAATATTGTATAAATTAGCTATATAACCAGGGCCTTGTACTAATGTAATAGCAATAGTTAACCATCTGGTTATTTGCGTAATTTTCTTATTACCACTTTCGCCTTCCTTCTGTAACTTCTGAAGATAAGGAATAGCAATTGTCATTAATTGAACAACAATAGAAGCGGAAATGTAAGGCATTATACCTAACGCAAAAACAGAAGCATTAGAAAATGCTCCTCCTGTAAAGGCATTAAGTAAACCTAATATACCGTCATCTGCTTGTGCTCCCAGATTTGCTAATTGTGATGCATCTATACCAGGTAAAACAACTTGCGCTCCAAACCTATATACAAGTAATAGACCCAAGGTAAGTAATATCCTATTCTTGAGTTCTTCTATTTTCCAAATACTTTTTATGGTTTCTATAAACTGCATAAAATTGTTATTAAACTGTTACAACAGAACCACCTGCTTTTTCGATAGCTTCTACAGCAGATTTTGAAAATTTGTGTGCTTTTACTTCAAGTTTAGAAGTAAGTTCACCATTTCCTAAGATTTTTACATTATCTCCTTTTTTCACAACTCCTAATTCTACAAGTTGATCTATTGAGATACTGCCTTCTATTTTATTATCATCAACTAAGGACTGTAATGTAGAAACATTTACAGGTTTGTATTCTTTTCTGTTGATATTTTTAAAACCGAACTTAGGTACTCTTCTTTGAAGTGGCATTTGACCACCTTCGAAACCTATTTTCTTAGAGTAACCTGATCTAGATTTTGCTCCTTTATGTCCTCTTCCTGCAGTGTCTCCAGTACCAGAACCTTCACCACGTCCTAATCTCTTTTTTCCGTATTTTACAGAACCTTTTGCAGGTTTTAATTCGTGTAGTTTCATATCTTATTATTTAACTGTTTCTACAGAAACTAAATGACTTACTTTATCAATCATACCTAAAATATTAGGCGTATCGTCATGTTCCACAGTTTGACCTATTTTTTTTAAACCTAGAGCCTCTAAAGTAAGTTTTTGTTTACTTGTTCTGTTTATAGCACTTCTAGTTTTTGTAACTAATATCTTAGACATTTTTCTAAAATTTATCCGTTAAAGACTTTATCTATAGAGATACCTCTTTGTTTTGCAACCGTATCTACATTTCTAAGTTGTAATAAAGCATCAAAAGTAGCTTTTACCACGTTGTGTGGGTTAGTAGATCCTTGGTTTTTAGATAATACATCATGTATACCAACAGATTCTAAAACTACCCTTGTAGGTCCACCGGCTATTACACCTGTACCGGGAGAAGCCGGAAACAATGATACTTTAGCACCAGCGTATTTACCTTTTTGCTCGTGAGGCAATGTACTTTTGGTTAAAGGGATTCTAATTAAATTCTTTTTAGCATCCTCTACTGCTTTGGAGATAGCGTCTGCAACTTCCTTAGATTTACCTAAACCGTGTCCAACAACACCATTTTCGTCACCTACTACAACAATTGCAGAGAAACCGAAAGCTCTACCACCCTTGGTAACTTTAGTAACACGTTGTACACCTACGAGTTTATCTTTAAGATCTAAACCACTTGGTTTTACAAACTCTACGTTTTTATATTTTTGATACATAATTTCTTAAAATTTTAAACCAGCTTCTCTAGCACCGTCAGCCAAAGATTTTACTCTACCATGATATAAATATCCTCCTCTGTCGAAAGAAACTTCCTCTAATCCTAAAGTTTTAGCTTTTTCTGCTATTGCAGAACCAACAGCTTTAGATTGTTCTACTTTGCTTAAAGAACTATCAGCATCCTTTCTTGAAGATGCAAAGGCTAATGTTTTACCACTAACATCGTCAATGAGTTGTGCGTAAATCTCAAAGTTACTTCTGTAAACGGATAACCTTGGTTTTTGTGCTGTTCCTTTTATTGTTCTTCTAATCCTTTGATGGATTTTTTTTCTTCTACCTTCTTTAGAAAACTTCATAATTACGCTGATTTACCTGCTTTTCTTCTAATGTATTCTCCAACATACTTAATACCTTTTCCTTTGTAAGGTTCAGGTTTTCTGTAAGATCTAATTTTTGCTGCGACTTGACTAACCAATTGTTTATCGTGAGATGTCAATTTTATCCTAGGATTCTTCCCTTTATCAGATATGGTTTCAACCTTTACCTCTGGAGCTAGTTCCATCACGATGTTGTGTGAGAAGCCTACAGCTATATCAAGCTTTTGCCCTTGATTTGAAGCTCTATACCCTACTCCAACAAGTTCAAGTTCTTTCGTAAAGCCCTCAGTTACACCTTGCACCATGTTACTAATAAGTGCTCTGTATAAACCGTGTTTGGCTTTAGTCTCTTTACTATCTTTATCTCTTTCAACTATAATCTTACCATCTTCTTGTTTGATAGTCACTTGATCATAATCTTGAGATAATTCTCCTAATTTACCTTTAACGCTGATATTGTTGTCTTCAATTTTGATTGAAACACCATCAGGGATTGAAATTGGATTATTTCCTATTCTTGACATAACAATTTTTTATTAATAAACGTAGCAAAGTAATTCGCCACCTACGTTATTTTTCTTTGCTTGTTTCCCAGTCATTAAGCCTTTTGATGTAGATACAATAGAAATACCTAATCCATTAAGGATTCTTGGTATTTCACCATGTCCGGCATACTTTCTTAAACCAGGCTTACTAATACGCTGTATTTCTTTGATAACTGGTTCCTTAGTTACTTTATCATATTTTAAAGCAATTTTGATAAAACCTTGCTTATTATCATCTATGAATTTATAACTTAAGATATACCCTTGATCGAAAAGGATTTTAGTTAATTCCTTTTTTAAATTAGATGCAGGTATTTCCACTGTTCTATGGCCAGCAGCAACAGCATTTCTAATTCTTGTTAAATAATCTGATACAGGATCTATATTCATTGTATATATTTTATTACCAGCTCGCTTTTTTAACTCCTGGGATTAAACCTTTATTAGCCATTTCTCTAAACATAACACGAGAGATTCCAAAAGTACGCATATAACCTTTAGGTCTACCTGTAATTTTACATCTGTTATGCATTCTTACCGGAGAAGAGTTTTTAGGAAGTTTTTGTAAACCTTCAAAATCGCCTTCTTCTTTCATTTTTTGGCGCTTCTCAGCGTATTTTTTTACCATTTTTTCACGCTTTCTTTCGCGTGCTTTCATAGATTCTTTTGCCATCTTAGTTCTTTTTAAAAGGTAAACCTAATTCAGTTAATAATGCTTTAGCTTCTTTGTCAGTCTTAGCTGTGGTGACAAATGTGATATCCATACCAGATATTCTATTTACCTTATCTATATTAATTTCCGGGAAAATGATTTGTTCTGTAATACCAAGGTTGTAATTTCCTCTACCGTCAAAACCGTTTGATTTTATACCACTAAAGTCTCTTACTCGTGGTAAAGCAGAAGTAATTAAGCGATCTAAGAATTCGTACATTCTATCTCCTCTTAAAGTCACCTTAGCTCCAATAGGCATTCCCTTTCTTAGTTTGAAATTGGCAACATCTTTCTTTGATAAAGTAGCAATTGCTTTTTGACCAGTAATTTTAGTCAACTCATCAACTGCATGCTCAAGCAACTTTTTGTCTGCAATAGCATCACCAACACCTCTACTGATTACAATTTTTTGTAATTTAGGTGTCTCCATCACGTTAGAATAACTGAATTCTTTAACTAAATTCGCAATTATTCTTGATTTATACTCTTGTTTAAGTCTAGGTGAATATTCCATAACTAGCTTATTACTTCGTTTGTTTTGGTTGATACTCTTACTTTCTTTCCATCCTGGATTTCATATCTCACTCTTGTAGGATTTCCATTCTTATCCAACAAAGCAACATTTGAGATATGTATAGGTGCTTCTTTTTCGACTACACCACCTTGTGGATTTTGAGCGTTTGGCTTTAAGTGTTTCTTAACTACATTTACAGACTCAACAATAACTTTGTCAGAATCCTTTAGTACTTTAAGAACTTTACCTTCTTGTCCTTTGGACTCTCCAGTAATCACTTGAACAGTATCTCCAGATTTTATTTTAAATTTTTTCATTTCAAATTTTTAAAGCACTTCTGGTGCAAGTGATACAATTTTCATGAACTTACTATCTCTTAACTCTTTGGCAACCGGACCGAATACACGAGTTCCTCTCATATCGCCTGCAGGGTTTAAAAGTACACATGCGTTGTCATCGAATCTAATGTAAGATCCGTCAGGACGTCTTACTTCTTTATTAGTTCTTACAACAACAGCAGTGGATACAGCTCCTTTTTTGACATTACCGTTTGGTGTTGCTTCTTTAACACTTACAACAATTTTGTCTCCAACACTGGCATATCTTCTTTTAGTACCTCCTAAAACTCTGATGACCAATACTTCCTTGGCACCTGTGTTGTCCGCTACTCTTAATCTTGATTCTTGCTGTAACATAATTATTTAGCTCTTTCGATTATATCAACCACTCTCCAACGCTTAGTTTTGCTTAATGGTCTAGTTTCCATTATTCTCACTTTGTCGCCTTCGTTGCACTCTTCTTTCTCGTCGTGTGCAACATATTTTTTAGTTTTCAAAACGAACTTCCCATAGATAGGGTGTTTTTGTTTTTTAACTTCGGATACAACAATAGATTTTATCATTTTGTTGCTGGTAACTATACCAATACGTTCTTTTCTTAAGTTTCTCTTTTCCATCATTTAAAAGAATTAAACTAAATTTCTCTTAGTGATTTCTGTATTCATCCTTGCAACAGCTCTTCTTAAAGATCGGATTTGCATTGGATTTTCTAAAGGTGTAAGCGTATGAGCCATTTTTAACTCAGCAACTTTTTGCTTTGTAGATTGTAAAGCTTCTACCAAATCAGCATCAGATAAATTTATGATTTCAGATTGTTTCATAATATTCTATTCTTGATAATCTCTTGCTACTATAAATTTTGTTTTCACAGGTAGTTTTTGTGCAGCAAGTCTTAATGCTTCTTTAGCAACATCATGTGGCACACCACCAACTTCAAACATAATTCTACCGGGTTTGACTACTGCAGCGTAATACTCTACAGCACCTTTTCCTTTACCCATCCTTACCTCCAAAGGCTTTTTGGTGATTGGCTTGTCCGGGAATATTTTTATCCAAAGAGATCCTTCTCTTTTCATATATCTAGTTGCAGCAATACGTGCAGCTTCTATCTGTCTAGCAGTGATAAAGGAATAATCTAAAGATTTGATTCCAAAAGTACCATTTGATAAAAGGTGACCTCTTCCGGAAAAACCTTTCATTCTTCCTTTTTGCTGCTTTCTAAATTTTGTCTTTCTAGGTTGTAACATCTCTAGTGTTTTTAATTTCTACGTCTTGATCTCTGACGATTAGACTTAGTATTACCACTTTTCTTTTGCATTCCTACTAAAGGTGAAAGATCTCTTTTACCATAAACTTCACCCTTCATGATCCATACTTTGATACCCAATCTACCATAAGTAGTATGAGCTTCAACTAAAGCATAATCAATATCTGCTCTGAATGTGGAAAGTGGAATTCTTCCTTCTTTATAGTGCTCAACACGAGCCATTTCTGCGCCATTAAGTCTACCTGCAATTTGTACCTTGATACCTTCTGCATTCATCCTCATTGTAGCAGCGATAGCCATTTTTATTGCTCTTCTGTAGGAAATTCTGTTTTCTACTTGTCTCGCAATGCTTGAAGCTACAAGGAAAGCATCTAATTCAGGTCTTTTAATTTCAAAGATATTCACCTGAACTTCCTTACCAGTAAGCTTTTTGAGCTCTTCTTTCAACTTATCTACCTCTTGACCACCTTTACCAATAATGATACCAGGTCTCGCAGTAGTTATAGTAACTGTAACAATCTTAAGCGTACGTTCTATAATAATTCTAGAAACACTAGCCTTAGAAAGTCTAGCATGAATATACTGTCTTATTTTGTCATCTTCGGCTAGGTTGTCCCCATAATTCTTGCCGCCATACCAATTGGATTCCCAACCTCTGATGATGCCTAATCTATTACCGACAGGATTTGTTTTTTGTCCCATAATATATTTCTAGCTTTCTAAATTATTATTTTCACCTAATATTAATGTCACATGATTAGATCTCTTTCTAATTCTATGAGCTCTACCTTGAGGTGCAGGTCTTAAACGTTTTAAAACTCTTGCACTGTCAACTTTTATTTCTTTGATATATAAAGATGCATTTTCGATATCTGCATCTTCATTTTTTTGCTGCCAATTTGCAATTGCTGATAATAAAAGTTTCTCAACTCTTTGAGATGCTTCTTTCTTGCTAAATCTTAAGACTTGTAGTGCTTTTTCAACACCCATTCCTCTCACTAAGTCTACAACTAATCTCATCTTTCTAGGAGACGTAGGGCAGTTGTTAAGTTTTGCGAAAGCAACTTCAGCTCTTTCAGATCTTATCGAATCAGCACGGTTTCTTTTTCTAACTCCCATGATAAACTTTTAATTATTTTTTCTTTTTACCAGCTGCGTGTCCTCTAAAGTTCCTAGTTGGTGAAAATTCACCCAACTTGTGTCCTACCATGTTTTCTGTAACAAAAACAGGAACAAATTGTTTACCGTTATGAACACCTATTGTTTGTCCTACAAAATCTGGTGTTATTAAAGAGGCTCTAGACCAAGTTTTAATAACTGTTTTTTTACCAGACTCTACATTCTCAGCAATTCTTTTCTCTAATTTATAATGAACGTATGGTCCTTTTTTTAATGATCTAGGCATAGTTTATTTCTTTTTACGTTCTATAATGTGTTTATTACTCGATTTTGTCAAAGATCTTGTCTTGAATCCTTTTGCAGGTATTCCATTTCTAGATCTTGGATGTCCACCAGAAGCTCTACCTTCACCACCACCCATTGGATGATCTACAGGGTTCATTACTACAGGTCTAGTTCTAGGTCTTCTGCCTAACCATCTGCTTCTACCGGCTTTACCTGAAACTAACAATTGGTGATCGCTATTTGAAACAGCTCCAATCATAGCCTTACAATCTGCTAAAACTAATCTAATCTCACCAGAAGGTAATTTTATAGTCGCATACTTACCATCTCTTGCCATAAGTTGCGCAAATGTCCCGGCACTTCTAACCATAACGGCACCGTGACCAGGCTGCAACTCAACACAGGAAATAATTGAACCAAAAGGTATTTTCTGTAAAGGTAATGCGTTACCTACTTCAGCAGGAGCATTTTCTCCGGACATAACAGTTTGTCCTACTTTTAATCCGCTCGGTGCAATGATATAAGTCTTTTCACCGTCTTCATATTGAATTAAAGCAATGTAAGCTGTTCTGTTTGGATCGTATTCAATAGACTTAACAGTTGCAGAAACGCCAGTTTTTGCTCTTTTAAAATCTATAATTCTATATCTTCTCTTATGACCACCACCTCTGTAACGCATAGTCATCTTACCCTGATTATTTCTACCTCCAGATTTTTTTAATGGAGCTAATAAAGACTTTTCAGGTTTGTCTGTTGTAATGGCATCGAATCCACTTACAACTTTAAAACGTTGTCCAGGTGTTATCGGTTTTAATTTTCTTACAGGCATGTCTTAATAATTAAAGATTACTGTATAAATCTATAGTATCACCATCAGCGATCTGGACAATTGCTTTTTTAAGCATATTTGTTTTTCCAGTAACCATACCTGTTTTGGTATATTTGGTTTTTACTGTAGGTTTGATATTCATTGTTCTTACTTTACTAACGTTTACATCATAAGCACTTTCAACAGCATTTTTTATTTGTATTTTGTTAGCTTTTCTATCTACAAAAAAAGAGTAGCGATTGTGTAATTCGCTATCTTCTGTAGCCTTCTCCGTAATGATAGGTTTAATTAAAATACTCATGATCTTAGCTCAAAATTTGTTGTAAACTGTCAATTGCGGACTCAGAAAGAACTAAAACGTCATTATTTAAAATTCTGTAAGTATTTAAATCTGAGGATGTTACGACATTGTGTCGCTTCAAATTTCGCGACGACAAATATACACTATTATTTGCATCTGCAAACACAAATAAAGATTTTTTATCTTTTAGGTTTAAATTTTCTAAAACATTTAAAAATTCCTTTGTTTTTGGTGTCTCAAAATTAAAATCTTCAAGTACTAAAAGTTCTTTACTAGCATTCTTTTGCGATAGAGCAGAAGCTCTTGCCAAACGCTTTAATTTCTTATTTAACTTAAAGCTGTAATCTCTAGGACGTGGTCCAAAAACTCTACCACCACCTCTAAAAACAGGAGATTTTATACTACCTGCTCTAGCTGTACCAGTACCTTTTTGTTTTTTGATCTTACGAGTACTACCTTTTATATCAGCTCTTTCTTTAGCACTATGTGTACCTTGTCTCTTATTAGCTAAGTGTTGCTTAACATCAAGATAAATAGCGTGTTCGTTTGGCTGTATTCCAAAAACACTATCAGAAAGTTCTACTTCTCTTCCTGTAGCTTGTCCTTTAATATCTAAAACCTCTACTTTCATTATTTCTCGATTGTTAAGTAAGTGTTTTTATGTCCAGGAACACATCCTTTGATGATAAGAAGATTTTTGTCCTCTACAACTTTTAACACTTTAAGGTTTGTAACTTTTACTCTTTTATTACCCATTTGGCCTGCCATTCGCATACCTTTAAATACACGTGCAGGATAAGATGCTGCACCAATAGAACCTGGCGCTCTTAACATACTTTGCTGCCCATGCGTTCTCTCAGAACCGCTAAAATTGTGTCTTTTTACAACACCCTGGAAACCCTTACCTTTGGATATTCCTGCAACATCAACAAATTCTCCTTCCTTAAATATAGAGACCGTAATCTGATCACCTAATTTATAGTCTTCTTTAAATCCTTGGAATTCGACAACTTTACGTTTAACAGATGTTCCAGCTTTTTTGAAATGACCCTTTTCGGCCATTGTAGAGCTTTTTTCTGTCTTGTCATCGAAACCAAGTTGAAGAGCGTCATACCCGTCAACCTCAGAGGTTCTGACTTGGGTAACTGAACATGGTCCTGCTTGTATTACTGTACATGGAATGTTTTTTCCATTTTCGTCATATAAGCTAGTCATGCCGATTTTTTTTCCTAATAACCCAGACATTTATTACTTATTTATAATTAAACTTTTATTTCTACTTCTACACCACTTGGCAATTCTAACTTCATCAAGGCATCAATAGTTTTTGATGACGAGCTATAGATATCTAAAAGTCTTTTGTAAGAATCTAGTCTAAATTGCTCTCTTGATTTTTTGTTTACGTGTGGTGATCTTAATACTGTAAATATTTTCTTCTTTGTTGGAAGAGGTATTGGGCCAGTAACGATAGCTCCGGTTGTTTTTACAGTCTTTACGATTTTATCAGCTGATTTGTCAACAAGATTATGATCGTAAGATTTTAATTTTATTCTGATTTTTTGACTCATTGTTTTTTGTTCTTAAGAATTAAGCTTCGATACCTTTAGCTGCTTTTATTACTTCTTCAGATATGTTTGCTGGTGTTTCAGCATAATGAGAAAACTCCATTGTAGAAGTTGCTCTACCTGATGATAATGTTCTTAATGAAGTTACATAACCAAACATCTCTGATAATGGAACATCTGCCTTTATAACTTTTGAACCAGAACGGTCACCCATATTGTTTACCTGACCTCTTCTTCTGTTCAAGTCACCAACAATATCACCCATATATTCTTCTGGAGTTAAAACCTCCAATTTCATAATAGGTTCCATGATTACAGCTTTTGCAGCTTTTGCAGCAGCTTTAAATCCTAATTGAGCAGCCAATTCGAACGATAATTGATCGGAGTCAACATCGTGGTAAGAACCGTCTTTCAACGTCACTTTCATAGCGTCTACTTCGTAACCTGCTAAAGGACCATTAACCATAGCTAATCTAAATCCTTTTTCAACAGAAGGAATGTATTCTTTTGGTACGTTACCTCCTTTTATTTCAGATACAAATTCTAAACCTTGCTTACCTTCTTCAGCCGGCTCAAGTGTAAATACAATATCAGCAAATTTACCACGACCACCAGATTGTTTTTTGTAAACTTCTCTATGATCAGCAGCTCTTGTTATAGCTTCTTTGTACTCTACCTGTGGTTGACCTTGGTTAACCTCTACTTTGAATTCACGCTTAAGACGATCGACGATAATATCCAAGTGAAGCTCACCCATACCGGATATAATAGTCTGTCCAGAAGCTTCATCTGTTCTAACTGTGAAAGTTGGGTCTTCTTCAGCTAATTTTGCCAAAGCCATACCTAACTTATCTACGTCAGCCTTAGTTTTAGGCTCAACAGATATACCGATTACCGGATCAGGGAAATCCATCGATTCTAATATGATAGGATTCTTTTCGTCAGAAAGGGTGTCTCCGGTTTTAATATCTTTAAATCCAACTGCAGCACCTATGTCTCCAGCTTCGATAAAATCTATAGCATTTTGTTTGTTAGAATGCATTTGGTATATACGTGAGATACGCTCTTTTTTACCGGAACGGTTATTCGTTACGTAAGAACCTGCATCTAATCTACCAGAATAAGCTCTAAAGAACGCTAAACGACCTACGAACGGATCTGTAGCAATTTTAAATGCTAATGCCGCAAACGGTTCTTTTACGTCCGGCTTACGTTTTACAATCTCACCAGTATTTGGATCTGTTCCTTCAATAGCATCTTTATCAACCGGAGAAGGTAAGTATCTACATACAGCATCTAATAAAAATTGAACACCTTTATTTTTGAATGCAGAACCACAAATCATAGGAATGATAGACATATCCATCACAGCAGCTCTCAGAGCAGCGTGAATTTCATCTTCAGTGATAGAATCTTCATCCTCCATGAATTTTTCCAAAAGTTCCTCATCATATCCAGCAACTTCTTCTATAAGTTGGGCTCTTAATTCTGCAGCTTCTTCTTTTAAATCTTCAGGAATATCAATAACGTCGAAAGTAGAACCAAAGTTGTCATCATGCCAAACTATAGCTCTGTTCTTTACAAGATCGACAATACCTCTAAAGTCTGCTTCATCTCCAATAGGTAATACAATTGGCACAGCATTGGAACCTAACATTTCTTTTACCTGCTGACATACAGCCAAGAAGTTAGACCCTTGACGGTCCATTTTGTTCACAAAGCCCATTCTTGGTACTTTATAATTATCAGCTAGTCTCCAGTTAGTTTCAGATTGAGGCTCAACACCATCTACTGCACTAAATAAGAATACTAAACCATCTAGTACACGAAGTGAACGGTTTACCTCAACAGTAAAATCTACGTGTCCCGGAGTATCGATTATATTAAAATGGTAACCATTGGCATCTGGTGTTGGTTTACCTTGTTCAGTTGGAAACTGCCAAGTACAAGTTGTTGCAGCAGAAGTAATGGTAATACCTCTCTCCTGCTCTTGCTCCA
>CAYNCI010000042.1:0-34932 GCA_964396065.1 uncultured Mesohalobacter sp. | reverse complement strand
GATAAAGGGACATCCCGATGATATCAATATCATTCATGTTCAATCCGTTATTGATCAATCCGCCGATATTCCAGTTATACAGACTTTGGTCATTTCCGCTGGCAAGATGTAAAATGGTTTTGATAGAAGGGTTGAAACTTTTAACAGCATTCGACCCTGCATTTACAAAACTGGCATAGTTCGCAAACCCACCTGTTGAAGCTCTTCCGGTTGGCCACAGCATGCCATCATTGGTTTCATTACCGATCTGCACCCATTTTGGGGTGATGTTCACTGCATTTAAAGCCGTTAAAATGTCGTTGGTGTGATTAGCCACAGCAGTTGCCAATTGTGAAACCGTAAAACTATTCCAGGCCTGAGGTTTATTTTGCTGTCCCGGGTCTGCCCACCAATCGCTAAAGTGGATACAAATCATCACATCCAAACCTTCGGCTTCTGCCAATTGGGCTTTGGTGACCATATCGTCAATATCGCACCAACCATTAGCTTGTGAATTATCGGGATCTACCCAAACTCTCAATCGTACGGCATCTAAATCGTAGTCGCTTAATAAAGGCATAAGTTCAGTTGGATTGCCGTCATTGTCCTGCCAGGTATAGCCCTGTGCTTCCATTTCGGTCATCCAGCTTACATCGGCACCTTTGCTGATAGGGAAATCTGTGAAATTATATGGGGTTGTGTTTTGAGTGGTTAGCGACGGCGTATTCCAATAACCGGCATAAGCCAATTCTGACCAGGAATTGGTGTAAAGAGTTGCTTTTACCTGATAATAATGCCCTGAAGGTAATTCAGTCGACAACGGTTGAATGGTTCCGACAAATAGATTGACAGAACGTTGCACATCAGCACCGACAGGTTCATTTTCTAATGAAATGCCATCAATTGTTCTGACAAACTGGTTGTTTTCATCCAATTCTTCTAAGCCAATGTAAAGGTTGTTTCCCGGACTACCGGCCTGACTGGTGTACTTGACATCAATTTGTAAATCGCCGCCCAAGAGATCGCTTATTTCTAATGGGGATGTAAAATTTTCAACTTGTATGGATTGTGCGTTGGATTGCTGAACGCTTATCAATACTATGCTTAAAAAAAATATGTATATAATTTTCATAGACTTAAATATAAGTAAATTTTGTTAGTCATGTCATTTGTGGGCTTTCAAAAAATCCATCAAAAGTTGAGGCCTATCGGTTTGTATCATATCGATACCATGGTCAATATACCATTGGTACACGCCGATATCATCAATTGCCCTGTCGTCGCTATGGTTGGCACACATGTTATCCCACAAAGAATTTATCCAGATTTTTTGGCCTTTAGACTTGATCAGATCTTTCATTTTAAAAAAATCAGATGATTCTGCTTCAACTAAAATTTCAAAAGCTTCAAGTTTAATGTTGCTTTCAAGATACTCATTGACAGTTTCTAAAGCATTTTCATCACTCAAATCTACGATAGGCATAAATCTAATGCGATTTAAATAGGATCCAAAAGTCGATTTAGCTGTTGTTACAACACCATTTTGTTTAAATAATACCTGGTCTAACATTCCTAATTCTTCAACCATTTTCAACACCCGCTGTAATTGTGATTGGTCTTTAAGGTCAATATTTAAATCTATTTTATCTTTAGAAAACCTTAGGGCTTCCTCAAGTTTTGGAATCTTATTTTTGGTCCAGGTTCCTATGGCATTTTTGAGTTGGAGGTCTTGCAATGCACTGTAATCTAGCTCTGAAACTCTGCCTTTTCCCGAGGTGGTGCGATCAATGGTTTCATCGTGCATCAAAACCAGTACATCGTCTTTGGTAGTTCTTACATCAATTTCAACCATATCGACGCCCATTTGGGAGGCCAATTTGATGGCTTGAATCGAGTTTTCCGGTGCATTTCTCCAATCACCGCGATGCGCGCATATTAGGATATTCTTTTTGACCCCAACTTCTGAAGTAACTAAACTACTTTTAGCAATGCTATTGGTTTTCTGATCTAGGCCATCTCTTTTCTGTTGAGAGCAACTGACCAATAACAGACCAATAAAAAGGATTAATTTTATTCTTATAAAATCTGTTGCCATATGTTTTATTCTAAACCTTCAATAGTTACAAATTGATAGCCATTTTCTTTAGCGTAAGATAGCATGTTTTCTAAATCTGAAAGCTTAGCCTCGAGGTTTCCGAAGTCAAAATCATGTAATAAGACGATGGCGCCTTTATGCAATTCTTTTTTAAATTTACTGAACATCATGCCTTCAGCGTTTTTGGATTTGTCCCAGTCTGAAGTGGTGATAGACCATAACACCGTTTTTACGTTTTTTGAGGCTAAAAAATCAATCTGATTTTGTGATATGGCGCCAAATGGTGGTCTGTAATAGGTATGATTCTGAATTCCAAATTTTGTGAATTCAAGCATAGATTTTTCGACCTGGCTTTCCCATAACAATTCATTAGAAAAAGAAATGCCGTTGGGCTGATTCCAGCTGTGGTTGGCGATTAAGTGGCCTTTTTTTAAGGCTAAGTCGATAACACTTTTGTTATTCTTCATTTTTTCTCCAACCCAGAAAAATGTGGCTTTGGCCTGATATTTATCAAGAAGTTCTATAATTTGAAGGGATACTTCAGTAGGTCCATCATCAAAGGTGAATGCAATTTGTTTTTTGTCGGATTGGCCCTTTATCAGGCAAAAGCCATTGCTGTTCTTTTGAAATTCCAAAAATTTTTCAGGAATCCGGAGTAGTGAGTCGTTATCTACAATATTTTTGAATTTCAATCCGTCTATGACATCCGATTCAACCTTTCTATCCGAAAAATCTGTATTGAATGCTTGCTTTTCCTGCTTTATCTCATCATGCTTTGTTTTGGAGCATGAAAAACATCCGACCAGAATTAAAAATACTGATATTGATTTAAATAATTTCATCTATTCCAGTGTGATGGTTTTTAAAGTAAACTCTTGGTGTTCATCTAATTCTTCAATTCCGGGGCCCATCGAAATTTGAATGGCTTCAATTTTAGAGACATCAAATCCGGTGTTGGCCTGGGATTGAAACCAGTACTTTTGAAATACAGGATAGGCATTGGGTAGCAATACCATGGGCACTTGTTCCAAATCTTTAAAATTTATTTCAATGCTCTGCTCTTGGTTTTGAAGGCTTATGATTTGACCAAAAACCTGCGCATCGGCTAACTGTAATGCTACTTGAATGTTTTGTTCAGGTTTAATTCCGGAAGAGCCTCTTACAACAATTTTGCTGAAGTTTTTTAGATTTTTTTCTTCCAATTTCAGCTGATCTGCGATAAGTATTTTGAACGTCAAATCAGGGATTTTGCGATCTAAATTTTCAGTTGAAACGTACAGTCTGTTTTCTGAAGCGTCTTTGAAGTGTTGCTTATCAATTTTATACCTAACGCCGGTTTGCCAGTTTGGCCATAGCATATCACTAAAATCAAAACGGTCTGCATCAAAAATTACCGCTTTAGATTCGGATGTTACGAGTTGCGTTTCATATTGGTCTTTACTAACAAAATCCCAATCTGCAGGCGAGGCTTCAATATGATTTGGAAAGGAAATGGTATCTGTTTGTGTATAAAGGACAAGGTTATAGCTGAAAGCATTGCCATATAATTTGTCTTTGGGAATTGTAGTCTCGTACTCAAAGATTCCTTTTTTTGTCAGTTCATAATTATCAGTAGTTTGATACCCGGAAGGCAAAACGACTTCAACTTTATTTATAGGTTGAGGTGATACGATCTGTGCTGACACCTGAAGGTCTTCTCCTTTTTCTATATAAGGTTGAGGTTCGTGAACGACGTAGGTTTTTGAGATGTCTTGTTCAAAATTCACGTATTCATTCAATTGAATGTTGTTCAGTTTCTGGCTGTAATCAAAATTTTCTTTAAGTGGTTTTTTATGCAAAAGGTATGTTCCGGGTTCTACCTCAAATCCTGCTGAATTTGAAATGGCTTTGAAATCATTATCCTTATTAATTCCGCTAACGTAAAATTTATCTCCCAGGTCTTTCATGTGAATTTTTATGGGATGAATATGATTTTTGACAACCGCAACGGTCTTGTTCAGGCTGGCTTTTTCAAAAGGATCTTTCACCCATAATACATCTGGCATTACCTCCAGTCTCCAGACGCCTTTTTTCACTTTATCTAAAAAATACGCGCCGTTACCTTCGTATTCAACAATTCCAGAATTTCCAATACCGGCAATTTCTTTCAGTTGATGGCTGTTCTTGGGCTGAACTTGCGTTGAATTTGTGTAAAAGTATTTTTCATTTGAATTATAAACCGCTAAATCCTGTTCAGGAAACAAGCTGGTATTCACAAATGAATTATTCTGTGGATAGCGACCAAAACTTTCGCCATGATTAATTTCCTGAAAGACTTCAGAAGCAATTTTTAGAGAAATGGCCTTTGAAGGTGTATACATCAAATTCAGATAATGGGTTTGGTATTCTGTATTGGCGAATGCCAAATCCAGCGGGTCATAGGCAAACTGTGTGGCAAACTGAAATTTAGCCTCCCTAAAACTCCTGGCCATAGCCGGAAATAGTGTTGGTGAATTCGTGTCGGCAGGGTCAAATTCGTAAATTACCCTTGCTTTATTTTGAAAATTTTGAAGTGTATCAAAAGGAATGTTGTACTGGTCAACATTAGGCAGTACATTAATATCCAGCAAACTGTTATGCACCAACCCGGTAGGATACCATTGAAATGTACAACCTTGAATATCAGCTTTTAAATACTCTTCCGCAAACTCTGAACGTTCAGATACATTATACAAAATGGGATTTTTAAATCCTGCTTTTCTTATGGTGTTTACCATGGTATCAATGTAGGCAGTTATGACTTCCTGTTCATCATGTGTGGGTTCATTATTAATTTCCAAAGCCACAATATCAGGGTCGTCTTTGTAGGCCAAGTTTGTGTAAGGATTGGTATGGTTAAGCAGCTGTGTAAAATAGCGTTGTTGTTTTTCAATGATCAACTTGTCCTTATAGGTTTCCATCTTGGTTAATGTATCACTAAATCCTTGTGTGGGATGGTCTTTTTCAGGATAACCGTTTCCGCCAACTTTAAAAGGGGTGATCAAAATTTTGATACCCCTTTGTTTCAGTTTGGCTAATAAATAATCCAGTAAATCTAATTGAGCTGTATTGATCAAATTTCCTTTACTATCAGTAATTTCCGTATCCCAAATATGAACCCTGTAAGCATTAATGCCTAAACGGGCAATATGGTATACGTCCTTATCGATTGCTTTTTTATGGTCTTTGCCTACATAATTGATGGCCCGATAACCATGCGCAAATAGTAAATTATAATTGACGCCAAATAACCTGATTTCTTCATTGCTGTCAGACCATCTAAACACGCCTTGCTCATCTACATACGTCGATTTTTGGGCTTTTACAGAGTGAAAACAAATACAAAAAAGCAGTACAAAGGAAAGTTTGGTCATTGAGATTTATGAATTTAGATTTCAAGAATTACTTTTTGATAAACTTAACCGTCTGTGTAAAGCTATCACTTTGAATAGACATCAAATACGTTCCTGAATTTAAGTTTGATACATTTAGTCTGTTGCTTTGAAGATTCTCATCTTGGAAAACGACTTTACCCAAGGCATTAAAAATAGTAATGCCTTTATTTGAAAAATCTTCTAATCCATTTATTTCTAAATAATCTGCTGAAGGATTTGGAAATACCGTAAATGGCGTTTTGGTATTAAATTCAGTATTGCTTAAAGTTTCAGCTAAATTGATTTCTGTAGCCGGGTAGTCTCCTGCCAACCAGTTCCAGCCTGAGTCGCTTAATTCTATCACCAATTTATAATTTAGATTTCCTGTGAGGTCTGCGGTTGGTGTTGTGCCTTCAGGAATGGTAAACTGAAAAGAACCTGATACATTTGTCCCAGCAGTTGCCGGACTTAAAACACCATCTGCAACCATAGATTGCCAGGTGAATTCGTCATACAGGTTTATGGCGCAATAAATGTTGCCATCAGCTGGAATGGTGTACTCATAATTAATGGTAACGGTTGAGCCTATCTCAGCCTCAGTTAATGTCGATGTAAAACTAATGCTCTGCGCATGCGCAAACCAAATGCTCAGCAATACGAATGTTAATGTGTGTAGTAATTTTCTCATAATTTAAAATTTAAAGGTTAATAATTAAAGTTTATCGGTTATGTTTTCTATCCATACTTCGTAGCCGGCATCATTAAGGTGCACGCCATCATAAGAAAGCGACATGTCCATTTTACCGTCTTCCAAAGCGAAACTGTCGTGGAGATTTATAAATTCATATGCATGCATTGATTCGTTTGTTTCGAGCATGTCATTGACAGATATAATGTTTTCAATCAGAGATGCTGTTGTAGTTGGTAAAACAGATTGCACATATATTTCGGTGTTTGGACTGTGTTGATGAATTTGATTGACAATTTCAAAAATATTTTCCGCAATCAATTCAGGTGTCATACTAGGGTGAAACAAGTCGTTTATACCAATCAGGATAAAAACTTTTTCAGGTTTAAAGTAGAATAACTCGCCTAATCTGGCCAAAACGCCTTCGGTGGTATCCCCGGCAATGCCACGATTCTTAGCATTTCTTACGTCCAATTTGTCTCTCCAACTCCCGCCTTGTTCTGTTATGCTGTTTCCAAGGAAAACGATATCTCCAAATTCTAAGCGATTCTGTTTAAACTCTACTATTCTCGTCGGATAATGGCCTCTTGTCCAGGCCGTATGTGTTGAGATTTCAATATCTTCGGGTGGATAAATTTGAAAATCTCCCAGATCGCGGTCATCATCCTGTTGGCTACAGGAGTTTTGCAATCCGGAGAAAAGTAAACAAAGCATTACTATTATAAATCTATTCATAGCTTTTTAATTTAAGGTTATGGTTTTATCGACGGCATTAATGGTCAGTTCATAAGTGCCAGGCGTGCCAATAAAATTGAAATTTGCATCGCCACTTGGTCCTTGCTCAAGGTTGGGATCTATGGTATAGCCCTGATCTTCATAATAGGTATAGTTGTTATTTAAATCCCAGGTTCCAAAGGTTTGGAAAAATCTAAAAATGTTATTTGTTAGTGCAATGTTAGCTGACCAGATATCCGGTGCGGTTTCAATCAATTCAACCGTATCATCGTTAAAGCCCCATCCGCCCGGAACGGCATCTCCAACAGCCCAAAGCGATCCGGATTCTTCAAGGTCAATTGTTTTGTCATTTGTGTTGATGACGATGGTGTAAATGCCCGGTGTACCCACATATTTAAAACTATCTCCGGCTTCTGAATTTTCAAAAGCAGAATCAATAGTGTAGCCATCATTTTCAAACGAAGCATAATCCTGAACAGAGCCCCAATCGCCGGGAGTGGTAAAGAAATTCATATAGCCACCTGCCAGGCTTACTTTCACTCTTAAAATTCCTGCGCTACAAGTAACTTCTTTTCCAGGAAAATTCCAGCCGATATCTACTGTAGCGTCACCGAGGACATACAATGGATCACAGTCTTCATTGCCCTGAACTTCTTCAATGACTTTAATGTTGATGGCAACTACCTCAGACATGATCTGGTCACTGCCTGCACCGCCATTTCCGATAGAAGCGATGACTCTGAAATACACCGTGCCGGTATTATTTTGCGTGCCATTGTTATTGGTCGTTGCAGGATCATCATCCAAGCCTAATTCGTTGGCTAAATCAAGTAAATGTTCAACCATGACCACATGATTATCCTCATTTGTAATGCCAATGAGCATGGGGTTTTGAAAATCTGCTGTTGAAGAAGCCTGCAACTCATATTGATTTGTTGTGACCGTCGTCACTTCATTCCAAATCAAACGGTCTGCAACATTACCTGAGGTTTCTTCAGAAATTAAATATTCAGAAAGAAAAGAATTCTGAAACGAAATTTCATCTGAATACAGGTCTGCAATCACAGGATCTGGTTCGTCATAAGTGCAACCAGTCATCAGAATCAGACCGAAAAGGAATAGCCATAAGTGTGTTATTGTCTTCATTTTTGTAATCATTAAATTAATAGCCGGGATTTTGCGTAAGGTTAGGGTTAGCAAGGATATCTGTGACAGGAATAGGAAACAATTTGTAGCGTTCATCAACTGCGGTTCCGGTTTCAACACCACCTTTCCAGGCCCATAGATAATCTCCGCTTGTAAATCTGTTGTATCTTATAAGATCGGTTCTTCTAAAGCCTTCCCACATGAGTTCTCTTGCACGTTCGTCCAGGATGAAGTCAAGCGTTAAGTCATCCATAGTAATATTACCCACAGTACTATCAGGGTTATTATCATAAGCTCTACCTCTTATTCTATTGATGTAACTCAAAGCCGTATTCATATCGCCACCTGAACCACCTCTCAAAACAGCTTCGGCGTAGATCAGGTACATTTCAGCCAATCTGAACACCGGAAAATCGATATCACCGAGATTGTTGAATTGGTTTTCCTGTGGTATTTGCAAACCGTCTCTGTTGACGTTACGGTACTTATAAATGGAGTAACCATTTAAAGAATTGGATAGCGCGCCTATGTCTTTAGTTCTTGACGATTCTTGTTCTTCTGTCCAAAACACAGCCCTTTTATCTATACTTGGGTCAGCTGTTGGGAATAAATCCGGCATAGATGGCGTTACCCTGTACAAGTTCCAACTGGCGCTCATGCCATTGACAGACGCCGGAACACCGGAAGCTCCCAAAGAAAATGTGTTGGCGCCGCCCCAGGTTCTTACTTTATCGTTGTCATAGTTGAAAGTGAATATAAACTCATTGGTATTCAAATAGTTGTCACCAAGCATCAACCATTGGTGATTTTGTTCTAAAGCATACCCGGCATCGATTACTTTTTTGCTGTATTCTATGGCTTGAGAGTATTTTTGTTCTCCTGTATAAGTTTCAGCATTTAAATACAACCTTGCCAGAAGCGCCCAAACGGTGGCTTTATCGGCTCTGCCATATTCGTTTTCTCTTGCGTCTACCATCGTCGGTGCAATGTCTAATAATTCGGCTTCAATAAAGGCAAATAGATCTTCTCTTTGTATCTGGCCGGGAATACTTCCGTTTTGAAGCGTTTCCTCTGTGGCAAACGTCGGATTACCAAATAAGTCCATCATCATCCAGTAAGCATGTGCTCTAATGTATCGCACTTCACTTCTATAGATATTTATTTCTGCTTGTTCTTCTGTTGAAAAACCTCTGCTTTGAACCAGTCCTGGTTCAGATTCAATGAGATAATTATTACATAAGGTAATCAAATACAATCCACTTTGATACACCGCCGTCGACTGGTCGTGTTCTGAAGACCAAGTCAAACTGGTTTCCTGATGGTCTCCCCAGGTATTCACAATTTCATCTGTGGTGACTTCCTGCAATTCCCAGTAATCTCTAAAGAACCAATTGTTAGCGCCTGCAAACTGGATATAGGCTGAAACCATTGATTGCTTATAGCCTTCTACCGTTTCAAACAAAACTTCATTTGTAATGGCATTTGTGGGGTAACGGTCTAAATCATCTTCACAGGAAACATTGCAAAAAATCAGCAATATTCCCAGGAGGCTTGTCAAGTAAGTTTTTTTCATTTTCATTGTCATAATTCTATTGGGTTTATAAATTTAAATTCACTGCTAAAGAATAAATACGTGGTGCGGTGTAAGCACCACCGAAGTTTGTACCAAAATTAAATGGTGCTTCCGGGTCACCGCCTTCATATTCTGTGAGTACAAATACATTTTGAACAGATGCGGTTAACACCAGTCGAGAATTGAAATTTTTTAGGTTAAAAAGGTCTCCAAAATCATAGCTAAGGCTGATGTTATCCATTTTGAGGAATGATGCATTTTGCAAATAGTAATCACTAAATTGCTGGTTGGCATTTCCACTTTGTGTGAATTGACTGTCAAAATAATTGGTATGTACATTTCCTCTGAAGATACCATCATAAATGGAAGCCAGATTATCATTAGGTCTAAAGAACGCATAGTGTCCCAAATTAGCATGCATGGCCATATTGAGCGATAGTTTCTTATAATCTAAAGTGGTATTGAAACCCAGAATATGGCGTGGAACCGAACTTTTACTGCGATACCTGTCGTTTTCATTAATGATGCCGTCCTGATTTAAATCTACCATCTGGTCTTCAATAGGATTTCCGTTCACATCGTATACCTGTTGATACAGGTAGAATGTGTTTCTTTGAAAACCTACAGAATTCACAAGAATGCTACTGCTAAACAAGCCCACAGAATCATCTCCTGTCTCAGAAAGGCTGGTGATTTCATTTTCATTATAGCCATAATTAAATCCGGCATACCAATTCCAGTCTTTAGAATTTAAAGGGTTGGTTTCAATTTTTAGTTCAAATCCACGGTTTTCGAGACTTCCGATATTCTTGGTAATGTTATTGGCAAAATCTACACCTGAGGGAATGGTGACATTGTTCAGCAAATCATCGGTTTGTCTTAAGTAAACGTCGATACTGCCATAAACCTTATTGTTGAAAAGCCCCCAATCTAAACCGACGTTGTAGGTGGTTGTTTCTTCCCATTTTCGGTTTCTGTCTGTGGCCGTTGGATAAATACCTTGCACAAAATCATTACCAATCGGGTATTGAATAAAGGCCTCACCAAGGTTATAGATCGGGATGTACCCGAAATTACCTATCCCATCCTGTTGTCCTGTTATACCATAACCTAATCTTAATTTTAGGTTTGAAACGGTTTTAGAATCTTTAAGAAAAGCTTCATTGCTGATTCGCCATGCACCCGACACAGAAGGAAATACGCCCCATCGGTTATTGGGTGAAAATCTGGATGATCCATCTCGTCTAACGGTTGCAGATAAAATATATCTATCATCATAGTTATAGATGAATCTTCCAAAATAGGATATTAACGTATTTCGTTGGACATCGAAGTCAAAATTAGGCTCGCTTCCGGGCTGAATGTTACCATCAACATCAAAACTGGGATAGAAATAGTTGGTCGTTTTAAAGTCATTATAAGAATAACCAATTAAAGCTTCAACATTACTTTTAATGGATTCAATATTCTTTGAATAGTTCAGTGTCGTTTCAAGATAAACGTTTTCAGTTTCTGAAAAAGGGTCACCTGTTGTTCTATTACCGTTGGCAATGTTAGCAGGGAAATAGTCTGCCGGTTGAAAATAGTCAAAACTTCCTCTGGCAATGTCATAGCCTGTGTTGAGATTAACTTTCAAATCCGGAAAAAAGTGTAGTTTGTAATCCAACTGGATATTCCCAATGCTTCTCAGGCTTTCTCTATAATCCTGGACTTGTTCCAATTTAGAAACCGGATTAAAGTGAGCACCGAGAACCGCAGGATTAGAGGCAAACTCATCATATTGCCAGTAACCTCCAAATGGTGAATCCGGGTCTCTTACCGGTTGGGTAGGATCAAAAGTGGTTGCTGTAAAAATAGCGCCTTGATCAGCTACACGTTCATCCTGATAGATACCTTTTAAACTTACATTCACTTTTAGATGGTCATCAAAAAATGTAGGGTTCAGGTTTAATGTCGCCGTTGTTCTTTGAAATCTGCCTGTTTTTAAAGTTCCTTCCTGGTCTAAATAGCCGACTGAAAATCGATACGGTAAGCCTTTAATCCCACCGGAAATGCCCACCGTGGTTTGGTTGGTTAAGGCTAATTGATAGATTTCATCCTGCCAGTCGGTGTTGGCGTCTCCCAGATTAAAATCTTCAATTGGTGTACCTGAAACGGCAGAGGCCAATTGTGCAACTTGTCTGAATTGGTCACCATTCAACACAGATTGTTCAAAAATGTTCTGTGAAATTGAGGTGTTGTGCGACAGATTGATTCTTAATTCGTTGCCTTTACCTTGTTTGGTGGTAATAATTATAACGCCATTAGAGCCTCTGGAACCGTAAATCGCCGCCGCAGCCGCATCTTTTAACACCGTAAAACTTTCAATGTCATTGGGGTTTAATGCACTCAATATTCCCGGGCCATCAGATAATCCTATGGGATTACCATCAATAACAAATAGTGGATTATTTGAAGCGCCCAAAGAAGCACCTCCTCTCACTAAAAATGAACTCCCTGAGCCCGGCCGTCCACTGGTCGGGGTAATTTGCACGCCAGGCACTCTGTTGGCAATCAACTGTTCTGCGTTGGTTACCAAACCTTTTTGAAACTCCTGGTCTTCAACCGTGGTTATAGAACCTGTAACGTCTCTTTGTTTGGTCGTTCCATAGCCTATCAAAACAATTTCGTCCAACTGATTGGCATCTTGTTCTAAGCTGACATTAATGACCTTTTGCCCGCTGTATTCAATCTTTTTAATTTTGAAGCCTACGTATGAAAAGACTAATACATTACCTTGTTCAACCTCTATGCTGTACTTACCATCAAAATCTGTTGTCGTTCCTTTGGTAGAATTTTCTATCAGGACATTTACGCTTGGAATAGGAATATTTTCATTATCCACTACAGTACCTACCACCGTATTTTGAGCAATTCCGGAAGATATACACAGAATGAATGCAAGTAAAAAATAATGCAAAAAAGAAATTCTTTTAAAACAATGGATTAAGTTTCTCATCAAAATATTTGTTTTTTGGTTCTGGTTGATTTCAACTGTTAACTTAATGCCAAAAATACTTACGAAAACGATTGATAAAAGGGTATAAAATCGTATGATGAGTGGGAATAATTAAGATTTTCAATACTCCAAAGCCTTGTATTACTAAGGTATGTGAATTATGATAAGGTATTAAGAGTTCATAAACTCAGAAGGATTCTTCTTGAACTTGTTCTTAAATAATTTACTGAAGTATTTGGTGTCGGAATACCCGACTTTATAACTGGCTTCAGACACGCTGTAGCCCATGTCTTCAATCAGCTGTTTGGCGATAGACAATTTATAGTCCCTTACCAATTGCATATAGGTTAAACCTGTCAATTCTTTTATCTTTTTGTAAAGCGCAGAATGGCTCATGTTCATTTTATTGGCAATAAATTCTGCTTTAAGGCTTTCCGATTGCAAATGTTCTTCAAATAACCTGTATAACTTTTCTAAAAATACCTGTTCCTGAGAATCGATGTTTGTGTCCTTTATATTCACCGGGTTCTGACTGCTGTAAATTGCACTTAATTGCTTTCGGTTGTCAATCAAATTTTTAGCTCTTTTTAATAACAGGGTTTCATTATAAGGCTTCGTAATATATTCGTCAGCCCCGGTATCGTAGCCTTCCAATTGGTCTTGCATCGAGGTTTTGGCAGTTAAGATAATGATGGGGATGAAGCAGGTTATAGAGTTGTTTTTTATTTTTTTGGCCATTTCAATGCCATCCATTTCAGGCATCATGAGGTCACTTATGATGATGTCTGGTAAATTCAAGGTGGCTTTTTTTAAGCCTTCGAGCCCATTTTATGCCAAAATAACATCATAATTATTATCCTTAAACAAATCTTTTAGTGCTTCTCGCAATTCTGCATTATCTTCAACGATCAGAACCCTTAAGTTTTTCTTTTGAGATGTTTTCAGTTTTTGCTTTAATTCCTCTGCATTTGGGTCTTCATTATTTAAGCCCTCAGATGGTTTGTTTTTGGCATTGATCAAAGGTTTGTCCTTTAGTAAAGTGATTTCAAAAAGACTCCCTTTATTCAATTCGCTGACCACATTAATATTTCCTTTGTGTAGGTCAACAATATCTTTCGCAATAGATAGCCCTAAACCAAAACCTTTATGCGCATCATTTCCTTTGACCTGGTAATATTTTGAAAAAATCCTGTTGATGTGTTCCTTAGAAATACCTATGCCATCATCTTTAATCAGAATTGAAACACTCTCTGGATTATCAATAATTTCAACTGTAATATGGCCCTTATCTTTTGTGAATTTGAATGCATTGGAGAGTAAATTGAAAATAACTTTCTCCAGTTGGGCTTTATCAAACCTGATGTTTTCTTTTTCAACATTCGATTTGAATTTATAATTGATATTCCTGTCATTGGCGACATCTGAAAATGAAAGATAAATGTCCCTGGTAAAATTTACAATATCGTTTTCAGTGGTGTTGAGGACAATTTCTTTACTTTCTAATTTTTTGACGTCTAGTAGTTCATTGATTAACCTTAAAAGCAAATTACTGTTTCGTCTTATGGTATGAGCAGCCTTGAATTGTTTGCTGTTTTGTAATTCATCAGAATCAAAAAGGCGGTTTATAGAACTTAAAATTAATGTTACCGGTGTTCTGATTTCATGGGAGATCGTGGTAAAGAACTGTTGTTTTAAGCTATAAAATTCTTTGTCCTTTTGATGAGCCAGTTTTTCTAAAGCCAAATTGTTTCTAAGCGTCGCCCATTGTAAAGTGATTTTTCGGTATAAATACAGAAAAAATAAGACTAAAAGCACATAAAATACATAAGCCCACCAGGATTGCCAAAAGGGTTTTGCTATAAAAACATTGACAGAAGTAAAGCCTTCTCCCCAATCATAACCAATTATTCGGCTTTTTACTTTAAAGATGTAATTGCCCGGCGGTAGGTTGGTGTAAGTCGCTGTTCTGTCTGAACCGATGTTTCTCCAGTCCCTGTCAAAATTTTCAAGTTTTATGGCATATTCACAGTTGTTTGAAAATGGAAATTTTAGAGCAGAAAATTCAAAGGTGATGACATCCTGAAAATGTTTTAGGTTTATTTTATCTTCTGAAGAAATACTATTTGAAAGTATTTCGTTGTCCTCACTATCGATGGCTTTATTAAAAACTTTAAAATCATTGAGAATCACTTTGGGATGTTTATTCTCATCTTTCAAATTTTTTGGGTGAAACTTTAAGACGCCTTTTAATCCACCAAAATACAGGTAACCTTCTTCATCTTTATAAACGGAATTAATGTGAAAATCGCCGGATAGAGTGGAAAAGGTATTGAATGCATTGGATTGGTAATCATACTTAACGATTCCGCTTTTGGTACCAAACCACATATCACCGGAATCATCCTGAATTATTGACGTTATGGTTTTGTATTTTATGGCTTCAACATTGTCAAAGCGTTCAATTTTATTGGTCTTTACATCCAACCTGTTAATACCTTCACCGGTGGTACCAATCCATAGCTTGTCTTTGTGATCAAAGGCAATCGAAAAAATATTATTACTACTAATCGTATTTTTGTCATTTTCATTGTACAGTAAAGTTTCGGTATTTTTAGTTTTGATGTCAAAAACACTCAGCCCGCCACCATAAGAAGTAATCCAAATCTTGTTGTCTCTTTTCAGTAGCGAAACTAAATTATTGTTAGAAATGTCATATCTGGAAAAAGAATTCGTCTTGGTATCTAAAAGGTTTAGACCGCCACCCCAAGTCGCAACCCATAAACTATCACCATCTTTAAGGATATCTCTGACATCATTAAAACTTAGAGAGTTAAGGTTTTTAGGGTCATTAACATATTTAGTAAGCCTTTTGGTTTTTGTATTCAACTGTAACAAACCGTTGTTGAAAGTCCCTAACCAAAGTTCGTCTTCATCAGAAAGGAGGATGTTTTGGATGTATTTTGCCTTTAGAAGGTTTTCATCATAAAACAAAGATTGATTTTCAAGTTTATCATAAATGCTAAGTCCATTACCATCTAACCCCAGATATAAATACCTTTTGTCCTCTGCAATGGATAATATAGGGTCCGGATTACTGCCCGAAAAGTCGCTGAATATAATTTCTGTTTGCCGGTTACTGCCTAACACGTTTATGCCATTCCAGGCAGTGCCAATCCAGATGTTTCCCTTTTCATCTTCTGTGAGTGCGTAAATGGCATTGCCTGATATTGAAAACGACCGATTGGAATTCTGAGTGTAATTGTCAATGATTTTGTAATCGTTATCAATGTTTTGTATTTCATAAAGTCCAAACCCGTCTGTACCAATCCAAAGATTTCCCTGACTGTCTTTTTCTAAAGAACGTACGATTTTGGTTCGGTTGCTAAATTCGGAATGTTCAGCTTTAAAAGGTGAAACAACATCCTCTTTTAAATTCAGTAATTTGAGTCCGTTTCCAGAGGTTGCCACTAAAAGATGGTCTTCATCGAAACGCAGGATTTCGTTTACAGATGTTGAAATTTCGCTGTAAATTGACGTCAATTTATTGTAAGTCACATCAAAACGGAAAAGCCCGGACGTAAGGGTGCCCAGAATAATATTTTCATCGTCATCATTGTATATCGAAATGATGTTTAAGGGCTTGATATGGTTAAAATTAAAATGGTAAAATTTATTTTCATCTGTTTTGAATAGATTCAATCCCTTTTCAGTACCTATCCATAAGGTGTTATTCTTTCCCTCTACAATGGTATTTATCCGATTAGAAACAATGGAATGTTTATCTTCCGGATGATGTTTATAAGTTGTAAATTTTGAAGTCTTCTTGTCATAAAAGACCAGCCCTTTTCCATAAGTATTCAACCAAAGCCTATTCTGACTATCAAGAAATAACCCACCAATATCATTCGTTGGGATATTGCTGTTCTGTTTATTGAATGTTTTTACACTAAATCCGTCGTACCTGTTTAAACCGTATTGAGTGCTTATCCAGACATAGCCATTTTTTTCTTTTACGATGCCTGTGATTCGAGAACTGGATAAGCCTTGAGATTGGTCAATTTTTTGGAAAACAGGCTGCGTTTGAGTATAACCTTCTAGAGTAATTAAAAGACATAAGCAAATCAATAAGTAAAACCTGAACAACATCAATACATTTTGAAAAATCTAATTTAGGATTTTCTTTGGTTTTGCTTAATGAAGAAATGAGATTATTTGGGGGTGATTTTCGTAATAAACCCTCTTTATGCATGAATAGGATTTCTTCCTTTAGAAATTGACAATGAAAACTCATTTATTCGGACTTGTAAAAAAATGAAAATAAGGTGATTTTCATGCTTGGATCTAATCCCGGATTAAGTATTCATTGCACTCAAAATATTAGAGATAATTTATATGGTCTATAATATTTTACCTAAACAACTCGTCTTTTTCTCTAAAGTTATACTACTCTAAAAGTCTAAGAAAAAATTTAAAACAGGCTTCAAACTCTCCCTGAACCCTACTTTTATTTCAATTACTGTACCCTAACGCTATATATAAATCTTCAGATTGTTTTAAATACTTATCTTTACCGACCTCTTTAAACCATGCTTTTGCGACGTTTTGATTATTGGAAAGCCGGGCATCTTTCCACTCGCCTATTCCCGGAATGTTTAAATCTTGCCAGTTCTCGTTTATAAAACTGACGGCTTTTATGTTTTTGTTGTAGATAAAACTGAAAAAATTGACAAACCAATCGTCCCAAACCTCTGGATTTTCAGTCGGAATTCCCTGTATTGGACTAGATTCGGCGATCATTACCGGCTTTTTATGAGTTTTTGCAAAATCTAATACTTTATTACAATACACGCCAAAATCCTTATTATACGCATGTCCAAAAACAGAAACACCAACCCAATCAACGTATGCATCGCCAGGATACCAGTCCGAAACAGGATGGCTTTTGTAAGGTTCTGAAGCATAAGAATGCCAAACGTAGGCAATATTTTCAACCTTTTGTTTTCTAAAAAAATTGACAATGTATTTGTAGGCTTCTACATATTCGTCTGGATTAAGTTCGTTATGTACCCCATCAAACTCATAGCCTATCCGCAAGTATATTGGCCGATTAACAGATTTTGCCCATTTGGCATATTTTTTTAACACTTTGTCATAATAACCTTGAACGGTATAACTTGGAATATTCCATTTGCCTACCATCCACATTGCACTTTGGATTACGGCATTAGGAAATTTATCTACCAATAGTTGATGGTTTTGGGAGCTTCCTGTTTCGTTTTTATATGTCTCTGTAACACCTTTAAACTCAGTTACACCAAAATACGTCGCCCAGCCGCCGGGTAGTGGTTGATCTGAAAAATGGTCTAAATATTCATTTATCCCTTCGACAGTCTGCCCCATAATAAGTATTGTTTTACCATTTGGAGGCACAAATTTGGTCTGCTCGTATTCGTAAACAAAATTTGAATCTACATTTGTATTAATTTTTGAAACCATAGAATATATATCTTTATTACTTATTTCTTGAGAAAAGACTGAAGCTTCAACAAGAAAAAGAATTAAAATTGAAATTTTTTTTATTGAAATTTGATTCATATTAAATGTAAAATTCACACTTAATCAAATATACACATTATCCACGACATAAAATCTCAACAAATGCATAGCGTACATCTGACATACTATTTAATCTTTCTACTTATTGTAAACATAAATGCACAGACTAAAAAAACTGATTTCAAATATGACATTCAATTTGAAGTCTCCAATGGTGAAGAAACATCTACTTACGAAGATGTTATTAATTTCTACAAAAGCATTGCCGAGTATTCTGATATCATTGAAATTTCAGAAGTAGGCATAACTGATGCGGGATTACCATTACACTTAGTTTCATACATCCCAAATAAAGATTCTAACAACATAAATTTATTAATTAATAATGGTATTCACCCTGGAGAATCAGATGGTATTGATGCAAGTATGCTCTTGCTTAAAGATATTGTTAATGCTAGATTTAGAATACCTAAAAACGTAAATTTATATATTATTCCAACTTATAACATTGGTGGAATGCTCAATCGAAATTCGACTTCCAGAGCGAATCAAAATGGACCGAAAGCTTATGGATTTAGGGGTAATGCCAGGAACTTTGATTTAAATAGGGATTTTATTAAAATGGATACCAAAAACATGGAGGCCTTTGCGCAAATATACCATAGCATAGACCCTGATATTTATGTCGAAACCCATGTTTCTAATGGTGCAGATTACCAATATACACTCACTCATTTATTAACGCAGCATAACCGACTCGGGTACGACTTGGGCAAGTATTTAGAGAAAACATTTAGACCAAAACTTGAAAGTGAACTCAATAAAAAAAATCTAATTATTACACCTTATGTAAATGTGTTTGGAAGAACTCCAGACAAAGGATTTTCGCAATTTATGGACTATCCAAGGTATTCCACAGGTTATACTTCTTTATGGAATACTCTTGGACTAATGATTGAAACGCATATGCTTAAATCGTATAAAAACAGAGTGTTACAAACTAAAGTAATGCTAGAAACAATAATTGAGATGTCTTCAAAAGATGCCAAAACTATTAAGACAACCCGGAAAACAAATACAAAACAATTTTTGGAAGACGATTACTATAAATATAATTACAAAGTAGATTCCACAAACGCATCACAGTTAAACTTTAAAGGCTTTGAAGGCGAAATCTCCAAAAGTAAAGTTACAGGCAAACCTAGACTTCAATACAATCAAAACAAAGCCTTTACAAAGCCAATACCTTATTACAATAATTTTAAGGCAACAGATTCGGTAAAAATTCCTGACTATTACACCCTAAAATCAGGCTGGAAAAATATTCTTGAAAAATTAGAAATCAATAATATTCAATACACTACACTTCAAAAAGACACCATAATCAAAATTGAAAAATACAGTATTTCAGACTTTAAAACCTATAACTCACCTTACGAAGGCCATTATCCGCATTACAATACCAAAGTCCACACATTTACCGCTGAATTAGAATTGAAAGCCGGTGATTATCTTATTCCTGTAAAACAAAAAGGCATAAAATACTTGCTAGAGACTTTAGAACCCATGCTTAACGACTCCTTTTTTAACTGGAATTTTTTCGACACCATTCTTCAACAAAAAGAAGGTTTTTCTAGCTATGTTTTTGAAGACTATGCATATGCGTTTTTAAAAGAAAACCCTGAAATTAATGCCGAATTTTTAAGTAAAAAGGCTTCCGACTCAGATTTTGCAGCTAGTGACCGAGCACAACTTAACTGGATTTACAAAAAAAGCCCTCTTTACGAAGAGGCGCATTTAAATTACCCTGTCTATCGGGTGTTTAATTAAGTATTCTGGCGGAAAAAGCAACTTTATGTTTTCGTATGAGTTTTGAATAGCAATCTGAGACTCATCAAAATTTTTCCATTTTGCTTTCTTTATACCTTCTTTAGCTTGAGGTATTGGCTTGCCTGTATACTCTGTAGACATTTCATACCAATAGGTTTCCTTTAACTTGTACTTCCCGTTATGTTTTAAAATGTGATATGTTTTATTTATAAATCTTTCAATTTTTAAATCCTTTACGCTAGTTTCTTCCTCTACTTCTCTAATAGCAGCTTCCTCAAGGCTTTCTCCTTTTTCGACACCACCTTTGGGCAAATCCCAGCGGCCTTTGCGATAAATAAATAAGACTTGTTTTTTCTGATTAAACACTAAACCTCCTGCTGCCGTAATGAGTTTTAATTTTTTCTTCAGATGCTTAAGTAATTTTTCTTCCTTTTTATGATAGAGGTTAACAAAAAGTAGCTTACCAGCAACAACATCGTCTAGTAATTTTACAATGTCTACTGTTTTAATTGGAAATGTTTCATATCTGGCACCCATTTTTCGTTGTGTGGACAAAATAATTGGCACGTCATTAATAAAAACTTTATACATTTGTATTATGATTTATAATGAAAATATTGCAAGAGAAACTGCAAGTTTACTCTTACAAATTAAAGCAATTAAATTGAAACCGCAAGAGCCATTTACGTGGTCTAGCGGAATGAAATCGCCAATCTATTGTGACAATAGGATTGTACTTTCTTATCCTGCAGTGAGAAATCATATAAAACAAAGCCTAGCCGATCAAGTTGAAGAAATTTACGGTAAACCTGATGCTATAGCAGGAGTTGCTACAGGTGCTATCGGAATAGGTGCTTTGGTCGCTGAAAGCTTAGGGCTCCCTTTTTTATATGTTCGCCCTAAACCAAAAGCACATGGTAGAAAAAACCAAATTGAGGGCCATCTAGAACCTCATAAAAATGTAGTGGTAATAGAAGACCTTATAAGTACCGGCAATAGCAGTTTAAATGCTGTTAGAGCACTGCGCGAAGAAGCTAAAGCCAACGTAAAAGGCCTTATAGCTATTTTTTCTTATGGCTTTAAAAAAGCAAACGAAAACTTTAAGGAAGAGGGTGTTGAGCACTATAGCTTAAGCAATTACGAATACTTGATAAACAAAGCTTCTGATAATTTATACTTAAACGATAAGGAATTAGAAATGCTTAAAACCTGGCATCTAAATCCTGATGAATGGACTCCATAATTTAATTTCAAAAATGAATTTACAAACACCAAAAATTACAATTAATAAATCTCAGGAAGAGCTTTTTTTATACCTCTCGGAAGCTAAAAATTTCAACACGATAATGCCGGATGGTATCGAGAAATTTGAAGTTCTCAATGAAAATAGTTTTCTTTTTCAACTCACAGGTATGCCTGTTATTCAATTAGCTTTTAAAGAAAAAAAAGAGTTTGACAAAATCATCTTAGTTGCCGACGGCGGAAAATTCCCGTTTTCATTAACAGCAGACTTCAATGAAGTTGAATCGACAAAAACAGAATTTCAACTATCATTCGAAGGCGAATTTAATGCTATGATGGCTATGATGATCAAATCGCCAATTAATAAATTTATCCAAGCATTATCTACCAACTTAGGTAAATTAATGAATTAATACAACTGCTTTATTTGAGCATAGTTGAATATTCCATAAGTCTGGTCTTCAAATTCGATTTTTAACTCGCCAAAAGGTGTAATATCTTTTATTACACCTTTTTTGGTAATATCTCCCTGTTTAAAAGTTGATAAAACATTATAACCGTAAAGAAATGATTTGAAGGCTTTTAGTGATAGCTTATTTGTATTTAGATAAGTTTTTAGTTTACTTAAATTCTCGAAAATATCAACCAATAGCTGTTCTCTATCTACTTCTTTGCCCGACATTGCTTTGATAGAAGTTGCTTTAGGCAAATCTTTAAATTCTGTTTGATTGACATTCAAGCCAATACCAACATAAGATGTTGTAATATATTGTCCCACCAGTGTGTTTTCAATCAAAACTCCGGAGATTTTAGATTTCCCTGACAAAATGTCGTTAGGCCATTTTACTTGTAATTCAGGTAAATTATAGTTGTTTAAAACAGAAATAAGACCTTCGCAAATTAATATATTTAAAAAAAACTTGTGATTAACATCCAGTTTCAAGTTGTTGAAAACCAATGTAAACAATAAGTTTTCAGCCTTATTGCTTTGCCAAGAATTATGATGTTGTCCTTTTCCTTTGGTCTGGTATTGCGCAGAAACACAAAAAATATCTTCAGTTATATTTCTATTTAAAGATTTAGCAAGATCGTTTGTGGAAGTTGTGGCATCAACTTTGACGTGTTTCATGTAGTTGTTTTGGCGTTTAAATGTCTTAAATATCGAATAATCTTTTGTTAAGTGAAGACAAAATTAGACCAAAAAAACTATTTTTGCGTATTGTTAAAATTTAAATTATAGTATTGATAAAACAAAGTAATCAACTCATAACCTATATCATAGAAGGTATAGAAAATGTAAAAGGCGAAGATATAAGAATCCTGGATTTAAGAGATATAGAAAATAATGTTGCAGAATATTTTATTATATGCACAGGAAATTCTAACACTCAGGTTGATGCTATTGTAAACTCTATCCAAAAACATGTGAGCAAAAGTACTAAAGACAAGCCTTGGCATGTAGAAGGAGACACAAATTCCCAATGGGTTTTAATGGACTATGTAAACATAGTTGTGCATGTTTTTCAAAAACAAACAAGAGATTTTTACGATTTAGAAGGGCTTTGGGGAGACGCAAAAATCACTGAAATAGAAACGAACTACTAATACATCGACATATAAGTTATTATGACAAATAACACTCAGAATAAAAACACAAAAAATAAAGGAAGTAAAAAGCCTAATTCTAACAAACCGGGATATAACCTATACATAATCATAGGGATTATTGTTATATTTTTTGGATTAAACTTTTTTGTTGGCAATGGGTTAAGCGGCAGCACCTCGGTAATAAGCTTAGAAAAATTTGAAACTTATTTAAAAAATGGCGACCTGGAAAGAGTTGTGCTCATGAAGGGTTCAAACGTTGCAAAAGTATATTTAACTGCCGATGCCAAATCGCTTTCTGAACATCAAGGTAAACGTAATGAAGGCGTTTTTCCGGGAAACACTCCAGATTACCAGTTTGAATTTGGTACCATGGAAAATTTTGAAAACAAAATTGACGAAATTAAAAGCGAATACAACGTAAATACTGAAATTAAGTACGAAACAGAAAACACCGTATTTAGTGACATTCTTATAACACTTCTCCCATTTGCCCTTATAATAGGGATTTGGATTTTTATCATGAGAAGAATGAGCGGTGGTGCCGGTGGTAGTGCCGGTGGTCAAATTTTTAATATTGGAAAATCCAGAGCTAAATTATTTGACGAGAAAACACATATCAAAACCTCTTTTAAAGACGTTGCCGGATTAGAAGGCGCAAAAGAAGAAGTACAAGAAATTGTAGATTTTCTGAAATTTCCTGAAAAATATACAAGCCTAGGTGGTAAAATTCCAAAAGGAGCTTTACTTGTTGGGCCTCCTGGTACTGGTAAAACCTTACTCGCAAAAGCCGTAGCCGGTGAAGCTGGAGTGCCTTTTTTCTCCTTATCAGGATCTGATTTTGTAGAAATGTTTGTAGGTGTTGGAGCGTCGAGAGTAAGAGATTTATTCAAACAAGCTAAAGAAAAGTCACCTTCTATCATATTTATTGATGAGATAGACGCTGTTGGACGTGCCAGAGGAAAAAGTAATTTTTCCGGATCTAACGATGAAAGAGAAAATACCCTTAACCAACTGCTTACGGAAATGGATGGTTTTGGAAACAATTCTAATGTTATTGTACTGGCAGCAACCAACCGAGCAGATGTATTGGACAAAGCCCTTATGCGTGCTGGTCGTTTTGACAGACAAATTTATGTAGACTTACCAGATATTAGAGAGCGTAAAGAAATATTTGAAGTTCACTTAAGACCCCTAAAGAAAATTGATAGCGAGCTAGATACAGATTTCTTAGCAAAACAAACTCCTGGGTTTTCCGGAGCAGATATTGCAAATGTATGTAACGAAGCAGCACTAATTGCTGCCAGAAAAGGGAATAATTCTGTTACAAAACAAGACTTTTTAGATGCTGTAGACCGAATTATCGGTGGTCTTGAGAAGAAAAACAAACTCATGACGCTCGACGAAAAGAAAGCTATTGCTTATCACGAAGCTGGTCATGCTACAGTGAGTTGGTTGTTGGAACATGCGGCACCTCTCGTTAAAGTAACAATCGTCCCAAGAGGACAATCCCTTGGAGCTGCTTGGTATTTACCTGAAGAAAGATTGATTGTTAGAACAGAACAGATGCTAGACGAGATGTGTGCTACCATGGGTGGCCGAGCAGCTGAAAAAATTATTTTTGACAAAATTTCTACTGGGGCTTTAAGCGACCTGGAAAAAGTAACTAGACAAGCTAAAGCAATGGTTACTATCTATGGTTTAAATGAAAGAATTGGAAACATTACGTTCTATGACTCATCAGGACAATCCGATTATAGTTTTACTAAACCATATAGCGAAAAGACGTCTGAACTTATCGATAAAGAAATTTCAAAATTAGTTGAAGAACAATACCAAAGAGCATTAAAACTTTTAGAAGAAAATAAAGATAAATTAGAGGAATTAGCTGAGCTTTTATTTGAAAAAGAAGTGATATTCAGAGATGATTTAGAAAAAATCTTTGGAGAGCGACCTTTCAAAAAACCAGAAATGGTTAAGCCAAAACACCAGCTAAACGGAACTGCTAAGACAGCAACAGCAAGCGATGAAAGTTCTAAAGAAACTGACGAAAAGAGTGATGATATTGCTGAAGAAACGAAAAAAGAAGAGTAAACCATTATTCAATTTAAATTATGTCTTTTCTTAAACGCCTTTTAGGACTGGAAGAAAAAGAGCCTGAAAAACTAAAGGTTGAAAAAAGCAAGTATATGCCTGCTGAAAAACCTCCCATTGATGAATTATTTATGAATAATTTTATCGATAATGGTGGTAAATTTATTTATTGTGAGAGTAAAAATGAATTGTTAGAGAATTTCAAGCTTATACTTAAAGAAAACGAATGGAATGGTGAAAGTATTTACAGTAATAATCTAGAAAGAGATTCTAAGTATTTAAGTGAACTTGATTTAGAATTTTCAAAAAGTCTTGACCAAAATCTATTTGTTTCAGATTGTGAATTTCTGATAGCTGCAGATGGCTCTGTTTTAGTTTGTTCTAATCAGGTTGGAGAAGGAAAACTCTCCGAGTTGCCACACAATTTCATCATTTACGCCAAAACAAGTCAACTTACACAGTCGCTTGAAAAAAGCTTACAGCTTATAAAGAAGAAACACAAAAAGATTCCAACAAGCATTACATCTCTAAAAACGTTTAAAGAAAAAGAAGATGTAGATTATTTAAGTTATGGAAGCACACAAAAAAACTTATATTTGTTGCTTCTAGAAGACTTATAATTTCATGAACGAATTTAAAACTAGAGTGCTATCCGGTATAGTATATGCCGCCGCAATATTCTTTGGCCTTTGGTATGGTAGAGTTTCTAGCTGTGTTTTATTTTTAGTTTTAGGTTTACTTTGTCTTTTTGAAGTTCAAAAACTTTTGAATTTCAGAAATTACCTTTCTTATCTCATTTATCCAATTTCATTATTCATATTTCATTATTTTGAAATAGACGACAAAATTCTTTTTTTATTACTCCTCTGTACATTCTTTGTAAAACTGCTCTTACTTAGAGATCTTTTTTCGCTCAAAGGCAGAAATGCATTTAGAGAAAAAAAACACATCATTACCTTATTTTATATAGTACCTAGTTTTGTCTTTCTTACCCTAATCCCTACATTATTTGAAAATTACAATACGTTTGTACTTTTGTCTGTATTTATACTCATGTGGGTAAACGATTCCTTTGCGTATCTTGTGGGCAAAAATTTTGGCAAACAAAAACTTTTTGAAAAAATCTCACCCAAAAAAACTGTAGAAGGCTTTTTAGGCGGTTTTATTTTTACAATTATAGGTGGCATAGCTATTAGCTACTTTAGCGATATCATGAGCTTTTACCATTGGGTAGTTTTAGGCGTATTTGTTTCAATATTTGGGACATTAGGAGATTTAGTACAATCAAAATTTAAACGTAAAGCTGATGTGAAAGACAGTGGAAAAATTTTACCAGGCCACGGCGGTGTATTCGATCGTATGGATAGTATTATATTTTCGAGTACTTTTGCATTTGGTTTTTTATTTTTAGTTCAACATGTTTCATAGAGAAGGACAACAAATATTAGTTATTTCAATTTTTTCAATAATTGCAATAAATCTAGCAAGTGTAAATTTTATTGAGAATAAAATCATTCAATATATTATTTTCGGTATCACTCTGGTCGTTTTTATTCTTATCGCCCAATTTTTTAGAAATCCTAAACGAAAATACACAACAGACCCAAGTACTGCCTTTTCTCCAGTAGATGGGAAAGTAGTTACCATTGAAGAGGTTTTTGAAAATGAAATCTTAAAAAAGAAATGCATACAGGTTTCTATATTTATGTCGCCTCTTAATGTTCATGTTACAAGATATCCATTACCTGGAAAAATTACTTTTAGCAAATACCATAAGGGTAAATTTCTAGTAGCCTGGCATCCAAAATCCAGTGAAGAAAACGAACGCACTACTGTAGCCATGCAAACGGAAAAGTTTGGAGAAATTGCTTACAGGCAAATCGCAGGCGCTGTGGCAAGACGTATTGTAAATTATGCCAAAGCAAACGATAAGGTTGGACAATGTGCAGATTCCGGTTTTATTAAATTTGGCTCCAGAGTAGATGTTTTTTTACCTTTAGATTGTGACATCCAAGTAAAAATTAACGACGTTGTAAAGGGTGGCTTATCTCCTATCGCGACGGCAAATTAAGTTATGAATATTGAGGAGCTTAATACAGAACAATTAGACAAGGCTTTTAAAAAAGCATATAATTCTGTTAGAGAAACAGACTACAAATTTAAACAAGATACGTTGCTTTATTTTTATGCCTACTACAAGCAGGCAACAAAAGAAAATAATCATAATCTTGACAGAGATTCTACCGACGGCGAAAAATTAGTAAACGCTTTCAAAATAAACGCCCTTTTTCAGGTAAGACGATTTTCTGAAAGAGAATGTAAAATCAAATACATAGAGCTTGCCATCAAATATTTAGGCGATGATTTTTTGAAGGATATAGAATTATAATATGGAAATTGTTTTTGCCACACATAACGACAATAAACTGTATGAAGTCAGGCAGATACTACCTAAAAAAATTCAAATTTATTCGCTTAATGAAATAAATTGCTTTGATGAAATAGCTGAAGACGCCGATACAATTGAAGGTAACGCTTTACTAAAAGCTAAGTATGTATTCGAACATTTTAACAAAGCTTGTTTTGCGGACGATACAGGATTATTTGTTAATGCCCTAAATGGCGAACCAGGCGTGTATTCTGCCAGATATGCCGGCGAAGAGAAAAGCTCAGAAGCTAATATTAAAAAACTATTGAATAATCTAAAGGATAAACAGGACAAATCTGCTTATTTTAAAACCGTTATCGCCTATAAAACCCATTCGGTTGAAAAACTGTTTACAGGCATTTGTAAAGGCAAAATTATCGATAGACCAAGAGGAGCTAAAGGATTTGGATACGACCCCATATTTATTCCAGACCAATACACAAAAACTTTTGCGGAGCTTTCTCCTTCGACTAAAAATAAAATCAGCCATAGAGGTATTGCTATGAAAGCGTTTTCTGATTTTTTTAAAATATAAATTGAAAATATTAATCTTATGAAACTCCCATTTTTAATGCATAAATCTTGTGTTCTAGCAGCTGTGGTTTTATTCACATCATGTGTAAACAAAAAAAACGAAGAAATGCCATCAGCAAAAGATATAAAAATAGACAGCTACAACCCTGGAGAAGCTTGGAAACTATCTTGGTCAGATGAGTTTAATGGAAAAGAAATTAATTCTAATAATTGGGGATTTCAAGAAGAACCTGCCGGAAGATTTAATGAGGAGTGGCAAAGATATACCTCGAGTTCTGAAAATGCTTATATAGAAAACAATCAGTTGGTCATAAAAGCGATTCATGAAAGTAATGAGCATGGACTAGATCAGTATACATCAGCGAGGTTAAATACAGCTGGAAAATTTGCCTTTAAATATGGAAAGGTTGCGGCGAGAATAAAACTGCCTTACAGCAATGGAATCTGGCCGGCATTTTGGATGCTAGGAGATAATATCAATGAAAATGGCGGTGATACACCATGGCCACAAAGTGGCGAAATTGATATTTTAGAACTTTATGGCTCAAAAGACAATGCCGTTGTAGAAGTGAATGCGCATTACGCAGACTCTACCGACAAACATGCAAACATGGGTGCTAAGTCTTATAAACTTAAAGAAGGCATCTTCGCCGATGATTATCACATATTTGAGTTAGATTGGAACCCAGATGAATTAATTTGGTATGTGGACGGAAATCAAGTGGCTAAACTAGACATTACTGCAGAGCAGTTTGATGAATTTCATAAGAAATTTTTCTTATTGCTTAATATAGCTGTTGGCGGTACCTACGCCGGCAGACCAGATGAAACATCTACTTTCCCTCAATACATGTATGTAGATTGGGTTAGAGTCTACAAAAGCAAATAATAAAGAGTAAAACTTTATAATAAGCTCTTTTAACTTAAAATAGTTTTACTAAAGCTGTCTATACTTCTGATAATACCCAATCAGTTTCCATACTTCCTTAATAGAAGGTTTATCGATTACAATATCTTCGATAGCCGGATGCTCTGCTTTTAAGGTGATAAGATTATTATCAAGTCCAATATTTCTAAATTTTAGTTCATCATAGAGTACAAGAGCTTTAAAGGGTGTAAATTCAGGACTCAATTCTACTTTTTCTAATAAGATAATATCCTTAGGATAAAGCCCGCCTTCGCTATTGCTCATTTCTAAATCAGAAACTTCATAAAATCTATACGTTTTTGATGTGTCCTCAACAGGCCATTCGATATAAGGTAACTTTGAAATGAAATTGTCTTTATTATAATATTGTATATAGTCTGAATAACTGGCTTTGTTTATAAAAGGAATTTTAGGATAGGCCTTTCTAAGCTGGGTTTCATCTGTTGTAAGATTGGTGTCAAAATTTAAAAGTTCGTTAATGGACAGCTCTCTCGTTAATAAACCATCAATGGAAATGCTAAAATTATTAGCAGTTTGTATGACCGTTTCGATTTTTGGTTCACTCCTACCTTCTTCATAAGCCCCTAAAGCACCTCTTTTTAAGCCGATTATATCTGCAAAATCAGTTTGAGACAATGATTTTAATCGACGTAACTTTTTAATATTTATTCCAAAATATGACATTTTGCTAATTTTATTTGCAATATTGAAAATATTGATTATATTTGCGCTATCAATATTAGCAAAAATAATTAAAACTTATTACAAATGGCACATTCATTAACATTATTATTAATTCACATTATCGATAGTATAAAAGATATTTTTATTTAATTTTAATTTATGAATTACATAGAAACTATCAAAGGATTTTTGGTGGAGTTAGACTACACCATTACACTCGAAAAAGAAAAAGAGGGAATTTTAGTTGTCCAAAAAGAAGATTACGGCATCAAAAATTTAGTGATTGGCATTGCGCCACCCATTGTAATTTTCGAACAATACATTTTCAAAATAGAAAATCCGTCTAACGATATATTAAAAAGTCTATTGAAGAAAAACAGAGACATTGTTCATGGAGCATTTGTCCTGGACCATACCGGAGAGAAAGTTATCTTCAGAGACACCCTTCAAGTAGAAACTTTAGATATCGAAGAGCTTGAGGCAACTTTAAACTCACTTAGCCTTTTAATGAGTGAGTATGCAGAACAAATTATTAAATTTTCAAAATACTAGAACAAATGAACATATTCAAACGATTATTCAAAATAGGAGAAGCAGAAGCACATTCTGCAATAGAAAAAATGGAAGACCCAATAAAATTGACTGAGCAGGGCATTAGAGATCTTAAAGCTGATTTAGCCAAAAGTATCGAAGCGCTCGCGGAGGTCAAAGCCATAACCATTAGATCTAGAAACGATGAAAAAAAATATACGGATATGGCTAGGGATTATGAACAAAAAGCGATTGCAATCCTTAAAAAAGAAGACATAAACGACACAGACAAAGACCGCCTTGCAGAACAAGCTTTACTTAAGAAAGAGGAAAACGCTGCCAATGCCCAGAATGCAAAAGCAGAATATGAAAAAACGAGCAAGTCTGTGCAGGAAATCGAAGCTAAGATTAATAAACTAAAAAGCACCATATCCCAATGGGAAAATGAGCTGAGAACTCTAAAATCCCGAGTTAAAGTTAGTAAAGCACAGACCAATCTAAACAAACAAATGGCACAAATAGACAGTAACAGTACAGTCTCCATGCTGGAAAGAATGAGGGATAAAGTTGCTCAGGAAGAAGCCAAAGCCGAAGCTTACGGCGAAATTGCTGAAAGCAATACATCTATCGAAGAGGAAATTAACAAAGCAGCAGACACCACATCTACCAAAGCATCGGACCAACTAGCTGCATTAAAAAAGAAACTCGCAGAAAGTAAATAGTAGTATATTCTTTTTTTAAAGTTTAAAATCCCTAAACCATACTGATAGAACAACTTTTGTGAAAGTTCTTTTCAGTATGGTTTTCATTTTATAGATAAAATTTAATGCCGTAAATATGCAGATGTATTCTAAACTTCATTTCTATACTTATAGCAGTTTGATCGTGCAATGTTGTTTGAATATACAAATGTAAAATAACGACCTACCTAACAGCCTTATGTAAATATTTTAAGCAGTGTTTATGCGACATTTAAAAACAATAGGTATTTATAGCACCAGCCTATGGCTTTTAATAATTAATCGCATTTTTATCTATAAACTTTAGTATTTTTGAAGTCAAATAAATTAGTAACATGTTAGGTTTAAAACTACCGACAGATCCAAGATGGGTTAATATAGCGGAAAAAAACATTAAGGACATACTTGTAGACCATGCCTATTGCGAGCAAAAGGCAGCTTCTACAGCTATTTCTTTTATAGTTAGTTTTCCAGAGTATGATGAGCTCGTAAGAGAAATGATGAGTCTTGTTGAAGAAGAAATGAGCCATTTTAGGATGGTCTACGATTTGTTAAAATCCAAAGGATACGAAATGGGTCGAGACCGAAAAGACGAGTATGTTATAAAGCTAAGACAATTCTTTCCCAAAGGCGGAAGCCGAACAGACCAGTTAGTGCACAGATTGCTGATAGCCGGTTTAATTGAAGCCAGAAGTTGTGAGCGTTTTAGACTGCTTTCTGAAGAGTTATCGGATGAGGGCTTAAAAAAATTCTACAAGAAATTAATGATTTCTGAAGCGCACCACTACACGATGTTTTTAAATTTTGCACGCCAATATGGAAATAAAGAGGAAGTAAATGAAAAATGGCAAGAGCTTTTAAACTACGAAGCTGAGATCATGAAATCCTTAAGCAAACACGAAACAATTCACGGCTAGAAAAACCCAACTAGTATTTTTAAGCTTCTAAGCTGATAAACTTAGTATATTCAATCAAGGACACTAAGACGCAAAGTTTTGTAGATTAAGTTTTAGTGGTGTGTGATAAAGAAACTCAATCTTTTAAATTCTGAACTAATAAACTTGTTATACCCATGCAAACCTGCATTCCGGCAAGGCAAGGACGCCATGGCTTAAAGGTATTTAGGTTAAGTTTGGTTTATTCAATTAAAAATGATACTTCTAACTTCCGACTTCTAATTTGTAATTTTTAACTTGAAACTTTTCAACTCACATTTTGTAATACTCAAATGCCCTGAAAATTAATTCATTTTCAACTTTACAATCTAAAATTGGTTTACCAATATCTTTGAGTAACACAAAGTTTATATCCTTACCAATATTCTTTTTATCAAACTTCATTAGACTAATAATTTCAATTTGATCTTCGACAGAAAAATCCTGTTTAGTGTACACTGAATCGACAAAACGTTTTAAAGCATCTAATCGTTCTTTTGGAAATCCAAATAACTCTTTAGATAAAAAAGTTTCTAATACCAAACCAATAGCAATAGCTTCCCCATGTAGGAGATGTTTTACAGGCTGTAGTCCCATTCTAAAGGTCTCTATCGCATGCCCTAAAGTATGCCCATAGTTTAAGGCCTTTCTAATGCCTTTTTCTTCAGTATCTTCTAAAACAATATTTAGTTTAATTTCTATAGATTTTTCTATGATTGGCATTATCGTATTATGATTAATATCTTCAATCTCTATACAGGCATTAAAATAATCCTCCGATTGAATAAGACCATGCTTTACTGCTTCTGCATAGCCGCTTTTTAATTCACTTAAGGCTAAAGTATTTAAGTATTGAAAATCATATACAATCATCTTAGGTTGATTTATAACGCCAATTTGATTTTTAAGATGTTTAAAATCCACACCGTTCTTTCCACCTATGGCAGCGTCGACCATGCCTAATAGAGTTGTTGGTATATGTAAAAATGCTACTCCGCGTCTAAAACAAGAGGCTGCAAAACCACCAATGTCGGTGACAACACCACCGCCAAGATTAATTAATAGTGATTTTCGATCAGCACCGTTATTTGACAAAAAATCCCAAATCTCCATGCATGTTTCTACAGTTTTGTATGTTTCGCCAGCTTTTATTTCAATTGAAGTTACTTCAAAATTGACTTGATCTAAAAATCTTTGTAAACAATATTTTTTGGTATTAGAATCAACCAATACAAATACAGATGAGTAGGCATTATCACGAACAAAATTGTTAAGCAGATGGTGAGATTCCTGTCCGATAAATATTGAATTAGATTGTAGCGCTTTGCTCATAATTTTTTTGTTAATTATTGTAAAATACTAAAAATCGCATATATCATACAATTGGCTATTTAACTATATTTGAACAAAGAAAAAAGAGAAATGCTGGATAAAAAAATTTTTAACAACACTACACGTGCTTTTGCTTTAAAATCTGATGAAGAATTAAAACAATCCATTTTTATTTTCAAAATAATTAATATTCCTCTTTTGGTTCCTGTGAGTATATTCTTCACAAAATTGACATTAAAGCTTAGATTACCTGTAGAATGGTTAATCAAAAAAACAATTTTCAGACAGTTTTGCGGTGGTGTAAGTTTAGAAGATTGTTTATCTAGTATTAAAGAAATGTATTCTAAAAATGTTTACAGCGTTTTAGATTATTCTGTTGAAGGAAAAGAGTCTGATGAAGAGTTTGACAAAGCCACAAACACCAAAATTGATATCATTAAGTTTGCCTCAAAACAAAAAGAAATACCATTTGCCGTTGCAAAGCCTACAGGTCTAGGAAGGTTCGAAATATGGGAAAAAGTATCAGAAGGGGAAGCACTATCAGCGTCCGAAAATTCAGAATGGGAAAAAATCAAAGAAAGAGTTGACAAGATTTGTAAGGCAGCCACCGAAAACAAGGTAAGAGTAATGTTTGATGCAGAAGAATCATGGATGCAGAAAGCAGCAGATGATTTGATAGAATCTATGATGATGAAGTATAATATTGATGACGTTTACATATTTAATACTATACAATGCTATCGCTGGGACAGGTTAGCTTATGTAAAGGAATTAATTCAAAAATCAAAAGAAAATAATTTCAAATTAGGGTTTAAAATAGTTAGAGGAGCCTACATGGAAAAAGAGAATTTACGAGCAAGTAAATTATCCTATCCAACACCAATCTGTGAAGATAAAGAAGCTACAGATGTAAATTTTAATGCGATAATGTGTTTATGCTTAGATAATTTGGACCAACTCTCTTTATTTATAGGTACGCACAATGAAGTATCTACTTATATGGCTATACAAATATTAGATCAAATGGAAGTAGATTATAGTAATGAGAAAGTGTGGTTTGGACAACTTTATGGTATGAGTGATCATATTAGTTACAACTTAGGATATGAGAAGCTAAATGCAGTGAAATTAATACCTTTTGGACCAGTACGGGATGTTATACCTTATTTATTTAGAAGAGCTCAGGAAAACACTTCTGTACAAGGGCAATCATCTCGAGAATTATCACTCCTATTAGAAGAAAGAGATAGAAGAAAAGGAAACTTTGTAAAGACTGTAGAATAGGTCTTTAGTCCTGTAATTGATCTTCCGGCTTATCATGTATAGTAGTCAAGTATATTTTTTTAAACATACGTTACTTAATTTTACCTAAAGATTAGAAAACTTCTTAGTAATCAAAATATTTGGTAGAAGTCGTTTTTAAATGATTTAAACCCGGATTATGTATTAGAACTTTGTGATGAGAAACAAAAACACAATAAATCAGGATGTTAGATTCGAAAAGCATAGCACCGCTATGGTTAGAGAATATAACGAAGCGAAGCGACTGATTTGCAGTGCTTTTGATTCGTATTAGATTTTCTAATGTATAATTCGGGTAAAATACTACTTAACTAAATTACAGGCATACAAAATTCCTTGATTTACAAGATTATAAATCCTTCAGAAAAGTTTTTAATTCTATTGCTAAATATAAGCCTTAGGCTATAAATTAGATATGTCAAAAATACTGGATTTTTCCTTTATAGATGAATTACAATTTTTGCCTAAACAAACAAATGGTCTTAATTCTCAATACCATCGTTACTCCATTGAATGCTTTTGTGTTTGGTGCAAAAAAAAAAGCACCTATCATACTTGATAAGTGCTTTATTTATGAAGAAGGCG
>CAYNCI010000041.1:31983-35039 GCA_964396065.1 uncultured Mesohalobacter sp. | reverse complement strand
GTACAAGTTGTTGCAGCAGAAGTAATGGTAATACCTCTCTCCTGCTCTTGCTCCATCCAGTCCATAGTAGCCGCTCCGTCATGCACCTCACCAATTTTGTGAGAAACTCCCGTGTAGAATAAAATTCTTTCGGTAGTAGTAGTTTTACCTGCATCGATATGCGCTGCAATACCTATGTTTCTTGTATATTTTAAATCTCTTTGTGCCATTTTTTATTAAAATCTAAAGTGTGAGAATGCTTTATTTGCTTCTGCCATTTTATGCGTGTCTACTCTTTTCTTAACAGCAGCACCTTCTTCTTTAGCAGCAGATATAATTTCTGCAGCTAGCTTAGCCGGCATAGATTTTTCATTTCTTTTTCTTGCGTAAAGAATAAGCCATTTCATGGCAGTAGATACTTTACGGTCAGGTCTGATTGGAGTTGGAATTTGGAACGTAGCACCACCGACTCTTCGGCTTCTTACTTCCACGTGTGGCATTACATTAGATAATGCATCTTTCCATAACTCTAAAGCAGTCTTTTCTTCATCCTGCTTTTTTTCGTCTACGATATCAATAGATTTGTAAAATATATCGAATGCAACAGATTTTTTTCCGTCCCACATCAACATGTTTACAAAACGTGTTACCAGTGCATCATTAAACTTTGGGTCTGGTAAGATTGGTCTCTTTTTTGCTAATCTTTTTCTCATTTCGTTTCTAAGATTTTAATTATTTCTTTGGACGCTTAGCACCGTATTTTGATCTACGTTGCAATCTACCATCTACACCCGCTGTATCTAAAGCACCTCTAACAATGTGGTACCTTACACCAGGTAAATCTTTTACTCTTCCACCTCTTACTAATACTATCGAGTGCTCCTGGAGGTTATGTCCTTCACCTGGGATGTACGCGTTTACCTCTTTTCCGTTTGTTAACCTTACACGAGCTACCTTACGCATAGCCGAATTAGGTTTCTTAGGAGTAGTTGTGTAAACACGAGTACATACGCCACGTCTCTGAGGACAAGAATCCAAAGCAGCCGATTTACTCTTCTTAGCACTGGTGTTTCTTCCTTTTCTTACTAATTGTGAAATTGTTGGCATAATATTTATTAAAAAATAACCCTTAATTTTCGGGTTTGCAAATGTAGAAATATAATTTCATAATTCCAACTAATGTTTTGATTTATATTTTATTGAATTTTAAGTCGCCGTTCAGACCTTGTAAATGTTGATTTTTAATACTTTTACAATGCCTTTTAAATCTTAATTTAAAGACAACGTTTTTATGAATAAATTCATCGACCACACCTTACTGAAACCAAATGCCACTTCAACTGAAATTAAGCAACTTTGTGAAGAAGCCATGCAATACAATTTTAAATCTGTTTGCATAAACCCTTGTTATGTTGAAATGGCGAAGGCGATTTTAGCTAAAACTGATGTAAAGGTTTGTACCGTTATCGGCTTCCCTCTGGGTGCAAATACTACGGAAACAAAATGTTTTGAGGCCGCATCAGCACTTAAGAATGGCGCTGACGAATTCGACATGGTGATTAATGTGGGTTGGTTGAAGGACAAAAACTACAATAAGGTGTTAGATGAAATTAATGCCATAAAAGCAGTGATTGGAGAGCATGTTTTAAAAGTAATTGTCGAAATCTCCCTATTAACTGATGAAGAAATCATAAAAATGAGCAAATTAGTTTCTGAAAGCAAAGCCGATTATATAAAAACCTCAACTGGTTTCGGGGCTCATGGCGCTAGCCTGCATGCTGTAAAAATTATGCGAGACCATATTAACTCTACTACCAAAATAAAAGCCTCCGGCGGCATCAGAGATTACAAAACAGCAAAAGCCTATTTAGATTTAGGTGTAAATCGTCTCGGTGTTTCTGCCGGAATACAAATCATACAAGAATTTAAAAACTTATAGATAATGAGCGTACATATTAATGCCGAACAAGGCGATATAGCAGAGAAAATTTTACTTCCAGGTGATCCACTCAGAGCAAAATGGATTGCAGAGCATTTTTTAGAGGATGCCAAATGCTACACTACTACTCGTAATATGTTAGGTTATACCGGGTTTTATAAAAACCAAAAAGTCTCTGTGCAAGGTACCGGTATGGGTATGCCTTCTGCAAGCATTTACATCAACGAACTTATACAAGAATACGGTGCCAAAGAACTGGTAAGGGTTGGCAGCGCAGGTGGACTTCAGAAAGACTTAGAGTTAAGAGATGTGGTGATTGCCATGAGCGCGTCCTATAATTCGGGAATGTACAAACACATTTTTAATGATGAATGTTTTTCACCTACTGCAGACTATGATCTTTTTGAAAAAGCTGTAGATGTGGCAAAAACAAAAAATGTAAGATTCCGTGCAGGTAATGTGTTATCCTCAGATACCTTTTATTATGACGATAAATCTTATTACAATTTATGGTCTAATTACAAAACCCTTTGTGTAGAAATGGAATGTGCCGCACTTTACACCTTAGCTGCAAAACATCATGTAAAAGCTTTAGGAATTATGACCATTTCCGATTCGGTTGTTAATGGAACGAGTCTAGATGCAGATTTACGGGAACGCTCTTTTGGAGATATGGTAAAAATCGCTCTTGAAGTTTTAGTGTAATGGATACTACAACGGAAGAAAATCAACTTGTGAAACAATATTTAGGTTTTTTAGAAATACCTAATATGCTATTGAGCAACTCAAAAGTAAATCTTTTCACCACTAAGAAACAAAAGACGATCACTTTTACAAAAGAAGAGAAAGCCGAACTTGAAAAACAACAGTATTTAGGTAAAAGAGCTGAAATATTTATGTTGGCTTACCTAATGCGTCAAGACAAATATTCAAACATACACCACAGCATACAAATTCAAGATGAAAAAACCACATTGGGAGAAATTGACTTTTTATTTTTTGATGAAAGTTTAAAAAAATGGATACATCTGGAATTGGTGACCAAGTTTTACGTTTATAATTCTGATGAAGAAGTAGAAAACTATACGCATTGGATAGGCCCTAATCTAAAAGATAAACTGGAATATAAACTAGACAA
>CAYNCI010000041.1:0-31883 GCA_964396065.1 uncultured Mesohalobacter sp. | reverse complement strand
ATGTGCCTCAGAAATTAGATTGGGTATGTTCACCGCGATTGAATACCCACTGGTATACTTATGATAAGGCATTAGCAATAATTAAAGATTCACTTAAAGAGAAACGAAGCTGTATGCTATGGCGTAAAACACCTGAAGGTCATTTTTTACAAGATTTTGTGGTCTGGTGGAGTTAAAGCCTATGGCTGGTGGTAATTAGCTTGTAGTTGGGAGTTACCAAGTTGTGATTTCGATCTATAAAAAATATAATTGATGTGATGCCCGCTAAATACCCTCCTTTATCCTCCATTACATGTTTGTTTTTTTAGAATATTTAAATATAATCCATCATCTTTGACATAAAGAGGATCTTATTTTAAAATATCCCCATGAGTGGATTATTGGGGTGTTTTATTATTTATAACAAAATATTTTTTCATGCTCAGGCAACCTTAAGTCTAGTAATGGGGTTATTAAAGTAAACAGGCAATAGAAAATCAACTTTGGAAATAGAAAAAATTATTGAAGGCTGCAAGTCCGGTAATCCATTTGCTGAAAGATTGCTTTTTGACAGGTACTACAACCACATGTACAACATATCGAGAAGAATCTTAAGTAATGGCTCGGATACAGAAGATGTACTTAGTATTTCGTTTACAAAGGTTTTCAGCAGTATCAATAAATTTCTTTACCGCGGTGAACACAGTTTAACAAAGTGGATAAAAACCATTGTCATCAACGAATCGATTAGATTACTAAAGAAAAGAGATCGCATGAAATTTGATGATGTAATGCCTGAACTATCCACAAGTTCGGTTTTTGAATCAGATTTGAGTGATATAGATATTGAGCAGATCTATTCCATTATCGAAAGCTTGCCCTCAGGCTACAGACTGGTATTCAACTTATTTGCTTTAGAAGGCTACACCCATAAAGAAATAGCCGAATTGTTGAATATTTCTGAAAATACCTCCAAATCGCAGTTGAGAAAAGCGCGATTACACATTATTGAGAAAATGAATAAAACCAAAGAACCATGGACAAGCATAAATTAGATTCCCATTTCAAAAAAGCCATAGAAGAGTCGGGTGGTTTTTATGATAACGAAGCCAATTCTGCTAAAGAAAGGGTATGGAAACAAATGAAAACCAAAAAGAAAGCAATACCGCTTTTCTATCGTATACTAGCCGTAGCGAGTGTATTGCTTTTAATTTTTCTTTCCATTTCAACCTACTCTAACCTACAATACAAATCTACTATCGATAAGCTTGTCGAAACCAACAAGCAATTAAAAGCAGAAAAAAAAGACTACAAAAACAGCTATAACTCAAGACTTGCAGAAGTAAAACAAAGAATTGACACCGTTTTTATTGAGAAAAAGATTGCCGAACCAAAACCGATAGTGACTACCAAATTCATTACCGATACAGTTTATATAAAAGAAATTGTATACATAGAAAAGGAGAATAACACCAAACCGAATTCTGAAAGTGAGATTGCTTCCAATTCCAATAATAATCTAAATACCGATAGAGGCAAATCTCATCAAATGGCTTCTATAGCAAATGATGAAACTAATGAGATTGAAGAAACAGCTCAGGAAAATTCACTGGCATCCAACACAGCTGTAGAATCTAAAGATAGTCGTTTTCAAAAAAACATCATCATTGAAAATGATAACAAAGTCCAAAAAAAGAAAGACAGGAAATTGAAAATACGATTTGGAAGAAGTAAATCTAAATTACATAAAGATGCATTAGCATTAAGTACAACATTCTAAACATCGGATTCTAAATACTAACACATATAAATATCATAAAATGAAATATTTAAAACAACTTTCAATACTTTTTACCATTACACTATTCTGCGCTATTTCTCATGCTCAAAAGACACCAAAAGATTCATTATCAGTTAAAATTGAAGATAAAGCAGAAGTTAAAATGAGTATATATTACTATACTGATTTGAAAGAAACAATTGAAAATGATTTAAAACAACTACAGGATATCCTGAAAGAAAACCAAAATACACTTCAAAGCAATCCATATAGCATTCAATATAAACCTTCTAAAAAACTAAGCATTAAAGAGATGGAAAAAACTGAAACAATAATCTATGAAAATGGCGTATACAAGCCTTATTTGTATTCCAATAGGTGTAATATTATTTCAGATTCCTATCATATGTCTATAGCCTTTAATGACTTAGAATATTTAACTTCCGAAGATTTGACGACTAAAATCAGTGAATCTATTGAAAAGCTTTTAAAAGATGAAAATAGATATTCTGTTTTATATCATTACACATTCCAGAATGATAGCTTAGTGTCAAGTGGTAAAAATGGTATTGGTAAAAGAGCCGATTTTATTAGCCTTCGTTCCGGAGTAGGTGCAAATCTGGTTAAAAATAATATGGTCGTAGATCTTTCAGGCGAAATTGCTGTAGGTTTAACTAAAAACGGCATTATTAAAAATCAATATTATGTATCCTATAATTTGCTTTATAATTTTGTACAAAACTCATCTGCTGATTTGAACGGTTTTTTAAATGCCGGATATCGCCATAATTTTTCAAATAGCGCGAATGATGATAATTGGCTAGGAATTGAACTTGGGTATTTAATTAATCAAGATGGCGACTTATTCGATGATAACACGTTTAAGGTTGGTTTAAACTGGGATGTAGGATATTCGATTACAGTATCTCCTCAACTCTATATTTCTTCAGAACAAACTTTTCCCGGATTACGAATTGGTTTTGGATTTTAAAAAATGAGTTTAAAATTATTAGGATTAGTAAAGTCGATCAAAACAAAGACTCTTTTTAAAAAATTCTAAATAAAATTGAGCACGTAAAATAGTTTCTAGCTTTTACTAAGATATAAAACATGATTTTTGTTAGTTTGTATGTTCAATAGAATATTATGAAATACAGCATCGCCTTTGCCTTAATTTTTATGCTATTTTTATCATGCTCGGATGATGATTCTAATGCTTCGAGCCAAGATGATCGATTTAAGCTCATCTTTGATATGGATGGCTCAGGCGCAATAATTGGCGATAAGTCTAATACCCTGATCAAAAGGGTGTACAACAGCATTGATGGTATTGTGATGACGTCTAATTTCAGCTTTAACCCCAACAGCAGAAATTTTTACTTTCCCGGATTAAACCCAGTCACTGGCAAAACTGTACTTCATCGCGCAAACATTTTAAGTATTTTAAATAGCGATGATTACTATTACGAGACTACCGAATTATCTATCCTCTCCGGTGGTGAGCAATTTTTAAAAGCATTTGCAAATTGGGACGACGATATATTCGTGATTTACAAAAACCAATCCAACACAAGCATTTCGCTTAAAAAATTAAACTCGGGTCAACTTGAGTATAGTCAGAGTTTGTCTAGTTTGTATCAGATTGCAGAAAATTTTAAAGCCTATCATCTAAATAGCATAAACAAGCTGGTTTTAGTAAGCGATGCTTTTTTGAATAAAGTTGGCGTAGTACTAGACATGAATAACAAAGACAACGTTCAGCAATTTACGCTACCCAAACACATCAACTTATTTAATGCAGTCTATGATGGCAGCGGAATTTATTTTATATCTAAAGAATCTTCAGTCACTTCTACTTTCGACAATATTTATGATATTGAAGGCAACTTAGTAAGCTCCACCTCAAACACAATTGCGACTTCTGCATTAGGATACGATACACAAGACTCACAATTGGAATATGTAGAACGTGGCGATGGCAGAAAAGAAGCCGGTACAATTAACGTAGAAAGTGGAGAACTGGAGTTTACCGGTATTGACGGCGAAACTGGTTTTCACCGCTCTAGACTCTTTTTCTTCGATAAATAGTTGATATACTTTTTTTAGTTTTTATAATATTTTTCTAAACTCTTAGGACATCTTCTGTTTTTTTATAAATTGGTAGTTAAAATCTTACTCGAGTTATGAAATTTATTTATGTTATTTTTTGTGCGTTACTTTTCTCAGCACCGCTTTCAGTTGAAGTTAAGAACTTTGAACAAGAGGCGCAGAAGATAGATTTCAATTCAATAAATAATTCTGAAATTCCAACATTAGATTATAAGGAGTTAAAACCACTGCTGAATAAAAAAGATGACAAAACTTATGTGGTTAATTTTTGGGCGACCTGGTGCGGGCCATGTGTAAAAGAACTCCCCTATTTTGAAAAATTAAACAAGGATTACAAAAACAAAAATGTAGAAGTTATTTTGGTAAGTTTAGATTTTCCTAAAATGAAAGAACGAAAACTCATTCCTTATGTAGAAAAACAAAACATTCAATCTAAAGTAATTCATTTTGACGATGTAAATGAGCAGTATTGGATTGCAGATATAGACGAAAGCTGGACAGGTGCTATTCCTGCAACTTTAATTTACAATAAAGACAAACGCAAATTTTACGAGCAGTCTTTCACTCAAGAAGAATTAGAACAAGAATTACAAACCTTTTTAAATTAATACCCATGAAATCAAAAATCAATTTAGTATTCATCATTATCATCGTTGCTGTCGTTACAGCATTTTCGGTATCAAAAGAAAAAGAAGGCTACAAAGTAGGCGATGAAGCTACAGACTTTAAACTAGAAAATGTAGACGGAAGGATGGTATCATTATCCGACTACAAAGACGCGAAAGGATTTATAGTGATATTTACTTGCAACACTTGTCCGTATGCTGTAGCAAACGAAGACCGCATTATTGCTTTGGACAAAAAATACAAGCCAAAAGGTTATCCCGTTATAGCCATAAACCCAAACGATCCTGCTGCTCAGCCTGACGATACCATGGAAAAAATGCAAGCCAAAGCCAGAGAAAAAGGTTTTACGTTTCCTTATGTTATGGATAAAGGTCAAAACATATATCCACAGTACGGAGCGACTAAAACACCACATACCTATATATTAGAGAAAGTAGAAGATAAATATATCGTGCAATACATCGGCGCCATAGACGACAGCTCTCGCGACCCTGAAGCTGTAAGCGTAAAATATGTAGAAAATGCAGTTGATGCCCTACTTGCCGGAGAAAAACCTGAAGTTACCTACACAAGAGCAATAGGCTGTACGATAAAAACTTTGTAGAAATACAAATTGTTCGGTCGACAATAATTAAAGAGTCACTCTATAACTAGTGGCTCTTTTTTGCTTAAAGAATTACAAAATTTAAGGATATGCTACAGGTTTTGCATAGTTTTTGAACAATGATTTGTGATATAATTATTTAATATAAAAAATTGAAAAGTTATGAAACTTAAATTATTGCTTTTGGCTTTAGTGATGGGGTTAATGAGTTGTGAAAATGATAGGCCTACTGTTATCAATGTTGAAACCTTTTTGATTAAAGTAGATAACATCGTTGTCTCTGAAGTTAACGAAACTACTCTCCCCATTTTTGTAGATTTTTATGGTGTGATTGGCACAAATGGCTGTCACCAATTCTCTCATTTTGAAACCGAAGTTGATGGTAAGGATATTATAATTAAGTGTTTTGGTGTAAGACAAGTTGGTTCGGACTTGGCTTGTACAGGTAATATCGTAGAGCTAAACGGTGAACGCTTAAGATTGGACATTGGTAAAGCAGGACAATATTTTATCAAAGTCATTCAACCGGACTTAAGTGTTTACGAACAAGAGTTAGTTGTCAACTAGCTGAAAAACAAATAAATTTTATTAAAATGAGCCTTTTCAACTGAGTTCGTTTAATGCTTAGAACACAAAAGCTAAAAATCAATATTTTAATAGTAGTATTCTGATTCTTAGATAAACTCTTGATTAAAAGGCTTTTGATATTTGTATAACAGCTACTGTAATTACACTGAAAATTACCACCGTAACTATAAACAAGCTAATTAAAATCAATAAAAATCTAAGATTTGCTAAAACTAGTTCTTTTGCATTTAGTTTGAACAAGCGCTGAAAGGAGTAATTGGAATACAAAAACACAATAAGCGTAGTCAAAAGCACAAGTTGATCAGCATCTACATTTACTAAGGAAAGAAGTAGAATAAGTGCAAAACTCACAAAAGTTGTAAAACCATTCTGATAGACCACAATAGTGACCATCTCTGCAAAATTGTAAACTTTTCTTCTCCAAAACACTAAAAATGCAATAACCGCATAAAAAGGAATACTAATGTAAGCGACAAGGTTGGAATTGTTTTTTATAAACTCTTGGATTTTTTGTTGTGCTTCTAAGTTTGCTTGTTTCGTCTGTTCGAGTTTCTTTTGTACTTCTTCATCATTTAGCCTTTCCTCTAAGGCTTCATCTGAGCCTCCGGCACTTTTATAGCCTAGCTCGAAAGATTTTGATTGTATATCAGAATCGAAACTCACATTATCTAATACATAATAATTGGAAACCAAAGCATTTAAAACTATAGCAATCGCCAAAAATGAAACGGGATGGAAATAGCGTTTTCTGCCACCGGATACAAAAGCTGTAAAAACAACTTCAGGTTGTAAAAGTAAATCTTTTAGTGTGGTAAAAAACTTACTGTCTACATTAAATATATTTTGAAAAAACTCCAGAAGCACAGACTTAACCGTAAGCCGTTCTTTAATAAATCTCCCGCCACAGTTTGAACAATAAAGCGAAGGCGATTCATGCTGAAAGCCGCAAGACTTACACCCTACAGGTTTAATAAGATTAGCATTTTCATCCATTTATCAGTTCTATTGAAGTTACATAACAAATATATATGATAAGGTAATCAATTACAAGACTACTAAAATGTGACTTAAAATCCTAATCTACATATGGTAAATCACTTAGAATAATTTCAACTTCCCGTTCACCTTTAACTTTTCGGACTTTAAATTTTGCCTTCTTATCTTTCTTTAAACCCCAATCTGCATTGAGGTCTGTCCAAATTCTTATAAAAACAACATTTTCGTTGTGATTGAGAGAATTGAAGATATAATTCCAATCATCGATTATTTCATTTTTAGAAATATCGGTGTTCATAACAACAAGTACTTTATGTTTAAAATCGCTAAACTGTTGTGAAGACTTTAAGCTGGTTTTGCTTATGATATCTTCAAAATCACCAAGATAATCTTCGAATAACGTATTTAGAGATAAGTTATCACATAAGTCGTATTTATCTTCGATTGTAGAATTTTGAAGTTCTTGAAGTTCATAGCTACCACAGGATGTTTCGCCCTTAAAACATAAAAGCTTGTCATCAACATTGTAGATGTAGGTGTCGAAAGGGATTGACATGTACAAAAAGCTCTTGATTTCTTCCTCCTCCAAACCACTCTGAAGCTGAGCGTCTACAATATTAGGGTGTTTTGGAAGTCTGGCGATATTAGCCTCAATTTCTTCCTGAGAATACACTTTAGGGTCGTTTAGTCCACCTAGTATTTTTAGAATAGGCCCACATGAATACAAAAATAGACTGCAAAAAATAAAACTGCTTATTCTAAAAAATTGATTTACGTTCATCTATATTATCGGGTTAAACTTAATCTTTAATTTATGACAACACTTCATTATCCATAATCCCTGCATGCGTTCTAAACCGTTTCAGGTTTCGATTTTCCGGCTAAAACCTCAGCCACCGCTACAGCACAACGCTCGCCATCTATAGCTGCAGACACAATTCCTCCTGCATATCCTGCGCCTTCTCCACAAGGAAAAAATCCTTTAATTTCAATATGCTCCAGGCTTTCTGCATCTCTCGGAATCCTTACCGGCGAAGACGTTCTGGATTCGGGAGCCAAAATTACAGCTTCAGGGTGGTCGAATCCTTTCATTTTTCGACTAAACTTTTTGAAACCTTCGCGTAGCCTTTTTGTAATGGCATCCGGGAAAATCTCATCCATCTCCACAGAAGTGGTTCCAGGAAAATAGGAGTTTTTAGGGATTTCTACTGATTTTCGCCTTTTTATAAAATCCTGAAGCCGCTGAGCTGGCACAGACTGCGTTTCTCCGGCAAGTTGCCAACATTTTTGCTCTATATACTCCTGAAATTTTAGACCTCTTAATTCGCCGAAATGCAGAAAATCGGCAAGCACCTCATCATCTACGGTCACTACAATTCCGGAATTAGCGTAGGGGTTATTTCGTTTTGAAGGCGACCAACCGTTAGTCACCACCTCGCCTTCAGCAGTGGCACAGGGAGCAATAATTCCACCGGGACACATGCAAAACGAATACACTCCTTTTTGATCGACTTGCTCAACTAAAGAATAGGCAGATGGTGGCAAATATTCACCACGATCTGACGTTTTGTATTGAATCTGGTCAATTAAACTTTGAGGATGTTCAACCCGAACGCCCATCGCAAAAGGTTTAAATTCAATCTTGATGTTTTTTTCATTCAACAAATAAAAAATATCTCTGGCGGAATGGCCGGTAGCCAAAATACAGGCTGGAGCATATAGATTTTTATCCTTATTTACCTCAATACCCACAAATTGATGATTTTCAATTATAAAATCAGTTAGCTTGGTATTAAAATGCATTTCTCCACCATATGCCAGAATCGTTTCTCTGATAGCTGTGATAATATTTGGCAATTTATTGGTGCCTATATGCGGATGGGCATCTATCAGGATATTTTCACTGGCGCCGTGATTTACAAATATTTGAAGAACGTTTTTAATCGATTTCTTATTCCCTGATCGGGTATATAATTTCCCATCGGAATAGGTACCTGCTCCACCTTCGCCAAAACAGTAATTAGATTCTGAATTTACAATATGCTCCTTATTGAGTTTTGCAAGATCCCTTCTTCTGGACCTTACATCTTTTCCGCGCTCTACAACAATGGGTTTTATGCCCATTTCCAATAATTTAAGTGCCGCAAATAATCCGGCAGGACCACTTCCTATCACCAGGACTTTTGGCGATTGTTCATTGACTTTAAGATAAGTTTTTGGTTTAATTTCAGACCAAACAACAGGCTCGTCATTTAAAAAATAAGCAATCCTTAGCTGGTATTTTATTTGTTTTGCCCTGGCATCAATAGAACGTTTTAAAACTTTCCAGGATTTGATGTGTTTTGCAGGTAATTTAATTTTTTTAGCAATAAGATTAGTAAGCGTATCGGTGTGATGCGCTTGTTCCGGAGTTACCCTGATGTCTACTATATGTGGGTTGCGTGTCATTGTAAAAGTAAGATACAAATGTAAGAATTTCAGTTAGGTTATGTATTGAAATTTATAGGATCACAAATACTTAAGATATGCTTACGCAATTCGATTTTTTCATTTATTTGAAAGTAATCTAATTTAATAGAGAACTATGGGAGCCGGCATGAGTATCTTTGCAAGTAGAAATAATATCCCATGACCAATAATGACGTTTTAAGAAGACTGCGCTATACCTTCAATTATTCTGATACCGAAATGATTTCATTTTTTGAAAAAGCTGATGTAAAAGTCAGCAGATCTGAGGTTAGTGCGTGGCTAAAAAGCGATGACGATAAAGACTTTGTTGCGCTAAAGGATAGGCAGCTGGCTGCTTTCCTTAATGGATTAATCGTAAAACACAGAGGCGAAAAAGATGGTAGTGTTCCTAAAATTGAAACAATATTGACCAATAACGATGTGCTTAAGAAACTTAAAATTGCCTTTCAACTTAAATCCGATGATATTTTAGAACTATTCAGATTAGCTGGTAAAACATTAAGCAAGCACGAACTGAGTTCTTTTTTGAGACACCAAGACCATCCGAAACATAAAGAACTCATGGATCAATATTTAAGGAATTTTCTATTAGGCTTACAATTAAAACATACTAGACGTTAATTAAGAATTACATTTCGAACTTGAGAGATTTTCATGAAACAAAAATGCTGTAAGAGTTTAAAGCTCTTGCAGGTTGTCTGTAAAGTTAGTTAAATAAACAATGTACAATTTATGTAAATTTGAATTATGAGCAGATTAAGTATTGAAATAACTTCAGAACAGCATAAAAAAATTAAAGCCTTGGCAGCAATACAAGGAAAATCGATTAAAGATCTTATAATCGATAAGGTTATTAATACCAATTCTAAAGACGAACAAAAGAATTGGCATGAACTCCAAAAACTTCTACTTGATCGTATTGAAAACGCTGAAGTATCTCCAAAAACTATTGATGAAATTACAGAAGATGTCTTAAAATCTTAATCATCTAATGGTGAAAAGTAAATATCAATTATCTTTTGATACCGAAAATGATTTACGAGAAATCTTATCTTACACATTGGAAAATTTCGGAAAAAGACAGACACTTACATACTCAAAGCAATTGAATTTCTGTTTGGAGAAACTTGGAAGCCAAAAAATTAATAAAGGAATTCAAAATCAAGAAACATAGAGTGCAAGTGATACATTGTCAAAAACATTATATCTTTGGTTTAATACGCAAAGAATTACTAGTTTTAATTTTAGCCATTTTCCATGAGCGAATGGATTTAATGAGACGACTACAAAAAAGACTGTAAAAGTTATTCGATATTTTTCATATAATCTCGTTTTGACTTTTATTTTTAAAGACTAATCAACTAAACATATAAAGGTCAACATTTAATTTGTAAGGGTTTGGAATCCTTGCAAGTTGTCTGTAAAACCTGTTAGCCCATTATTTCAGTTGATAAAACACAATCTTAGAATCTCCAAAAACGGTATGGGTTTGGGTTTGAAAATCTTCGATTTTAGCCTCAAAGATGTTGTTTACATAAGTTTGTGGATTGGCATCAATTAAAGGAAACCATGTGCTTTGAATTTGGATTTGCAGTTTGTGGCCTTTTTTAAAGGTATGGTTGATGTCCTGCAACTCGATATTGACTTGTGTTTTTTCGTTCGGTGTAAAGGGTTCCGGGATTTCGAAACTGTTTCTGAAACGGCCTCGCATCACTTCGCTTCTCGCCATCATATGGTAATTGCTCATCGATAAATGGTCTTGCATCTCTTCAGGATCTTTGGCGTCGCCGGGATACACATCGATGACCTTTACCACCCAATCGGCAGCGGTTCCTGTAGTAGCAACATTCAGCATAGCTTTAATCTTACCTACCAATTTTAAATCTTCTTCCAAAACTTCGGTTTCGTAAACTAACACATCAGGACGTCTTGCTGCAAAGCGTTGGTCGTCCGTCATGTATTTTCTTGGGGTAAATACCACCTTGATGTCTTCCGAATACGGGACTGGTTTTTTAGGGTTGCTCGTAAACGTATTTTCAAAAATCGGTTGAGCTGTGCTCGTCAAAGATTCGCTTTCTCCTAAATAGAACGTCTTTTCGGAAGCTGATTCCGGTGGCCAAACCTCATATTTATCCCATTGCATGTTTCCGGTATCAAACAAACTCGCCTCGGCTAGATGGTCTATATCACCTTTGCCTTTTAGGAAATAATTAAAAAATGGAGTCTCGATATCTTTCTGATAGTTTAAAGAAATATTATCTCCAAAATACACATTACCCACAGCATTTCTAGTGGATGTTCTTGACCATTGGCCATGGCTCCAAGGCCCAAAAACGCCAATATTAAAAAACTCATGATTGCTTTCAATTCCGGCATAGGTGTGAAATGGCCCGTATAAATCTTCAGCATCAAACAAACCACCTACAGTCATCACCGCAGGTTTAATTGTTATTTTATCCAAATGCTGAATCAATCCTCGAGACTGCCAAAACTCATCATAATTAGGATGTTCTTTTAATTGCTGCCAAAACACATTGTCTTCACCATAAAATTTATCTAGTTCACTTAATGGCATATGGTCTAAGAAAAATTGGTGTTGGTCCTTAGTGCCTAATTGAGGGTATTTATCATTATACCAGGATTCGCTGGTAGGCTCTGTTTTTTCATAACCAAAAACAGTAGTTGCTCTCCAATAGCTTAACAAGTAGGCGCCGTTATGGTGAAAATCGTCGAAAAAGAAGTCTCCTATTGGTGCCTGAGGCGATACCGCAGCTAAAGCAGGATGGTTTGATAATAAACTGTAAGTCGCATAAAATCCAGGATATGAAATACCCCAAACCCCAACTTTACCGTTGTTATTATCTACATTTTTTACTAACCAATCTATGGTATCGTAGGTATCACTGGCTTCGTCAAATTGTTTCTTTTTCTTTTTAGGGATGTATGCCCGCATATTATCATAAACGCCTTCACTCATCCATCTCCCACGCACATCTTGATAAACTACAATATAACCCTCTTTCATCAAATGTTCATTAGGTCCAATTCGTCTTCTGAAGTTATCTTCACCATAAGGTCTTGAACTGTAAGGTGTACGTTGCATCAAAATTGGGTATTCCTGAGAGGTGTCTTTTGGAGAATAAATGGTGGTGTGAAGCTTTATACCATCACGCATAGTGATGTAAACTTCTTCTTTATTATAATGTTCTTTAACATAATTTTCTTGTGCAAAATTGAATAATGGCACAAAACAAATCAGAAATATTAAAATATTTTTTTTCATGAATACTTATTTAAATGTGATGAGGACTAATTAAATGTATTTATTTGACAATACCTTTTAAAACTACGAGGTTATTTAGTCTCGAAAATACTATTTCGTTTGTTTTGACCATTTTTTATAGTAAAAGTTTAATAAACAAAAAACGAATCAAAATATGACTAATCCTGATTCGTTTTCTGATACACGATAAATTTAGAATTTTTAATCCTTTAAATATTTAGCATATTTCTGTTTTAGGAGAGCTATTTTCGGCTCGATGACCAACTGGCAATACCTGTATTCTGTATTTTGGTTATAAAAATTTTGGTGTTCTTCTTCAGCCTCATAAAATTTGTCGACCGGCTCTATTTTTGTAACGATTTTGTTGTTAAAAGTACTTTCATTCAACTCATTCACAACGGCTTCTGCAGTTTCTCTTTGGTCATCAGTAGTGTAAAATATGGAGCTTCTGTATTGTGTACCCACGTCGTAGCCTTGTCTATTTAAAGTAGTCGGATCATGAGTGGCGAAAAAAACATAGAGCAATGTTTTGTAATCAATCTGCGTTTCATCATAATCTACGAGTATAGCTTCGGCATGGCCAGTATTTCCCATGACAACTTCTCTGTAAGCAGGATTTTTTATGTTTCCTCCTGTAAAACCAGACTTTACACTATTCACACCTTTCAATCTTTGAAATACAGCTTCTGTACACCAAAAACACCCGTTAGCCAATATCGCTTTCCCCATTTTTAGATTTTTGATGGCGCAAATATATTGATATACAAAAGCATCACTTTTTTTTTAACTAATTGTTAGTTAGGATTTGTAAATATTTATAATTTGATTGAACAATAATGCATTTTTTAAGAAACGCTTCTATTCGAAAATTTCATTTCAAATTGCCCTTTTAAAGTGAACAATTGCCATTTTGCATCTGAACTATTCCTGGATTGTACGCATTTCCAATTGCAAAATTAAAATAATTCATAAAATCTGTCATATTAAGGACGAGATAAGATATTCCACATAAATCTGTCAGCGACGTATTTTGACTGATAATTACCTTTCCTCGGTCATAATAGTAATTGGATAGTGGATCCAAGTTTGAAAGACTATTATTTTGGCTAATTATCAACTCATGATAATTTGCCTGATTATCCGAAAAAATAACGTTTTGAATACCATTTAAGCTGTTGAGATTATCGTTTCTTGCAATGTTTATAGTATGGTTGACATCAACCAAATTTTCTAAACCACTTAAATCTGTAATTACAGGATTGTCTGTTATAATTAGTGAATAAACATCTGTAACGTTGCTAAGATAAGATAGATTAACAAGGCTATGATTGTCTGCAACAATTAAAGCACTAGAGCTCGTTAAATTTTCAAGTCCTTTAAGAGACGTCAGGTTTTCGTTACAGCATACATCTACACTACTAGTTGTAGAAGTGATACCTTCAAAGCCTTCAAGGTTGATCAAACTGTCGTTGTTGTAAATATTTATACTAAAACCAACAAAGCTTAGTTCGCTTAAACCGCTTGTAGAGGTTAAGTTTGGATTGGCTACAATACTTATAAAATCCGTAACAGTTTGAAGCGAGTCAAGGCCATCTAAACTGACTAAGTTTTCATTTAATGCAATATTAACTTCATGACCTTTTGAGATGCTATTTAGCCCTTGTAAGTTTATAAGGTTGCTATTATTTTCAATTTTCAGTTTAGGCCAATTGCTCGTCAGGTCAATATTTTCGAGCCCTATAAGACTTTGGCATATTGTGTTTTTTATGTTTAGATCTCCATCTACTTCAATTAGGCTTGACAAACTAGACAAATCACTTACATTGGTTATGTTTTGTTGAAGCGAACCAATGTTTAAGTTTCCATTAATTTGATTGTATCCTGCTTGTCCATAAGCTTCAACCATATCTTGATTGCCAAGGGTTAGCGTGCCTTCGTGAATTTTTATGGCTGTTGTAAGGGTCGATTGGGCGTTAGTAATTTTTCCATCACCGTCTTTAGCTTCTATTCTTACTTGATAGGTTTCCAAACCTCTTAAGCCTTGAAAAACATAGTCGAGCTCATTAAGATTACCTTCTATCAATTCATTGTTTAGATAAACGCCATAAGTCACGTTAGTGCCTTCAGGATCTATAGATACTGTCCATTCGATTCTAGAATAAAATGGATCATTGCTAACAATCGTTATGTTAAAAATTGACGGTGGTTGATTTTCACTTGTGCTAAAGTTACTTTCAGCCGACCTTTCGTTTCCTTCTGGATCCGATGCGATCACTTCAACCGTATAGTCTGCATTTTCATCGAGGTCTGAAAAGGTAAAAAACAAATCGGTGATGTTATCAGCGGTTTTTGTTCCATTCAAAAAAACATCATAAAAGACCGTGCTTCCTTCAGGATCAACAGATTCAGTCCAGCTAATCGTTGCGCTGCTGGCACTTACTTCATCCAAAGTGATTTCAAATAATGAAGGTGGCGAATTGTCCTCTGAATTTTCATTTTCAGTACATGATGCAATGCCAAAAAACACAAAAGCTAAAAAAAGTTTTAAGAAAGTAGATTTAGTTTGAACAATTTCCATTTAATAGTTGAGTTAATGTTGGGTTATATTGATTGCTTATAATATCTAAGTCAAATTCTGAGATCGAATTCAATAAATTACTATTTAAAGCACAAAAATCATTTAAATTGGAATTTGCAGCAATATAAAATCTATTACCTACTGCATTTAAATTCTCTAAACCGTTTAAACTAGACAACTGCGGATTACCACCAATAGAGAAATCAAAATACTGAACTTCTGTTAAAGACGATAAACCACTTATACTGTTTAACTGAGAATTCAAGTTAATCCCAATTTCAGTAAATACTTTTGTAAGCGAACTAAATGCGTCTAAATTGGTGATAAGTGTGTCTTCTACATAAAACCTATCGATTTCAGTTAGGCTAAAAAATCCGGTAAGGGTGTTTATCGCAGGATTGTCTGTAATACTTAAATCCCCATTAATTTTAACTAAACTATTAAAACCGTCAATTTTTTCTAATAACCAATTTGCTCGGAAATATATAGCATTCACAAGACCGACACTATTAAACCCTTCAAAATTAATAAGATTAACATTGTTTTGAATCCTTATGATATTTCCAACGGTTTCCAAATTATTAAAACCAGTTATGGATTGAAGATTGGTATTTTGTTTAATTTCTATATCTCCAAAGACTTCAATTAGACCAGGCATATCGCCAATACTTTGTAAATTTTGATTATTTTCTATCCTAAAATGACTGCCTATAGATTCGATATTTAAACCGGAAAGGTTGGTTAGGTTATCTATAAATTTAATTTCAAATCTTCCACCAATTTTTAAAATAGTACCTAAAGGAGACAAATCTGTGATGTCTGAAGTAAAACCTCCTAAGGCATCTAACTCAAGATTGCCGGTTATTTCAATATAACCTAGGGCTCCAAAGGCGTCTATACCTTCTTGTGTTATAGCACTAAAGTCTCCGTTGTAGATGCCATCAGCGGTTTCAGCTTCTACTTCTAATGATCTTATATTACCTTCAGAATCTATGGCGTTTATGGTAAAAGAATAACTTTGAGCAGCGGCTAAGCCCTCAAATTTATAATACCAATCGGTAATATTTTCATCTACAACTACACCATCTTGCAACACTTGATAAGTCACTGCATCGCCATCTGGATCTACAGCTTCTTCCCAGAACAGCGTGATAAAAACATTGGTTGCGTTTATACCTGTTACCGAAAAGGGTTCTGGTGCTTGGTTGGAAAGTAAACTGAAGGAGAAAGTGGCTTCACGTAGATTGCCCGCAGGGTCTGTCGCAACAACTTTTCCAGAGTATTCGATACCTTGACTTAAATTGCTAAAAGTAAAAACTCTTGTTGATAAATTATTGGCAAGTTCTTCGCCTTCTAAAAATAAAGAGTAGGTCACTGTTTCGTTTTCAGGGTCGAAAGATTCGCTCCAAGAAATAGTTGCTTCGGTTGAACCGATATTGTCAAAAACGACTTCGAATTCAGAAGGTTTGCCATTAGTATTACCTGTTTCTGTATTGTCTTCATCGCAACTCATGCATAGAAAAAACACAAAGAAAACATAAAAGAATTTCATTTATCAATATTTTAAAGGATTGCAAATTTAAGTGTTTAACTTTGTTTAAAATTGATATGCATCATATTGCTTGTGCATTTTTAATGAAGTCTAAATCTTGAAATTTGACACCAAATGAAATTTAAATTAGAATCTAATTTTAAACCGACAGGTGATCAACCTAATGCCATTAATCAAATTGTTAAAGGCTTACAAAACCAGGAGAAATACCAGACGCTTTTAGGTGTTACAGGGTCCGGAAAAACCTTTACAATGGCCAATGTGGTTGAAACGGTCGAAAAACCAACTTTGGTTTTGGCGCATAATAAAACCTTAGCTGCTCAATTGTACAATGAGTTTAAAGAGTTTTTCCCTAATAATGCCGTGGAATATTTTGTGTCTTATTATGATTATTACCAACCCGAAGCCTTTATCCCAAGTTCGAATACTTATATAGAAAAAGACCTTTCCATTAATGAAGAAATCGAAAAACTAAGACTTAGTACAACCTCTTCGTTGTTATCAGGACGTAGAGATGTTCTTGTAGTGGCTTCCGTAAGTTGTTTGTATGGTATTGGTAACCCTTTAGAATTTCAAAAAAATGTCATTACCATTGAAGTGGAACAAGTCATTTCTCGAACAGAGCTCTTAAAACGTCTGGTTCAAAGTTTATATTCGAGGACTACAGGAGAGTTTAATCGTGGTAATTTTAGGATAAAAGGCGATACCGTAGATATTTTTCCGGGTTATGCTGATATTGCTTACCGTGTTCACTTTTTTGGTGACGAAATAGAGGACATCGAAGCTTTCGACGTGCAAACCTTAGAGGTGCTTGAGCGTTATGAACGATTAAATATTTATCCGGCAAATATTTTTGTAACCTCGCCTGATCGTTTAAATCAGGCTATTGATCAGATTGCTATTGATTTAGGCAAACAAATCGAGTTTTTTAAACACATAGGTAAACCTCTCGAAGCAAAACGTTTGGAAGAACGTACCAATTTTGATTTGGAAATGATTAAAGAATTAGGCTATTGTTCGGGAATAGAAAACTATTCAAGATACCTAGATGGCAGAAGCCCCGGCACACGTCCATTCTGCTTATTAGATTATTTCCCAAGTGATTATCTAATGATTGTAGATGAAAGTCACGTCACCATTCCACAAGTGGGCGCCATGTATGGTGGCGATCGTTCTAGAAAAGAAAATTTAGTAGAATATGGCTTCAGATTACCTGCAGCTTTAGACAACAGGCCTTTAAAACTTGAAGAATTTGAAGCACTACAAAATCAGGTGGTTTATGTAAGTGCCACTCCGGCCGATTACGAACTTGAAAAAACAGAAGGTGTCTTTGTAGAACAGGTTATCAGACCGACTGGACTTCTAGACCCGACCATAGATGTAAGACCAAGCGAAAATCAGATTGACGACTTGATTGAAGAGATACAAATAAGAGTAGAAAAAAACCAAAGGACTTTAGTAACCACTCTTACAAAACGTATGGCAGAAGAGTTGACAAAATACCTGACAAGAGTTGACATCAAATGCCGTTATATCCATTCCGATGTGGATACCTTGAAACGTGTTGAAATTATGACGGATTTGCGTAAGGGTATTTTCGATGTATTGGTTGGCGTAAACCTTTTAAGAGAAGGTCTGGATTTACCCGAAGTCTCTCTCGTAGCAATCTTAGATGCCGATAAAGAAGGTTTTTTAAGAAGTAACCGTACTTTGACCCAAACCATAGGTCGTGCTGCAAGACACTTAGAAGGCAAAGCTATTTTGTATGCCGACAAAATTACCGACAGCATGCAAAAGACCATCGATGAGACTGAATACAGACGAACAAAGCAAATGGCTTATAACGAGAAACATAATATCACGCCACAAGCGCTTCAGAAATCGATAAAAAGTGTGTTGTATAGAGAAAAAGTGTTGCAAGAAGATCCTGTTGAGAAAACAGAAAAACTTTTAGCTGCTGAAGAAAGTCTGGAATACACCTCAAAAAAGGACATCAAAAAACTGATGAACTCCACTCGTAAGAAAATGGAGGTGGCTGCTAAAGAACTCGACTTCATGTTAGCTGCCAAATATCGGGATCAGCTGAAGGCTTTAGAGGAAAAACTGGACGAAGCGAGGTCATAAGATTTGACGTAGACTTAAGGTTTAAGATTTGAGCTTATCTTTTAACAAAATATTGTTTAATCTTTTTGATTAAATATTAAACAATTGAGTTATTTTTGTATCAAACCAAACAAAAATGGCAAAAGCAAAAAAAGATAAGGAAATCACGAAAGACATAATCGTCGAGGCGTATATGTCTTATGTTTTAGAAAATGAACATGAACCTAAGTCTGTATTTAAGTTTGCTAAGGATAACGATATGTCTGAAGCGGACTTTTATAAATTCTTCGGAAGCTTTAAAGGCTTAAAGCAAGACATTTGGAATAGCTTTTTTCACAACACTTTAGACGTTATCTCCAAAGCAGACGGCTATGAAGAATACTCAAGCCGAGAAAAAATGCTCATATTTTTCTACACAATGTTTGAAGTATTAACTGCCAACAGAAGTTATGTATTGTTTGTCCTTGGAGAAAATAACGACATGACTAAGTATATGAATGAGCTTAATAGTCTTCGTAAAAAGATCAAATCCTTTGCAACAGAATTAATTCAGGTTGATAATGATGATAAGCAAATTAATTTCTTAAAGAGAAATGAAAAGGTTTACTCAGAAGGGGCTTGGCTGCAGTTTATATTCTTACTAAGGTTTTGGATGAATGACACGTCAGCCGGATTTGAAAAAACAGATGTTGCTATAGAAAAGTCTGTTAACACCATATTTGATGTATTTGATAATACCCCATTAGAAAAAGTCCTTGACTTTGGAAAGTTTTTATATAAAGAAGCAATAAAATAGATGAATACTATTGATAAAATACCTACTGGCAAGTTTAGCCGAACTTCCAAACTAGTGAAGACTGGTGCTAAAATTGGTGGAAATTATTTGAAATATTATTCAAAAAAAGCTTTTGATAAGAATGTTTCCAGAGATGAATTGGACGAAAGCAATGCTTCTGACATATATGACGGATTAAAGAGCTTAAAAGGCAGCGCATTAAAAGTTGCTCAGATGCTTTCGATGGAAAAAAGCCTCTTACCGAATGCTTATGTAGAAAAATTTAGTTTATCACAATTTAGTGTTCCGCCACTTTCTGCACCTTTGGTAAGAAAAACCTTCAAAAAATACCACGGCAAATATCCAGAAGAATTATATGATAAATTTACGGCGAATTCTGTAAATGCGGCTTCTATTGGACAGGTACACAAAGCTGAGAAAGACGGAAAGATATTAGCCGTAAAAATTCAATACCCGGGTGTTGCCGATAGCATAAGCTCTGACTTAGCACTAGTCAAACCTGTAGCAACCAGAATGTTTAACTTGAAAGGAAAAGATTCTGAAAAGTACTTTAAAGAAGTAGAAGATAAACTACTGGAAGAAACAGATTACATTTTGGAAGTCAAACAAAGTATTGACATCTCTGAAGCCTGCCAGCATATTCCGAATTTAGTGTTTCCTAAATACTATCCGGAATTATCCAGTAAGCGTATCATTACCATGGACTGGATGAATGGTTTACATTTAAGCGAATTTGCTAAAACTGATTTTTCTCAAGAAGATGGAAACAAAATTGGGCAAACGCTTTGGGATTTTTACATGTTTCAGATTCACCATTTGAAAGAAGTTCATGCTGACCCACATCCAGGTAATTTCTTGATTAATGACAAAAAAGAACTCATAGCAATCGATTTTGGTTGTATCAAGCAGATTCCAGATCAATTTTACACGCCATATTTTGAGTTGGCTATTCCTGAAAACATCAACAACGAGGAATTCTTTTTAAAGAAATTATACGAATTAGAAATTTTAATTCCAAACGATACCCCAAAAGAAATTGCCTACTTTAAAGACCTGTTCCATGAAATGCTGAGTTTATTTACAAGTCCTTTTCACGATGAAGAATTTGATTTTGGTGACGAAGTTTTCTGGGAAAATGTATCTTCGCTAAGTGAAAAGTATAGCCAGGATAAAACGTTGAGGAAAATGAATGGTAATCGAGGCAGCAAGCACTTTTTATATATCAATAGAACATTTTTTGGATTGTATAACTTATTGCACGACTTGAAGGCAAAAGTGAATACAAACACTTATAAAGCATATATCACATAAAGATTGGTTTGGTTGGTTGAAAACGCACTCCGGTAGCTTTTATCGGGTGCGTTTTTTTATTTTAAAACTTTTGTGAATCTGTATATATTCAAAAAACAAAACCCCATAAATATCAAGCATTTATGGGGTTTTTAGTTCAGTTTATTTATCTAACCAATGCTTAAGACAAAAATCTTAAACAATTTTGATTCGTTTTCGGTCGGTTTCCTTAAGGTATATTTTTCTTAACCTGATATGATTTGGTGTTACCTCTACATATTCGTCTTTTTGGATATACTCTAAAGCCTCTTCTAAAGAGAATTTTTTGGCAGGTACAATTTTAGCTTTATCATCTGCCCCGGAAGATCTAACGTTAGACAACTTTTTAGTCTTAGTAATATTTACAGTCAAGTCGTCTTGTCTTGAGTTTTCGCCAATAACCTGGCCTTCATAAATATCTTCTCCTGGATCTACAAAAAACTTACCTCTATCCTGTAATTTGTCTATAGAGTAAGGAATCGCTTTACCGTTTTCCATAGAAATCAAGGAGCCGTTAAGCCTTTGTGGAATATCGCCCTTAAGGGGTTGGTATTCTTTAAATCTGTGAGCCATAATAGCTTCTCCGGCGGTAGCTGTTAAGAGTTGGTTTCTCAAGCCAATGATACCACGAGAAGGAATCATAAATTCAATTACCATACGCTCGCCTCTAGAAGTCATGCTTAGCATTTCGCCTTTTCGCTGGGTAACCATTTCTACAGCCTTTCCTGAGACGTTTTCAGGTAAGTCTATTTTCAATTCTTCAATTGGTTCACAATCTTTTCCGTCTACTTGTCTTATGATAACCTGTGGCTGACCAATTTGAAGCTCATAGCCTTCTCTTCTCATCGTTTCTATAAGAACAGAAAGGTGCATAACACCACGACCGTATACGATAAATTTATCGGCGCTGTCTGTTTCTTCAACTTTAAGAGCGAGGTTTTTCTCTAATTCTTTAACCAGTCTTTCTTTAATATGTCGAGACGTTACAAATTTTCCGTCTTTACCAAAAAATGGAGAATCATTGATGGTAAACAACATACTCATGGTAGGCTCGTCTATTTTTATCTTAGACAATGCTTCCGGCTCTTCGATATCTGCTACTGTATCTCCTATTTCGAAATTTTCAAGACCTACGATAGCACATATATCTCCGGCTTGCACCTCGTCTACCTTTCTTTTACCAAGACCTTCGAAAACAAAAAGCTCTTTTATTCTTGTTTTTTGGATGCTGTCATCTCTTTTTACAAGTGCTACGGGCATTCCCGATTTTAAAGTTCCTCTTTGTAACCTACCGATAGCAATTCTACCTGTGTAAGAAGAGAAATCTAAAGACGTAATAAGCATTTGGATAGAACCTTCGTCTACTTTAGGAGGCTTGATGTGCTCAACAACCATATCCAAAAGTGGCTCAATATTTTCGGTCATTACATCAGGATCTTCGCTCATCCAGTTGTTTAAAGCAGAACCATAAACGGAAGGAAAATCTAACTGCCACTCTTCTGCGCCAAGTTCGAACATCAAATCAAAAACTTTTTCATGCACTTCGTCCGGTGTACAATTTGGCTTATCCACTTTGTTGATAACAACACAAGGCTTAAGGCCTAAATCTATGGCTTTTTGGAGCACAAAACGGGTTTGAGGCATTGGGCCTTCAAAGGCATCTACAAGCAATAAAACACCGTCGGCCATGTTTAAAACACGCTCTACTTCGCCACCAAAATCGGCGTGACCCGGTGTATCTATGATATTTATCTTTGTGTCTTTATACGTAACTGATACATTTTTAGAAACGATGGTTATTCCTCGTTCTCTTTCCTGATCGTTGCTGTCTAATATTAAATCGCCTTTGTTTTCATTTTCACGAAAAAGGTGACAATGGTGCATTATTTTATCTACTAAAGTAGTCTTCCCGTGATCAACGTGGGCTATAATTGCTATGTTTCTCAAATCCATATACTGGTAATTTATAAAAAATTGCAAACATACCCTTTTATACTATATTTCAGTTATTTAAATATGTAAATTATTACTTAAGATTAAATGCGATGTTTCGAAAGCTAAATCACTTTTTATCAATATAATAGAGATAAAACATGTTAAAAGAATGATGATATTTTAAATTAAAGTATATTTATGGCTGTAACACAAAAAATACCATCATGTTCCAAATCCAAATTAAATTCTTTTTATGCTTTTTTTTCATCTCTGTATTTGGGTTTTCTCAAAATGTTGAAGATACAAGACTGCTACATTCGCCAAGCATAAGCGAAAACCATATTGCATTTATTTATGCAGAAGATTTATGGATTGCAGAAAAAGACGGAAGCAACCCCAGACGTCTCACCATAGATGAAGGTGTAGAGTCTAATCCTGTGTTTTCGCCTGATGGTTCTATGATTGCCTTTAATGCAGAATATGATGGCAACACAGATGTTTATACCATACCATCTACAGGTGGCGTCCCAACACGCTTAACGTGGCATCCGTCATGGGACAGGGTTTTAGACTTTACCGCTGATGGAAAATCTGTGTTATTCAGTTCGCCTAGAACAACTTTTACACGAAGACATTCTAAATTATACACCATTAGTCTTAATGGTGGTCAGCCTGAAGAATTACCCATACCAACAGGATTTCGAGGAACATATTCCCCTGACGGCAAATATTTAGCTTACGTGCCAAACTACGAAGTATTTAACCAATGGAAACATTATCGAGGCGGTACATTAGGTCGAATTTGGATCATGGATTTATCCACAAATGAAGTTGTTGAAGTCCCAAAACCTGAGTCTTACAGTAACGAAGCAGACCCGGAATGGGTTGGTAACAAACTGTATTTTAGAAGTGATCGTAATGGCGAGTTTAACTTGTTTTCATACGACATGGATTCTAAACAAATTGAACAACATACGGACTATACAGACTTTGGTGTGTTAAGCTTAAATGGAAATGGCGAAAAGCTCATCTACGAGCAAGCCGGTTACCTCTTTGTACACGACAAAAACACTAATACCAATACAAGACTTAAAGTTGGTATTGCAACAGATTTATTAGAGTTACGCTCAAGATATGTGTCTGGCAGCAAGTATATACGAAGTGCAGGCGTGTCGCCATCTGCGTCTAGAGTAGCCATAGATTTTCGTGGAGATATCGTTACAGTACCCGAAAAACATGGAGATGTGATTAATATTACTCAAACACCGGGTGTACATGAAAAATTTCCGGCTTGGTCTCCAAATGCAGAACATTTAGCCTACTTTTCTGACGCGTCCGGAGAGTATGCATTACACATTAAATCTTTAACGAATGAAGAGGTAAGCACCATACAACTTAATGGTGCTGGGTTTTATGCCTACCCACATTGGTCTCCGGATAGTAAGAAAATAGCATTCGTAGACAACAGCCGAAGTTTGTATGTTGCAGACGTTTCCTCAAAAAAAGTGACTAAAATCGATTCTGATGAGTTGTACACACCGGGTGTCTATCGCGAATTATTTGGCTCATGGTCTAAGGACTCGAAATGGATAAGCTACACTAAAATCTTGGAGACTAATTTTGAACAAGCCTTTGCCTACAGCATCGACAAAAATACGTCTTATGCTTTAAGCGATGGCCTTTCTAATGTTACAGAACCTGTTTTTGACACTAGTGGCAAATACCTATTCATGCTGGCTTCAACAGATGCCGGACCGGTGGTGAATTGGTTTGACCAATCCAACCAGGATATGAATATGAGTAATTCCATTTATTTAGTTACGCTTCAAAAAGACTTGGTATCGCCATTAGCAAAACGAAATGATATGGAACTGCCTAAAGAAAAAGAAGCAGACGCAAAAGAGGATAAAAAAAGTAAAAAAAACAAAAAAGAAAGTGAGTCAGATAAAAGTAAAGACTTTAATATAGATTGGGATGGAATATTTAATCGTATTGTGAGTCTTCCTATTTCGTCAGGCATGTATAGCAATCTTTCAAGCCCTGAAGAAGGAAAGTTATATTACATTTCCAGAGCAGCACCCGAACCAGCTCAATTAATGAGTTATGATTTAAAAGAAAGGAAAGAAGATAAAATCATGGCTGCAGACTATTTTGAAATTTCTGCAAACACCAAAAAAATGCTATTTAGAAATGGGAATTCATGGGGAATTACCGCTGTTGGCCAAAAGCCATCGAATGGAATGTTAAACACCAATGCCATAAAAATTAAAATAAACCCTAAAGAAGAATGGGTAAATATCTTTAACGAGACATGGAGAGTTAATCGTGATTACTTTTATGACCCCGGCATGCATGGTGTGGACTGGGAAGCCATGAAAAACAAATACAATGTTTTCTTATCGGACATCTCTTGTAAAAGCGACCTTTACAGGGTTATGGAATGGATGTGTAGCGAACTAGGTGTTGGACACCATAGATTTGGTAGTCAAGGTGACAGGCTACATGAGCCGGAACAAATTTCCGGCGGATTATTAGGTGCGGATTATGTTGTTAAAAATAACCGCTACCAAATCGCTAAGATTTATGGAGGGCTAAATTGGAATCCCGGCTTGCGTTCACCATTAACGGAACCCGGAGTAAATGCAGAAGTTGGCGATTATATTATTGCTGTAAATGGCAAAAACGTCATAGCAACAGATAACCTGCATACACATTTTGAAAACACTTCAGGAAAAATCGTTAATCTCACACTAAGTAAAAATGCTGACGGTACAAATCCCCGAACAGTAAAAGTTGTTCCCGTAGGCAACGAATCAGCCTTAAGAAACAGAGACTGGGTAGAAGGTAATCTTAAAAAAGTAAACGATGCCACGAACGGGCAAGTAGCTTATGTTTACGTACCAAATACCGCCGGTGCCGGGCATGAATATTTTAAACGCTATTTCTACCCACAAGTTAACAAAAAGGCGATAATCATAGACGAGCGTTTTAATGGAGGCGGACAATTGGCTGACTATTATATAGACCACCTGAGAAAAACATACCAATCCTCTTGGGATTTTAGATATGGAAAAGATTTAATAGCACCAAGCGGCTCCATTCAAGGGCCTAAAGTGATGATTATTGATGAAACTGCAGGTTCTGGAGGCGATTATTTACCTTATTTATTCAAGCGTTTTAATTTAGGAACAGTTGTCGGAAAACGCACTTGGGGTGGTTTAGTTGGTGTTCTTGGATATCCTGAATTTATAGATGGAGGCTCTGTCACCGCTCCTAATGTGGCTTTTTATAATGAAAATGGATTTAATATTGAAAATGAAGGCGTTGCGCCAGATATTGAAATTGAACAATGGCCAAAAGAGGTCATGAATGGAAAAGACCCACAACTAGAAAAGGCAATAGAATTAATCCTAGAACAATTGAAGGAAAACAAAGTAACCTATCCGCCTAAGCCTACGTATCCCGATGTGAAGAAAAACTAAATAAGCGATTTATAAAAGAATTAATTTTTATGAAGTATTTTTTTAAGTTAAGCATAGGTATTCTGTTTTTTGCCTTTATAACAACTAATGCACAGAATGCTATGGATTCAAATATTAAGTCTTTTGCTAATAGTTTAAGATTTGGTGGTGGCGTAGGATTAAGTTTTGGAAACAATTTTTTCAGTGGGTCATTATCCCCGTTTGTGCTTCACGAAGTCAATGAGTTTTTACAAACAGGTGTTGGTTTAAATGTATCCTATTCAAAATTTGATAATAGTGAATCTTTTATTTATGGCGGTAGTGTAATGGCTTTTGCCAATCCTTTGCCTGAAATCCAATTATCGGCGGAATTTGAACAACTAAATGTTAATCGGTCATTAGATACCATAAACGGTACAATTGAACAAAACTACTGGTACCCGGCTTTGTTTTTGGGTGCCGGTTATGTAAATGGTAATGTTACCTTTGGAGTACGTTACGATGTTTTATACGACGGTAACAAAAGCATTTATGGCGAAGCGTTTATGCCTTTTGTAAGGTTTATGTTTTAATTATTTTACTAAATTTTCACTTTGATTTTAAAAGACATATTTGGCAAAGCTTTGCTAGACTATTACGAAAATCATTTCATCAAAAATGAGTTGAATGGCGATGCTAAAGACATTATCACCTGGACTAATATTTCAGACAAAGATGTGCTTCCACTACCCTACCTTTTCAGGAGTTATAAAGAAATGCCCCAACTGGAAAAAAAGGCCCTTAAGGCCTGTAAAGGAAAGATTCTGGATGTGGGCTGTGGCGCAGGAAACCATTCGTTGTATTTACAAGCAAAAGGATTTGATGTCAAAGGCATTGATGTCTCAAAAGGAGCCATAGATGTTTGTAGAAAAAGAGGTGTAAAACATGTTGAACATGCCGATATACTAGACCTAAACGAAAAATTTGATAGTATTTTACTTTTAATGAATGGAACTGGCATTTTTCAAAGTCTGGAAAACACATACATATACCTTAGGCATTTAAAGTCACTCCTCAACCCAGATGGACAAATTCTTATCGATTCCACAGACATCATATACATGTATGAAGACCAAAATGGCGTTTTGGAAGAAGACCTTCCAGCCACTTACTACGGGGAATTAGACTATTTCTATTCTTACGACAACGAAGAAGAATATCCTATGAAATGGTTATATATGGATTTTGATACCCTGCAATCCATTTCCAGGGAGGTTGGTTTAGACTGTAAAGTCCTCCAGCCTGGTTCTCTAGGTAGTTATCTGGCTAAACTTAGTGCGTTGTAAAGCTTATTGAATTACAAATTTTTCTGGTGGTTTTCTGTATTGAGAAATACCTTCATAATACTTAGCCAATTTTAGCAATAAAGCTTCTTGGTTAGGCTGTCCGATAAAAGTTAGACCTTTTGGTTCACCCTTTTTAGTAAACCCCATGTTAATTGTAAGTGCAGGAAACTTAGCTACTGCAGCTTGACCTGCGTTATAATTATTTATAGACAAAATAGCGTCTAAGCTGTATTCTTCAAAATATGGTTCAAAATAAGATTTACCGGCTTTGTCTAATTTTTGTCTTATCGAATCTAATTCCACATCGGTAAGGTTTTCCTCAACAACACCATCTAATCTGGCTTGACCATAAGGTATTCTGATTAAAGTATCTTTGAGATTGAAAGCTACAACATCTTTAACCGATTCGACCTGAACAGCTTCTGAAGTATACATGTCAAGATAAGTTTTTAAATCTATTTTCATGTCCCCGTTTAAGAGTTGTAAAAATCCTGTGAAATCCATTGGTTCCGGTTCTACAAAAGTGATGTTTGCCCCTCTTTTTCTAAATAATTGCACAGATCGATTGTATAAAGAATCTTCCATATAATCTTTAATGACACCTAAGTTCATGGTATTTCCTTTTCCAAATTCTAAATCTGCCGGCTCTGTGTCAAACATGGCGGAATACAAAATCGCGTTGTCTTCCACTGTTTTAGACATTGGCCCGGGCGTATCCAAGGTGCTTGATATGGGCACAATACCTTCCTGATGTGTTTTGTTTACTGTGGGTTTTAGACCTACCAATGCACTTTGACTTGATGGTGATAATATAGAGCCTGAAGTTTCGGTTCCAACAGCTGCCACCGCATAATTTGCAGCGATGCTGGCGCCACTACCTGAACTTGAGCCACCAGTATCAAACTCACGCATCCCGTAAGGATTAAGAGTTTGTCCGCCTACTGCCGAGTAGCCGTTAGGACAGCCTTGACATAAAAAGTTAGCCCACTCGCTCAAACTGACTTTTCCCAAAATGATCGCGTTATGCTTCTTGAGGTTTTGAACTATTGCAGCATCCTCATTAGGGACATTTTCAAATAATGCCAAAGCTCCGGCTGTCGTTTTTATGCCTTTTGTGTTTATGTTGTCTTTAAGTAAAATCGGCATGCCATAAATAAGATGAGCCTTTTTTTCCATCGTATTATCCAGTTCTTCAGCTTTTTTAACAGCATCTGGATTAATGGTGATTATGGCGTTTAATCCATGAGACTGTGTTGGTTCTAGTGTAGCAATTCTAAACAAATACCATTGGGTAAGTTGCTTGTATGTCAATAATTTGTTATCGATGGATTTCTGGATTTCTGAGATTGATTTTTCAAAAATATATGGAGCTAAATCAATATATGTTTGCTCATTAAAATCATCTAGTTGAAGTCTAATGCTTTCTAGCAATTCATTTTTATCTAAAACTTTAGATTGGATAAGCTTGTAGCGTAACCTTTGATTTTCGTTTTGCTGTGCAGAATCTATCAAAGCTGTTTCGTCGTAAGCTTTCCATGTTTCAAATACCGGATAAATTTTTTCTTTTTGACAAGAGCTTAAAATATAAACGGCTAAACACAGTATAATTAGACTTCTAAATATTTTCATAAGGCAATGATTTTAAAAAGCTAAAATTAATACATATCCTTGAAATGAAATCCTAAACTTTTGGTAAGACCTCAAGATGATTTATTACTAAAAGAAAGCAATGTTTATTTTTACTAAAAAAGAAGTAAATGAAAACCCTAATCATAGGCGCCTCTAACAAACCTGAACGCTATGCTTACCGCGCTTTACACCTCTTGTTATCTAAAGGCTTTGAGGTATGTGCAATCGCCAATCGAGAAATGCAAATCTCCGGTATGCAAGTGTATAAGGAAAAGAAAAAGTTTGAGGACATACATACCATAACTTTATACCTGAGCGCAAGATTTCAACCGGAATACTATGATTATATCCTTCAATTGAAACCTAAGCGTGTGATTTTTAATCCCGGAACGGAAAATCCTGAGCTCTATGACATTTTAAGTAAACATGGAATAGACTATAACATTGCTTGCACGTTAGTTATGCTTCACACGAATCAGTACTAAGCCTAAAAAGGTTAGTAAACCATTTAAAATAAGTATAAAAAATCCAAATTCAAAACTAAACCAAGTAGAACTAGCCCAACTGATGACGAAAGACAAAATCGGTGAAAGTATCGCCACAATTGGAATATAACGGTCTTTAATTTGCCATTTTGTAAACATGCCTAAGGCAAATAAACCTAAGAGCGGGCCATAGGTGTATCCGGCGAACTGAAAGAGCTTGTTAATAACACTTTTGTCCTGAATGGCATATTCAAAAAGCAACATGGTAAATATTAAAACGATGGAAACGCCAATGTGGGTCAGCTTGCGTACTTTAACTTGTTTAGCTTTGGGATAGCGTTTTTCAATATTTAAAATATCAATACTAAATGATGTGGTTAGTGATGTTAAGGCGCTATCTGCACTGGAATAAGCCGCCGCAATAAGGCCGAGCAAAAAGAAAATACTAACCGCCAGACCCAGGTCTCCACTCATGGCAACTGCCGGAAATAAATCGTCTTTCACAGCAGTTATGCCATTTGTTTTAGCATAATCAGTAAGTAATAATCCTAAAAATAAAAACAGAAAATTGACTATTGTAAGGATAATAGTAAAGGTAAAAATGTTCTTTTGAGCATCTTTCAGGTTTGGGCAGGTCAGGTTTTTTTGCATCATATCCTGATCAAGCCCCGTCATCACAATAGCGATGAAAGCACCGGAAATAAATTGCTTAAAGAAGAAATCACTTGAACGCCAATCTTCAAAAAAGAAGATTTTGAAGTTGTCTTGAGTTTCTAAATAAGCGGTCACACCCGAAAAAGAAATATCCATGTGCTGCATGAGTAAAACTATAGATACTCCCAGTGAAATCAACATAAATAAGGTCTGCAGACTATCTGTCCAAACTATAGTTTTTATCCCACTTTTAAAGGTATACACCCATATTAAAATAATCGTTATGGTAACGGTGATGTAAAACGGGATGTTGAGTTCGTCAAAAACAATGAGCTGCAAAACACCAGCCACAAGAAATAATCTGAAACTTGCCCCTACGATTCGAGATAGCAGGAAAAAAGAAGCTCCTGTTTTGTAGGCATAATACCCGTAACGTTGCTCCAGGTAAGTATAGATGGACGTTAGTTGGAGTTTATAATATAACGGCAATAACACCAGGCTGATTACAGCATAGCCAATCGTATAACCCAAAACCACCTGAAAATAGCTAAAGGCCGATGTATCTATCGTTCCCGGGATAGAAATAAAGGTGACACCGCTTAAAGATGCCCCAATCATTCCAAAGGCCACTAAGTACCAAGGTGATTTGTTGTTGGCTTTAAAAAACTCTTCGTTACTCCCGCTTTTTTGGGTAAGAAAAGAGATGCTTACCAATACCACAAAATAAGCTACAATAAGTAATAAAATTTCAGTAGGTCCCAAAACAATAAATTTATGAGCAAATTTAGAGACTATTTGAAAGAAAGATTAATACTCCTGCACATTATTTTATCTTTTTTCAGCTAAAAGCTTGGCATTAAGCGACCCTAAAATTGTTTGAAAGGAATAAACAAAGCGTTCCTAATAAAATATCCTGAAATAACTTACTGTATATCAATATATAATTACTGAAAAATTTCAAAAAAACATCACTTTTTTTCGGGAACTCTCCCTTAGTTAATCGTATTCTATATAGTTCTAATTGGTAAAAGCCCTAAAAGACATCTAGCCAATCGCTTTTATATAAAGGCAAAACTCCAGTAGAACACTTACTTACCGCCAATTAAACTTGGCGGTTTATTTTAAATATTATTTTTCTTCGGGAACTTTTAAGGGGGTATTCGTATTAATATATGAACAAGTATGAGAAAGTAAAATTTTACGCAGCGATCGTGTAGATACTAAGCTAAATGATAAGCATAGAAGATAAACGCTTATCATAAGAACCGTAAAAGCCAGCAGTCTGTTGAATAATAGAAATAATGTAAATAAAATTACAATTTAAATATCACGTTAAATACAATAATATCAGCTATTTAATTAAAAATCATCCAAAAAAATATAGTCGCTTTACGGGAATCCGTAAGGAATTGATTAGGGCTATCAGTAATTTTGAAACATATATTAATTGTAGTTAAAAGCTATAAAAACTATGCTTTACGACTATTAAGTGAAAATTAATATGAATAAAGAAAAGATATTAAAATAGACATACTAGAAATAGTAGAGCAAAATTGAAACATGAAGAGTATAGATTTATTAAATTCAGGAGGGCCAATTTT
>CAYNCI010000040.1:0-35230 GCA_964396065.1 uncultured Mesohalobacter sp. | reverse complement strand
ACGACCTGCTGATTACAAATCAGCTGCTCTAGCCAGCTGAGCTACATCGGCTTTTTTAAGAACTTAATTGCGTTTATTTAACGGCTTGCAAATATATATAGTTTAATTCTGATAGAGAAAATAATTTTCACTTTTTTTTTATTAATTTTTTCAAAAAATTATTGCCGTTCTCTTGGATGGTTTTCAAAATACTTTTTTTTGAGTTTTTCAATACTATTTTTAGTGTAAATTTCTGTTGAAGATAAACTGGAATGCCCCAACAACTCCTTGATAGCATTTAAGTTAGATCCATTATTTAATAAATGTGTTGCAAAGCTGTGCCTAAGCACATGTGGGCTCATTTTAGATTTGTTTGAAAATAACTCGAACGTATCTGTTACGGTATTGTATATAAAACTTGGATAAAGTGGTCTGTCTTTTTCTGTAACCAACAAGGCCTGATTGCAAAAACCTCTCTCTTTTTTGTAGTCTAAGTACTTCGAAATTTGATCACATAAACTTTTATAGACAGGGATTATCCTTTCTTTATTTCGCTTCCCATGAACTTTTATTGTTTGCTGTAAAAGGTCTACTTGGTTTTCTTTTAGCGACAATAATTCTGCTCTCCGCATTCCTGTTGCATACAATAATTCTATTATCAGTTTTTGTCTGGCGGATTTAAAGTCCTTAACCTCTAAACTGTCGATGGCCTGTTTTACCTCGTCTTCAGAAAATGGTGTTGTGACTGTTTTGGGGATTTTTAAGCTTTTAAATTGTTGTAATGGAGAGGTGTCTAATTGATTGGTCTTTAGGAGATACTTATAAAAAGATTTTAGAGAGCTGATTTTTCTATTTATGGACTTGTGAGACAACCCATTTCTTGATAATTCAGCAATCCAGGAACGAATTTGATAATATTCAACTCCAAGGAGTATATTATCAGCTGCATCTTTATTTAAAAAATGTTTGAATTCTGCCACATCCTTAATGTAAGCTAAGACCGTATGAGGCGAATTTTTTCGTTCAATTGTTAGGTAATCTCTGTAGCCAAGCCAATCATTCATACCAACCTATCTAATTGAAGATATAAACTTTTCGATCCCATCTTTTCCTTCATGCTTCAACATTTTGATGAAGGCACTTCCAATAATAGCGCCTTTGGCTTTTGATGTGGCTTGAGAAAAGGTAGTACTATCTTTAATTCCAAACCCGACAATTCTTGGTGACTTTAAATTATAACCGTCTATTCTATCAAAATAATCCAACTGCTCTTGCTGAAAGCCTTTTTGACTTCCGGTGGTAGCCGAAGAACTTACCATATAGATAAAACCGTCTTGACTTTGTTGATCGATTTCTAGAATTCTTTCTTTTGAAGTTTGTGGTGTTATTAATTGAATGTGCTTCAAGTTATAGGTTTCATAAATAGATTTGTAGTGCTCTTCCCAATAATCGTAAGGCAAATCCGGCATGATAAGGCCATCGATGCCTATCTCCGCACAACGTTTACAAAACGCTTCAACACCATATTGAAGCATAGGATTAAAGTACCCCATAGCAATTAGCGGGATATCTACACGGTTTCTAATGTCTTTAATCTGCTCGAAAAGCTTTATGGTAGACATTCCATTTTTTAGCGCTGCTGTAGAACTTTCTTGTATAGTAGGGCCATCAGCAAGTGGATCGCTGTAAGGTAAACCTATCTCTATCATATCCACTCCGGAAGCTTGAAGTCTTTGGATAATCTCGACCGTATCATCGAGCTCCGGAAAACCTGCTGTAAAGTAAATTGACAGGAGTTTTCCTTCTTTTGCCATCGTTTGTGTAATTCTATTCATCTCTACAGATTAAAATATTTAATGTAAGTCTCCAAATCTTTATCTCCTCTTCCAGACAAATTAAAAACCAACACATCGTCCGGGTTAAAAGTCTTGTATTTAAAAATAGCAAAAGCATGAGCAGTTTCGATAGCAGGTATGATGCCTTCCAGCTGACTCAATTCCCAACCGGCTTGCATCGCCTCGTCATCGGTTACACTTATAAATTCTGCTCTCTTAGTCGCATACAAATGCGCATGCATAGGGCCAATCCCCGGGTAATCCAGACCTGCAGAAATGGAATAAGGCTCGGTAATCTGTCCATCTGCATTTTGCATGAGTAAGGTTTTGCTGCCGTGAATTATTCCTTGCCTACCTAATTGAGAAGTCGCTGCCGATTCGCCAGACATTACGCCTTTTCCTGCGGCTTCGACTGCGATTATTTTAACATCTGTATCGTTTAAAAAATCATAATAAATTCCCGCAGCATTACTACCACCACCAACGCAAGCAATCACATAATCGGGCTTAGACTTATGAGATTGCTCTTGGAGCTGAAGCTTCACTTCTTTTGAGATAACAGATTGAAATCTCGCCACCATATCCGGAAAAGGATGTGGTCCGACAACCGATCCGATAATGTAATGCGTATCTGTCGGGTTATTTATCCAGTCCCTTATGGCCTCGTTTGTTGCATCTTTAAGCGTTTTACTACCCGATTCGGCAGGAACAACTTTTGCACCAAGCATTTTCATCCTGGCTACGTTGGGCGCTTGTCTTTTAATGTCTATAGCACCCATATAAATCACACAGGGCATCCCCATCAATGCGCAAACTGTTGCTGTCGCGACACCGTGCTGACCTGCTCCAGTTTCGGCTATGATTCGCTTTTTACCTAACTTCTTTGCCAACAATATCTGTCCAATGGTATTGTTTACCTTGTGAGCGCCAGTATGGCACAAGTCTTCACGTTTAAGATAGATTTGTGTTTGGTATTTTTCACTTAGACGCTTAGAAAAAAATAGAGGTGTTGGTCTACCCACATAATCTCTTAATAAGGCCTCAAATTCTTTTTTAAATGCCTGAGATGACGAAATCTTTATGTAATTTTCTCTTAACTCGTCTACATTTGGTTTAAGCATTTCAGGGATGAATGCGCCACCAAACTCTCCGTAAAACCCTTTTTCGTCTACATTGTAATTAGCCTCTAACTGCATATTCGTTTATGTTTTTTATAAATTTTTCAATTTTTGTTTTGTCCTTCAACCCAGGTGATACCTCAAATTTTGAATTGATATCTACACCAAGCATGTTATCATATGTATTAAACACTTCCATAACGGTATAAGCGTCGTTTTCCTGTATTCCTCCACTTAATAAAAATGGAGTTTTAGAATTATAATACTCCAATAAATGCCATTCAAACTTCTTCCCGCTCCCGCCCCGAAGCTTTGTCTTTGTATCTAAAATAAAAATATCTACTTTATCTTCAAAATAAGTCACTTTTTTAAAATCCTCTTTGTCATTAATGGATATTGCTTTAAAAATTTCAATTTCAGGTGGCAGTTTAGATTTCAGGTTTAGAACATCCTCTTTGGTCTCATCGCCATGCAGCTGAATAGCATCTAATTGAAATTCCTTTTGAAGTTTAGTTATTCGGGCTATGCTTTCATTCACAAAAACCCCAACTTTCTTGATGTCTTTAAAGTTTGGTAATTGAAAACCCTTAAAATTTCTAGGTGACTTAGGATAAAATATAAACCCAAAATAATCTGGTTTTAAACTCTCAAGAGCTGAAAGATTGTTCAAATTATTCATGCCACAAATCTTGATTTTCATTTATGAGTTGTCTTTAGAAATTAAATCTTCAATGAACGCTTTTGCTTTTAAGCCGGGATTATCCGTTTTCATAAAGGTTTCACCTAATAAGAAGCCATCAAAGCCTGCTTTTTTCAAGTTTATTAACTCTTCGGTTTTACTGATTCCGCTTTCAGAAATTTTTAAAAAATCTTTTGGAATACGATCCAACAGCTTATAACTAGTGTCCAGATTAACTTCAAAGGTTTTGAGATTCCTGTTATTTACACCTATAACATCTACGGTGTCACAGATATAGTTATCCAACTCCGATTGATTGTGAACTTCTAATATAGATTGCATGCCCAATTGCCGAGCCAAAATTGAAAACATTTTAACTTGATTTGGTGTTAAACAAGCTGCGATTAAAAGAATAACATCTGCGCCATGTGCCTTGCTCTCTATTATTTGGTATTCATCTACCATAAAGTCTTTACGCAATAACGGTATTTTTGCTGATGCTCTTGCCAAAAGTAAATCCTCTAATGAGCCTCCAAAGTATTTTTGTTCTGTGAGAACAGACATCCCGGAAACACCTGCCTCTTGATAGCCTTCTGCGACTTTAAAAATGTCTGTTTTAAAATTAAGATGTGGCTTACTTGGCGAACGCCTTTTATGCTCAGCAATAATACCATAAGGTGAATGGCTTAAGAAATCGGTCAACTTGAAACATTCTCTTGAGAACATTGGCCTGTTTTCCAGCTCTTTTAGACTAACAACTTGTTTTTTGTAGTCTAAAAGCCGGGTTTTAAACTGTGCGATTTCATCTAAAATATGGACCCCTGTAAATCTCCCCAACGGGGAGACTTTATGTTTTGCATCTGATTGTATTTTTTTCATAACTATTATATGTCTAGCTCGACAATTCAACTAAGGTTTTGAAATTTTTAAGGGCTTTTTTGCTTTCCAGCGATTCTTTGGCTTGATGGAATGCAGTTTTTAGATCAACTCCTTTAGCAACCGAAATAGATAAGGCCGCATTGGCACAAACTACATTTTTTTGAGGTGTTGTACACTCGTCATTCAACACATTCATAAATATTTTAGTAGCATCGTCTACTGTCTGACCTCCTGAAATATCCTCTAGACTGTGAGGATCCACACCAAACGAATCGGCATCTAACATATATTCGGCGTTATGGGTCGCCACTTTAGCCTGTTGGGTTAGCGAAATTTCATCAAAACCATCTAAGGCATGCACTATTGCGAACTTATCGTGACTTTTTTGAAACAAATAAGAATACAATCTAAGCAACTGTAAACTATATACGCCTACAACTTGCTGTTTTGGTCGGCTGGGATTCACCATAGGACCAAGCATATTGAAAAAGGTTTTTAACGCTAAAGATTTTCGAATAGGCGCTACAGATTTCATTGCCGGATGGAATAATGGTGCGTGCAAAATGCAAATACCTGCTTTGTCTAAACATTTTTTATGAAATTCTTCGTCATTTTTAAAAGCAACACCTAAAGATTCCAACACATTAGAAGACCCACTAACAGATGATACTCCATAGTTTCCGTGCTTAGCTACATTAACTCCTGCACCAGATGTCACAAAAGCTGCCAGCGTTGAAATGTTGAAAGTATTTTTAGAATCTCCACCCGTACCACACAAATCTATCGCATTGTACTCTGATAAGTCTAAAGCTAAACACATTTCTAAAAGTGCTTCCCTAAACCCATCGAGTTCTTCCAAGGTAATATTTCGCATCATAAAAACTGTAAGGAATGAGGCGATTTGCACCTCAGAAAATTCTTCTGAAGAAATTTTTATCAATATTTGCTTTGCTTCGTCTTTAGACAAGGTTTCAAAAGCGATTAATCTATTTAGTATATCTTTCATCGTTTATTTAGTATTTAACACCACTATCCCTAGGCTTGTTGACCTTAAAGGGATTTTTTTTAGTTTCTACTTATTCCCATGATAGGAGATACAGAGGGGTGTTTGTCTTTCATTTTTAACTGGATAACCAGTTTTCAATAATTTTTTTTCCATCAGGTGTAAGTACCGATTCGGGGTGATACTGTACTGCTCTTACATCATAAATCTTGTGCCGTAAAGACATGATATTTCCATTTTCATCGAAGGACGTAGCTTCTAATTCAGATGGTAAGTTGTTTTTCACCACCCACGAATGGTATCTTCCGACCTTAATGCTTTGTGGTAAATCTTTGTAGAGGATTTCATCTTCAACTGAAATTTTAATTGGTGAAGAAACCCCGTGATATACTTCATTGAGATTTTCTAATTCACCACCAAAAACTTCAGCGATAGCTTGTTGACCAAGACAAACACCGAGGATTGGTTTTGTTTTATAACATTCTTGAATTAATTCTTTGAGCATACCCGCTTCATCCGGAATACCGGGTCCTGGTGATAATAAAATTTTATCATAATTGGCTATGCTGTCCATAGGAATGTGTTTATTTCTTATCACGTGCACTTTGGCATCAAAAGCTTCCAAATAATGAACAAGATTGTAAACAAAAGAATCGTAATTATCTATAACTAATATATTCATCTGAGTTTTAATTAGGTTGATTAGAATTCGCCAGTGAAATTGCTTTTGTTAATGCACCTAGCTTGTTATATACTTCCTGAACCTCATTATCTTGATTTGAGGTAGAAACAATACCTGCTCCAGCTTGCAAATGAAGTTGATGGTTCTTACTGACAAAAGTTCTTATAATAATGGCATGGTTGTAATTGCCGGTAAAATCCATAAAACCTATCGCTCCGCCGTAAAGGCTTCTGTTTACGGGTTCATATTTTTCTATGAGTTCTAAGGCTTTTGGTTTTGGTGCGCCACTTAATGTTCCTGCCGGGAAGGTATCTGCAACAATATCAAATGTTGAAGTACCTTCATGTATATGTGATGTAACTTTACTCACTAAATGAATAACATGTGAAAAGAATTGTATGTCTTTATAAGTATCTACTTTTACTTGGTTCCCGTGGCGACTTAGATCATTTCTTGCCAAGTCTACTAACATGACGTGCTCTGCATTTTCCTTTGGATCTTCAGACAATTGTTCAGCCAGTTGCCGGTCTTTGTCATCGTTACCTGTTCGTTTAAAGGTTCCTGCAATTGGATGTATTTCTGCCCTGTTCTTATCGATAACCAATTGTGCCTCAGGAGAACTCCCAAAGATTTTAAAATTGCCATAATCAAAATAAAACAAATATGGCGATGGATTTATATGTCTTAAAGCACGGTAAACTTCAAACTCATCGCCTTCAAATTGTTGAGAAAATCGTCTGGACAAGACCAGTTGAAATACATCTCCACGCTGGCAATGCTTTTTAGCTTGAATCACCATATCTCTGAACTGAGTATCTGTAAGATTAGATGAGATATCCCCTAAAGACTGAAATGGATAGGTCGCTAAAATTTGATTTTGAAGAAGCTGCTCTATTTTATGTTGACTGCTTTCTTTATATGGACTTAAATGCTCAAATATAAAAGCTTCGTTATTAAAGTGATTTATGGCTATTATATTTTGATAAATGGCATAATACAAGTCTGGGACATCTAAATCATTTTCTTTCTTGGATATAGTAACTTCTTCGAAATGAGAAACAGCATCGTAAGCAGTAAATCCAAAAAGCCCATTATGAATAAACTTGAAATCTAACTCATCCACTTCAAATTTTGATTTAAAACTTTCAAGATAGGGACTAATATCTTCATTAGACTGAACGGTATTTACTGTTTTTGTTCCATCGGGAAAACTTTGGAAGATGGTGTTGTTCTTTAATTGAATAAAGGCGATGGGTTGACAACAGATATATGAAAAACTATTGTCGCTTGCGTGGTAGTCGCTACTTTCCAGCAGAATAGAATTCGGAAAGATGTCTCTTAGCTTTAAATATACACTTACCGGTGTAAGTGTATCCGCAAGTTGTTGTTTATAAGATGTTTTAAGTTTATAGTGTTTCATGTTTTATTAGGTTTTGGGTTTAAACGCCCTCCATTCCCTTCCTTACTTCGACTTCAATCTGTACAAATAAGGAAGTATTTTTTTACTTTATTTTTTTAGAACATGACAAAAATTATATGAACATAAAGTAATAAAATCAGTTCTGCCTCTTACCCTAAAAGGAGCCTGATTTTCCTTAATTTCACCTTTTAGTCCCAATTAATTCGGGAGGGCAAAAAATTGAGGAAAATATGTTGAAATCAAGTTTTTGTCATGTACTTACGCTTTATTTACATTTTTAATATTACCATAAAAACAAAAAACCTGTCGTGAGGACAGGTTTAAATTATCTAAATAGAAAATGTCTCACGAGAATAAATTATCGTAAGTCCACCACCAATTATTATTAAAATTGTTTTTCATCGAAACAAATATAGAATATGATTTCATGTAAAACAATAGTTATTACAACATTTTCAAATATTTTAGAAATGTAGCAGCTGGTAAATTTATGGTATTTTACAACATATTACTTTCTGTAATGCTATCGGCAGACAGCTATAAAAAGCTGATTATTTTCAAATTTACATACCAATCGATGTTCTAAACTAATACATCTTTTCTGCCTTTGCGATTGAATACTACATCGCTCACATCATTATTAACCTATGTTTTAGACTTAGATGTAATCCTACATAGAAACGACCTGCTTTTTGTTATAAAGAATTTAAATAATTGTTATTGCAAAAAAGGCCGCTTATAATAAAGGTCTATTTTGTATAATAAATCGAATTTTTATTCATGAGCTAAAATGTCAAAATAACACCCGCTGTATTGCCACCGTAAGTTAGATTTAAACTTAGTCTTTGATTTTTATGTTTTTGATTGTCGTTGTACTTAGAACTGTATTTTTTGTTTAAATAAATATCTATCGCTTCAACGGTAAAATAGCTTAGTGCCCAACTTAAAAACACATCGCTTGCCCAGTGAGCATCATCGTAGATACGACTTAAGCCCGGTATAACGCCAATAGCATATATTGGCGCTTTGACCCACCAGCTCTTAAACTGTTTAGCTATAACATGAGCATTGGTGAACGTTAATACCGAATGCCCGGAAGGAAAAGACCTGTAAGCTTTATCGCCTCCAAATGGACGAAAATGATTCTTGCCAAACTCTGTCCCCGGTCTGGCTCTTCCTGTTGCAGACTTTGCCAATTGCTGCAAAAATCCTGTTGCGGTAGCTGATGAAATAAGCAATACTCCAGTACGTTTTAGTTTTTCATTTTTAGTAAATAAACCTGTAAGGTAAACTGCACCTGTAAAAGCATAATTATTTTGAGGACTTCCGGCATACCATCCATAATCGAGCAGAATTTCAGGAACCTGATCTTTATGGTCTAAAAAAGCTTCTCTTATGTTATCATCCACAGTGTAAAGTCCTAGTGTGGTTGCTGCTACGGCTCCAAACTTTAGAAAATCATCACCTTGCCAATGCAATGGTCTGCTATAAGCATAACCGGCTCCTAAGAACACATTCCCCATGTCGTAGGTAAACTCTTGCCATAAAGTTCTTTTCTCTGCTTTTATTTGTAGAGAATCATTCTGAGCATAAAGACTACTAGAAATGAAAAATACAGCTATTAAGACACAGCTTTTAAATCTAAACTTTGAATAATTGTAAGATACTGTTGCCACTAAACGATAGATTAAATTTGTAATAATATTAAATTTCAATAGATCCTAATCCTTCTCTTATCAGGGTAGGTTCTTCAGTTGTTAAATCGATAACTGTAGAAGGGATGTTACCGCCATAACCGCCATCGACCACAATATCAACCAGCTTATCCCACTTTTCTAATATCAGACTTGGGTCTGTTGTGTATTCGATAATTTCGTCCTCATCTTTTATTGATGTTGAAATAATAGGATTGCCTAATGCTTTGGTAATACTCGTGGCTATATTGTTATTTGGCACACGCATTCCCAATGTTTTTTTCTTTTTAAAGACTTTTGGCAGGTTGCTGTTCCCCGGTAAAATAAAGGTGTAAGGCCCAGGTAAGTTTCGTTTTAATATTTTGAAGGTATTTTGATCTATTTGAGCTACATATTCACTTAAGTTACTCAAACTATCACAGACAAAGGACAGGTTTGCTTTCTCAAGTTTAATCTGCTTAATCCTCGCTATTTTTTCCAAGGCTTTTTTGCTATTGATATCGCAACCTAAACCATAAACGGTATCCGTTGGATAAATAATAAGGCCATCGTTTCGCAACACGTCTACAATTTCTTTGATGTAGCGTTCGGAAGGATTTTCGTCGTATAATTTAATCAGTTTTGCCATAATTCTTTATTCAGGATATTCGACTCTAAGATGGTAAATATTTTTCAATTTACCTTTTAAAACTCTTTTTATCTGTTCTATTTCTTTAAAAGTAATATCTGCGTTTATAAACTGTTTTTCTTCAACTTGTTTATTAATAATTTTTTCAACAAAGGTATTAATGTTAGAGGCTGTTGGTTCTTTCAAACTTTTGCTTGCGGCTTCAACACTGTCGCACATCATAAGTATAGCCGTTTCTTTGTTAAATGGCTTGGGCCCGGGATAACTAAAGTCTTCCAATTTAGCTTCCACTTCATTCAACTCCATTTGTTTTCTGTAAAAATAATACACCGTTGTGGTACCGTGATGTGTCCGAATAAAATCTATAATTCTATCCGGAAGTTTATATTTTTTAGCCAGTTCGATTCCGTAAGCCCTATGATTGATGATGATTTGAGCACTTTCTAGTGGATCAATTTCATCATGAGGTGTAACCGAAGTCTTTTGATTTTCACTAAAATATTGTGGCTGGCGCATTTTTCCAATGTCATGATAAAGTGCTCCTACACGAACGAGTAAGGCATTTGCTCCGATAACATTTGCAGAAGCCTCCGCCAAGTTTGCGACGTTTAAAGAATGATGAAATGTGCCTGGCGCCACTTCTGCAAGCTGCTTGAGGAGTTTAGAATTTGTATCGGACAATTCTAGTAAAGATAGATCAGAAATTAAACCAAAAGCTTTTTCGTAAGTGTAAATCAATGGTTGTACGAATAGCAAACCTATCCCGCCTAGAAAGAAATACAATAACTCTTTGTATTCTATTTCTGTTATGCTTCCCTCTTGGATAAGGCTAAATGCCATATATGCGAATATATACACAACGGTAATCTGAAAAACAGTAATAAATAAATTTGCTCTTTTGTACAATTCTGAAACGGTCAGGATGGTTACGATACCCGCTATGATTTGCAAAAACATATATTCAAAACTGTCCGGGACTATAAAACCTAAAATTAAAACCGTAATTACATGTGTAAACAAGCCTAATCTTGGATCGAAAAAAGCCTTAAGTGCCAAAGGCAATACACATATTGGCACTACGTAAATTAACTCCTGATCCAAATGAAGCACTAAGAGTGTTAAGCCTACAACAGACAAAATATTTAAGAAAACAAATGTGACTTTGTTGTTGTCTTCATAAATGTCTAATCTGTATTTTTTAATAAACAAAAGCAGAATTATAAGAGCTAAAGACACGAGTAAGACATAGCCTATTGTAATCGTATAATAGGTATTTTCGTCCCAATCCTGACTTTCGTATTCTGCCCGAATAGAAACAAGTTTTTGAAATTTATCATTGTCTACAATATCCCCTTTGCCAACAATACGGCTGCCTTTTTTTACTGTTCCCCTTGTTTTTGAGATTTTACTTAAACTCTGCTCTAAGCTTTTGGATGTTAGGTCTTGATTGAAAGATACATTGACTTCGATATGCTTAAAGAATAGCTGCGTAAGCTCGGTTTTAAAGGCATTTAAATTATTTTCTTCAATTTTTGAAGTGATAAAATCTTTAAGGTTATCTTGAGTAAGAATTGCTGAAAGTAATACCTGTTGGATATTAGTACCTTTTTTAAGGAACACAACTTTGGTTTCGTCAAACCTGTTTTCATCAACCCTTAGTCCGTATTTATATATTTCGTCATAAGTTTCTATGGCAAAAAGTTTGGCGATTTGCTGGTCTATAATATTTACAGAATCGCTACTAAAAACGCGATCTAAATCATTAATAAACACCTCTCGGTTATCTTTAACTACTTCTGCATCAAAATCATAATAAGGTGTATTATTGGATTTTATATCTTCTTTTTCTTGATTTAGCTCTTCATTAGATTTTAAAATAGAGTAATCAAAAGGAGCAAAATAATCTTCGTAAGGCCAAGGTGAATTTTTGTCAATATCGTATTTAAACTTATAGCCTTTTGGAAAAAAATACACTATAAGAAAAACCGTTAATACGATAAGTAATATTTTATAAAAATTGGATTGATTTTTATATAAATATTGAAGGATTGGCTTCATTAAATAGTTTTAAGCTAAAATATAAAGTTTTTGAATAAAAAAATAACAATGTGCAAGATTACGTCTTATTTTTATGGTCTATTGAAAAATCTAATTTTAAATTGAATATAAATGGCATATCTTAAAACAAATTCTAAGGAAAATGGTAATTCGATAAAGTTGTACTACGAAGATTATGGTAAAGGAAAGCCCGTTATTTTAATACATGGGTGGCCATTAAGCCATCGGATGTGGGACAAACAAATTAGCGATCTTGTAGAGGCAGGATATCGTGTAATTACATACGATCGCAGAGGATTTGGCCAAAGCTCCAAACCTTATGCTGGTTACGATTACAATACCCTGGCCAAAGACCTAAAGGCCCTCATTTCTAAATTAAAATTGAAAGAAGTTACACTCATAGGCTTTTCTATGGGTGGTGGTGAAGTTGCTCGTTATATTGGAAACTACGGAACTAGCCATGTTAAAAAAGCCATTTTGGTAGGTGCTGTTACTCCATATCTTTTACAAACTGAAGACAATGATAATGCTGTTGACGGGTCTGTTTTTGAATCGATGAAGGAAGGAATAGCAAAAGATCGTCCAGCTTTCTTTGAAGCTTTTGGAAAAAATTTTGTGTCTTACGAAGACCTGAAAGAGCATGTAAGTTTGGAACAAATAAAATTGAACTGGAACATTGCCATGTCGGCATCAAGAAAAGCAACTTTAGACTGCGTAGATGCATTTGGACTTACCGATTTTAGAGAAGACTTAAAGAAATTCGACATTCCTACATTAGTTATTCATGGCGATAATGACAGAATCGTACCTCTTGAGGTGTCCGGAAAAAAAGCCATGGACTTCCTTAAACACGGCGAATTGAAAGTTATTAAAAATGGCTCTCATGGTCTGTCTTTTACACATGCTGAAGAATTGAGCGAAAGCATACTTAATTTCTTAAGCTAGCAATTATGTTTTATTAAGCTAAAGGTTGTCAATGTCATATTTGACAACCTTTTTTTCTATTTTTTTGAAAATACTAAAAATCGATTTGGTATTTTTTTATCTACCATTGCAAAAACAATATTTCCATCTGGCGTAAAGGTTAAGGACAATACAAACATTTGTTTTTTAGCATTCGTAAAAGTATTTCCATAAGTAGTAGAACCTGATTTCTTTTCAACACTAGCTTCTGTTGGAGACATAAACATCTCATTCATTTCAACATCTTTAGATTTAAGGATTAAATTTCTGAACTCCTTATCGTATGTAAGATTTACGTCTAAGTCATTAAATGTATTTGCTATTTTTTTATCTATCATTACTCTCAAAATGGGAAAATTTTGACTTTCTATGTCTTTTTGGATGCTGGTCTGAGGTGTTTTAGTCGAAAAAATAATTATCGTTTCCGGTTTATTTTTATCGATTACAGTAAGGCTTACATTATTATCTTCAGTAAAGGTTAGTGTTGAAAAATAAGCGTTACCGTTAAGGTCTTTAAATGAATTTTCAAAAACGGTTCCTGATGCATTTATTTTAGCCCCGGATTCACTTTTAAATACATCTATTCCACCCTCATATTTTAAAACCATACTTAGAAACTGAACATGATAAGTTAAAGTTGAAATTTCTTCTTTAGTTACTGTGTTTACAACCTTATCATTTTGAATAACTTGCATGGTGTTGAATTTAACCACCTTAGTACGTTTGTTTGTGTTTTTATCTGCTGCTTTATTTTTAGCAGAAGAAGTCGTTTTTATTACACTTTGAGCATTCAGAGATAAACTTACCATTAGAAGATACAGCAGAACAAAATTTTTCATAGAATTATAATTTTAGATTGTTGGTTGTAAGGTCAACAAGTTAACATTTTTTATTCTGTTTTGCAGATTTATCTTTTTTTCAAAATACATTGGCAAAAAAAACAGCCTCAAAAATTAAATTTTAAGGCTGCTTGATTAAGGAATATTTTAATTAGACTATTATCTAACAATTAACTTCTCGGTATGGCTTTGATTGCCTTGAATTACTTTTACAAGGTATATTCCATTATTCAAAGTATTGATATCTAATTGGTGATTTTTTGAGTTATTGTTTAATTCTATTTCACTAACAAGCCTTCCATTGATATCATAAATTTCTACATGTTGATTGTCAACAGGATTTACTAAGTTTAGATTTACCGTTCCTGACGCAGGATTAGGATATAAGCTAAACAGGGATAAGTTGTTCGACGCTGTACTAAGCGTCTGGCTATAGCAAACTTCAATTTCAAAATTATCCAAAGACCCAACTTCACCGTTAGCAGAAACATCTTCAACTGTAAGAATCCAGTCGCCTACAAAATCCTCTCCTTCAAAATCTGATAGCTTTCCTTTTCCTTTAAACACTCCATCTAAAGTAGGTGGTGAGGAACTACAAGAAGGCGTAGTACCTTTGTCATCAAAAATAACACTGGCATTGTCGAAAAAACCACATTGGAGTTGGAGCAAGCTAACAGTTGTACCGCTTGGACTGGTTATACTTACCGCCAAGTCTCCCATACTAGAATGAGTGATATCTAGATGCACATTAATGTCGTCTATAGCATTGCCTGAGAAGCTACTTGGGATAGTAATGATAGATTGTTGAATGGCTCCATCTCCATCTGAAATAGAAAGAGGTGTGTTGGTAGTCGTAAACAGTGGCGAACAAGTGGTTGTTTTGGTGGTAAAGCTAGACGATGTTGAAAATGCACCTTCAACACAATTGTTTATAGGTTTAACTCTCCAAAAGTAAGTGCTATCTGCGTTTAGCTCGTCTACTTTAAACTCATTTGTAAACACTTGCGAGGCTTGGATGATATTACTAAATGACGAATCATCAGAAATTTCTATATCATACATATCTGCACTGTTCACATGATCCCAGGATAATATGGGATTGAAAGCTACATCTGTAGAACCATTAGACGGTCCTACAAGTGTTGGATTGGCTAATGTGCTTGCATTTAATTTTAATATCAAATCAAAAGAAGAGGTCTCAGAACCGGAAGTTGCTGTAACAGTAAATGGATATTCTCCCGCAGCAACTGCTGAAAGGTTGGTAACAAATAAGGTTGTACTTCCAGAATCTGTAACCGTTGAAGGAAAGAAAGCCGGAAGAACACCTGCAGGCAAACCTGATTGTGTTAAGTTGATATCTCCTGCAAAGCTTGGCACGCTATTTACAATAATATTAAAAGCCGCTGCGTCACTTTGACAATAGCTCTCTGCCTGTTTGTCGGTAAACACATGAATGTCGGACCCTAGTCTAACACCGCTTACCACTATAGAATAGTTTTGCGCAGAATCTTGTAAAGTGCCCTTGTGAGTTACTTCTATAGTGTAAATACTGCTTGGGTTATCTATTTCAATTTTTTCTATATTATCTACAATATTATCGCCTTTAGTAGCAGCAGCACTTGGTTGAGAAGGGTTGAGCTTCCAAGGAAAAAATTCAGTACCATTTTCATCAAAAACCCTTATATCTAAATCGTTTACTAATCTCGGGGTTGGGTCATCTGCAGTACTTGTGTCTTGAATTTGTCCTGCAGGATCTGTCCAAGCTATGGTCGCTACAAGAGGTACACTCGGATCAAGGGCTTCTACCGTAAATGTATACGTATCGCCTTGATTTAAGGTATTTTCTTCAAATTTGGTTGTAAAGCCATTATTAGTAATCATATCCGCAGCTGCTGCTGTATCCATTAATCCCCACCCAAACCTGTAATCCGGACCAGGAAAACTTCCTGCCTCTCTAGCAGTATGAAGAACTAAAGCTTTCATTGAAGCAGAGGTAAGATAACTGCCAAACATGTTATTATGGTGTTCCTGAAGGAGGGCAAGACTACCAGTTACAGCAGGAGCAGCCATTGATGTTCCCGATAAATTACCATAAGAAGTATCCGAATCACTTAGGCTTGAAAATACAGAAGTTCCTTGTGAAGCAATGTCTGGTTTTATTCTTCCATCGTCCGCCGGACCAAAACTACTTGAATTACTTAAAAGAACGCTAGACGCATCAACATAATTTGAGACTGCTAATACATTAGCTACACATAGGTTATTTTTTGCAATTTTCTTACCATTAATAAGATCAAAACCATTTTTAAGTGGATTATATGGTGGATTATTATTTCTATCATTTCCTGCTGAAAATACAGGCAAATAGTAAGGTGCGTTATATGTAAGAATATCTATATTTCTTGAATTAGAAACATAAGCTCCAAAAAAATTGTCAGGCAATTGGCTTGCAATTAAACCATATGAATGGTTAGACATTAACATGCCTTGCGAGGCTTCATTAGTCATCCCTGCTAAATCACTTCCTACAAAAAAGGAATATGCTCTTAATCTAGCCTTGTGAGCCATCCCTTTTGCAGCCGAGTTTACTCCAGAGGCTATCATAGTTCCTGCAACATGTGTTGCATGGTTATCTAAACTGGGCGGATTATCAATTTGAACAACTCTTCCATTCAACTCTTGATGTGTTGGTCTAACAATTCCACCATCCCAGATACCCAAAACAATATTTGTGCCATCTAGGCTTAAGCCTCTATCGCCTCCATTGTAAACATTCTCTGTATTTATGGTAACTGCAGAATCTGCATTATCTGTTCCAAGATACAGCAATGTACCATCTTCTAATACTTGCTGTAACATGGCTAAACCTCCATTTTCATATCTTATGATGGTATCAATACCGTTAGCTTTAGCATAAGCATAAGCCTTTGCTTTTTCTCTATAATAGTTTTCAGAAAAATCTTCTGAAAGTTGGTTTAAATACTCCAAATCGTAATTAGCAAGTATTTTACTCTTTTCCTCTTGGGTTTGACTATAACTTAAGGCTACAATAGCAATAAAAAGTATGGATAGTACATTTTTCATGTAAAATATGTTTTTGTGTAAATATAGAAATAAACCAAAAAAAAAGCTGCATCGAGTGCAGCTTTAGTGTAAAAGTAGCTGAAAAATTACTTCACAATTATTTTTTCGGTATGAGTTTTATTGCCTTGTGTTAACTTAAAGAGGTAAATACCATTATTTAATGATCTGATATCTACTGCTTGTACTGAAGAATTATCTAAATCTATTGACTTAACAAGCCTACCGTTTAAATCAAAAATTTCAGCATATTGACCCTTAGTATATTTATTGAGTTTAATATTAACAATTTCTGAAGCCGGATTAGGATACAAACTGAACAAACTCTCTTCAAAACTGGTCGTTGAAATTGAATTTGCTCTACATACCTCAATAGACCATGAATTGATTGTTCCTGTATTGCCAAACAAGAAATCTGTCACCCTTAACTTCCAATCCCCATTTATATTTCCATTATTAAATAGAGTCAAATCTTCTACCGGCTGAAAAGTACCCGTTATGACATCTTCGCACCCGAATATTGGGAGTTGATTCCCTCCTGCATCGAAAGTTGCTTCTATGCCTTCTGTTTGACAAATATCAAAGCCTAAAAGCTTAACGATTTGTCCGTCCGGTGATTCTAGCTCTATTTCGACATCTGATAAGTTGGCATGAGAGATATCAACTTGAACATTTAGGGAGGCTACAAGTCCATTCTCTGTTAAGGTAATAACAGACTCTGCCGGAGTTCCTGCAATCGGATCAAAAAAACCAGCCCCATCCGGTATAGAAACATTTGAACTATTTGTTGAATTTTCGCAAGTTGCATTTACATTAAATTCTTCTTGATTTACAGCAAAAAAAACATTTCCTGTTCCTCTAATCATCAAACGGCAGTTGTCACCAACAACTCCAAATGGAACGGTTATATCATGAGTGCCATCGTTTGGTGTCGCAGAAGCTAAGACATGATCAAAACTAAAACCACCATTTGTTGACAGCAAAATATCTACATTTGTTGCATTTACTAGTCCAGTGTCTGTTCCATTAACATTCCATGTAATCGTTTCTGTTGTTCCTGCGTCCCAAACAATGCCTGTTGTATTTTGAGATGTAACGACAAAAGGCCCATCATTTGTGACAGTTAGAGTCGTAAAGTCCTGTTCGTTTTGTCCTCCAAGTAAATTATTATCTCTTACCGTTACAACAAAATTCATATCTCTTGCAACACTTGGCAAAACTTCCCAAGTCGTTTGAGTCTGATTATTCAATACAGTTTCCAAAGCTGGAAAAACTCGACTTGAGGATGTGGTTACATTGTAACCTCTAAACATTGGTCCACCTGAAGCAATAGCTACCGGTGGCTGCGTTGTAATTTCATTATCATATTGCTCCCAATTGTAGGTAAGCTGGTCTCCTTCAGCATCTGTAGCAAATACATCTAAAATAAATGGTGTTTGTTTAGGAATAACGTAGTTTGAAAGAGGCGTTATACTTGGTGCTGTATTGGCTATATTTGTTGTTTGAGCACAATTGGTATTAGAAATTCTGTTAAATATTTGGGTCAAACTAGCTGCGTGATAATGGTCATAGTCTTCTGATGAAACAGCAGGTGCACAACCATTTATGGAATAAGACATAATTGTAACTCCATTTCCTGTCTCAAAAGCAGTTGAATTTGTTCTATTTCCTCCACATGAATTGTTAAATGTATGTGTAGCACCTAACTGGTGGCCTATTTCATGAGCAAGAACCAAATCAAAACTATCACCAACTGCTGGACCACCAATTGGTCCTGTAACTCCACCTGCCTTAGTGTTATTATTACAAATTGAATTTAAGGCTGCCAAACCACCACCTGCAGTAGAAAACACGTGACCTATATCAAAACTTGACGACGCAGAAGATGTAACTCCAATGTTTTCATTTAGAGTGACACCTGCGTCACCCGGGTTTGAAAAGGGATCTGTAGCAGGATTCAAAAAAATAAATACATCCGTTTGTGAAAAAAATTGAAAACTCAGTGCAGCATCATTCTCTGTAATTCCATTTACTCTGTCTAAAGATGCAGTCATAGCAGCTAAAACTGCCGCTTTTTTTTGAGCATCTGTACCGCCTGAAACACCGGCTTGATTTACATGATAAGTTGAGTATTCCCCTGTAGCAGATCCGGCAAAACTATATGTTCTAAAAGTCGAATCATCTACCATAGTCTGAGTATCGTTAAATGATGAAATCTCATTTGCCTGCTCTTCTAATTGCTCTTCAAAATGACACACTAATGGTGGAAAACTGGCATCTGCCATATAAAAGACTTTAAAATATGAACCATTGTAGGTGTAAGGATTTATATAAACAGAGCCTTGTGGACTAAATATTTTTCCGTAAATACCATGAGGCGTGACTGTTAATCGTAAACGATCTGCGTTACCTTCCCTGCTTTTACCAACATAAGACTTAATGCCCGGATAATTAGCGGCTAATTCCGGATGCAATGTTTGCACCTCAAACATTTCAAATTGACCATACTTGCCATTAGAATATGGAAATGTAATCGTAACATTAGATAAATTTTGCTCAAATCTTAAAGGTGCATTGTTCAATGTGTTAACCAGATTACTAACGTCTAGCTGATACACATCAAATCTTGAAACTTGTGTTTCATAATGGACCAAATCTTCTTGATTTACGTTGTTTTTAGATTGTTTTACCCAAAAGTTGTTCTGAGAAAAACCTTGAAATGTGATACACAAAAGTGCAATCCATAGTGAAAGCTTTATTTTCATTTAAATTATTTTTTTCTAAAATATACAGTTATGGAGTACCTTTATAAAAGGTGCTTAAAATTTATATTTTTTATAAGAATCTTTATTTAATAATAAGTTTGTTTACGGTTTTTACATTATCGCTTACCAATTCTGCCAAGTAGACTCCGGCTTCATAAGCATTTTTTAGCTGCACTTGTTGAGTACTGCCAGCGTTACTTAAATTTACACTTTCTACTAATTTACCTTGTATATCATAAATGTGTAATTTGGCTTCATTACTCAATCCGTTGTTTAAACTTAAGGTAAATGAACCATTATTCGGATTAGGATATATCACAAAGTCATTCAGTTGGTTGTCTTCTACAGAGAAAGTTGTAGAACAAATTTCTATTTCCCATGAATTTAAACTGCCTATATCACCATTGTAAAAGTCAGCAAATGCCAGTGTCCAGTCTCCTGCTGTACCATTAGAAAATACAGTTGCTAAATCGGTTGACGTAGAAGCAGGTGCGTAGCTTCCTGTTAACGGGTTAGCACATGTCGTACCCGGAGTAGGTAAAGTTGGGCCGTTGTCATTAAATACAACAGTAAAGCCATCTTCACTATTACAGTTTCTAGACCACAACACAATTATATCACCATTTGGTGCTTGCATCTGAAAGACCAAATCACTAACATAAGTATGCGAAACATCTAATGTTACATTCACGTCACTAATATTTGTGATGTTATCAGGAATATTAATCACGCTAGAAACTGCTGGCCCCTGTTGATTTGCTCCTAGGCCGTCAGGAATAGCAACACTAGTCGTATTCACATAGTCATTACAAATCGTGGAGACCGTCGTATTAATTGAAAATAAATTTGAGTTTAAGGCATAAAAAACATTTCCTACAGCTTCAACCATAATTCTGCAAAAGCCGCCTTGTACATCCGGGACAACGATATCTTCTGTACCATCGTTAGGAGTGTTGCTCACTAAGGGTGTAAATGTCTGACCATTATCTGTAGAAAGTAAGATATTAACATTCGATGTATTTATACCATTTGCTGTTGTACCGGCAACATTCCAGGTAATCGTTCTTGTTTCGCCTGTTTGCCAGCTGATATTGTCTGTATTCTGGGACGTCACTTCAAAAGGTCCTACATTAGCAAAGTTTACAGAAACTATTTCGCGTTTAGATTGTCCTCCTAAAATATTATTGTCTCTCACTGTAAGGGCAAAATTCATACTTCTTGCCACAGATGGTACAACTTCCCATTGAGGCGTTAAATTATTATTTAACACTTCCTGAAAATCAGGAAAATAACGTCTTGATTCGCTTTTGGAAGGCAAAGACCTAAAGTTTGGCCCAACAGTGGATGTTGGTAATGGTGGCTGTGTAGATACTTGATTATTTATTTGTTCCCAGTTGTACGTTAAGGCGTCATTTTCGGCATCAGTAGCTGTAGCATCTAGGTAAAAAGCCGTTCCGTTTGGAATAGTATAATTTGGTTCCGGGGTAATTGTTGGTGGTGTATTGGCGATAGAGGTAAAACTTCCACAAGAGCTGCCACCACCAGAAGAAATGTAATTAAACATTTGGTTTAAACTTATCTGATGAAAATGCGTATCGCTATTATTTTGAACATTTGGCGGGCATATTCCTGCATAACCCATTATGGTGCTTCCACTACCAGGCTCTACAGCTGTAGATGCTGTTCTTTGGCAGTCGTTGTTTTGTGTATGTGTCGCATCAAACTGATGACCTATTTCATGACAAACGAAGTCGATAACAAATGGGTCGCCTACCGGAAATGGAGAACCTGTAACACCTCTTGCTTTAAAAGAACTACACACAGAACCTAAGGCTGCTATACCTCCACCACCTGTACTAAATACATGACCAATATCGTAGTTTGAAAAACCAATTATATTGTCTATTGTAGTTTGATTTTGACCTAACATCGCGCCCCCATTATTGTTTGTGTATGGATCTGTAACAGCATCAAGGAATATAATTTGGTCATTGTTTGGGATAAGTTGAAAACTGATTGACATGTCCCTTTCGTAAATTTGATTTACCCTATCTACAGCAACTACCATAGCTGCAAGCACTGCAGCCGTTTGTTGTGCTACTGTACCACCGCTAACACCTGCTTGGTTAATATGAAACTGCGAATATTCTCCAGTACATGCTAAAGCCAGTCTATACGTTCTTAACGTGCTATCATCTACCTGATAGGTTTGGTTATCAAAATTTTCTACTTGATCTGTAAAATTTGTATTATCAGTCACTTCACAAATATGATTTCTTATGGATGAAGCATTCTCCTTTTTAAATACCATATAGTAGTTGCCATTTATATCAATAGGATTGATAAATATTTGACCAATTTCAGGCTTTAAAATCATGGCATATAAACCTTGAGGTGTTATGGTTATTCTTACGGTCGAAGCATCTGTTTTATCTATACTCCTTCCTACATAGGATTTAATTTTTGGATAGCTTGCAGAAAGCTCCGGCGACATGGTGCTAGTAGAAAACACTTCGTACGTTTCATACTTATCTTTACCAACAGGTAATTGAATAAGAACATTACTAACATTTTCAGCATATCGCATAGGAGCCGTTGACAATACATCGCTTAGCACCTGCTTATTTAATGAAAAATAGGCGTCTCCTTTAACTTGAAAATCTTGTTTTATAATTTGAATTTTGTCTAAACTCTGTGCGTTTTCAGAATTCCAATAATTGTTTTGCGCATAAAAACTGATAGTCGCAAAAATCATAACAAAAAAATAGAGTAATTTTTTTTTCATAATAAAAGCTATGTTAACTTTAAATTAATTTTAGTTCACAAATTAGTAATTTTTTTTTAGATATTCATAATATTGATTCAATATTCAAATAAATCAATATGAAAAAAATAAATCTATTATTCGCTTTACTTATTTTATCGACATTTAGTATAAATGCTCAGGTACAATCTCCACAACCCAGTCCATTAGCAAACCTAAAACAAGTTGTTGGTCTCACGGAATTTGAAGTAACCTACTCAAGGCCTTCAATGCGTGAAAGAGAAATTTTTGGCAGCCTAGTCCCTTATGGAAACCTTTGGCGAACTGCTGCAAACAAAAACACTATGATTACAGTTAGTGATGATATTCTTATTGGAGGAGAACCTTTAAAAGCCGGTACTTATGCTTTATTTTCTACACCAAATGAGGGCAGCTGGACAATTTACATGTACACAGATACCGAAAACTGGGGTACTCCAAGAGAATGGAGCGAAGATAAAATCGCAGCTGAGTTCGAAGTTGAATCCACTAAATTGAGTAATACAGTTGAATCTTTTACTATAGAATTTGACAACTTCACCAAAAATGGTGCGCACTTAGTAATCAGTTGGGAAAACACGGCAGTTCATATTCCGGTAGAAGTGCCAACAGATAAAAAAGTAATGGCTAGCATAAAAGCTTCTATGGAAAATCCAACACCTAATGATTATTACCTAGCTGCTGTTTACTATTTAGAAACAGACAGAGACATAAGCCAAGCCAGAAAGTGGATTGACAAAGCCATGGAAAATCAAGAAGATGGTAAATACTGGATGCTAAGACAGCAATCCCTTATCTATGCTAAAGCAGGCGAAAAGCAAACGGCTATCAAACTAGCCATGAAATCTCTCGAGGCAGCTAAAAAAGCCAATAACAGAGACTACGTAAATATGAATACAGCTTCCCTAAAAGAGTGGGGCGCAATGTAATTTCTAAATTATTGAAATCAATAAAACCTGTTTCATTTGAGGCAGGTTTTTTTGTATCTATAAGTATGATAAATATTTATACGAATTTTGTTGTTGTTAATCTATGAAAGCATATATTTGTGCGATTTTTTAAAACCATTATAATTTAATAAAAATGCACAATAAAGGACTTATAAGATTATTTGCTATTTTGTTTGGAATTGTCTGTATTTACCAGCTTTCATACACTTTTATTGCAAGTAAAATTGAAAGTAATGCAGAAGATTTTGCTAAAAATAAAATATCTGAAGACGTCACCGATTACGCAGATTTACGAGACGATCAAGTCAAATTTTATCTAGACTCTGTTCAAGACGAGCCTTATTTTGTAGGAATTACCTACAACGACGCTAAGAAAAAAGAATTAAACAAAGGTCTGGACTTAAAAGGTGGTATTAATGTAATACTACAAATCTCTGTAAGAGACATTCTTAGCAATATGGCTAATAAGTCTAAGGATCCAAACTTCGTACAAGCCCTTAATGACGCATCAGAAAAACAAAAATCCAGCGATCAGCCTTATTTAGATTTGTTTTTTGAGAGCTTTAATGCAATTGAAGGCGCAAAACTGGCATCTCCTAATATTTTTGCCAACAAAGATTTATCCGACGAGATAAACTTTAACATGACAAATGAGCAAGTTCAACCTATCATTGAAACCAAAATTGACGAAAGTATCGTTTCGGCGTTCGAAGTCTTAAGAGAAAGAATTGACAAATTTGGTGTTACACAGCCAAATATTCAAAGGCTTGGCACTTCTGCAAGGATATTAGTAGAATTACCGGGCGCGAAGGATATCGAAAGAATCCAGAAAATTATCGAAACTACAGCTCAATTAGAATTTTGGGATGTATACCAGGCCAAAGATGTATTTAACTACTTTATTGAAGCGGACAGAATAGCTGCTAAAAATGTTAAATCTCAAGACACCACAAGTACAGCCGAAGCTGAAAATGAAGACGTTTCTGCAACTAATGAGGATGAAGAATTAGGTGAGCTTTTAGACAGCGCTGAAGACAAAGTGGACGATTCTGCTGAAATCGCAAAAAACAATCCTTTATTAAGCAAATTACAAGTTGTAACCAACAACCCAAATTCTCCTGTACTTGCTAATGCGAGAATAGCAGATACTGCAGAAATAAATAAGTATTTAAGAGATAAAGAAGCTAGAAGCAGCTTGTCTAATGAGATGCGTTATCTACAATTTAAATGGGGAAAACCGGCAGAAGGCAGTGAAGTTATCGAATTATATGCCATAAAAGGCAACAGAAAAGGAGAACCGGAACTAAGTGGTTCTGTAATCGTAGATGCAAGACAAGAATACAAGCAAACCGGAGAAGTTGTTGTAAGTATGAGAATGAATGGTCGTGGATCTCAAATTTGGGAGCAAATGACCAAAAGAGCATTCGAACAACGTACCCAAATCGCCATTGTTCTTGATGAAATCGTATATTCTGCACCCGGTGTTTCTACCGGAGCCATTACAGGTGGTAATTCTCAAATAAGTGGAAACTTTACAGTAACAGAAGCAAAAGATTTAGCAAACGTTTTAAGAGCTGGTAAGTTACCCGCTTCTGCAGACATCATTCAAAGTGAAATTGTAGGTCCGTCATTAGGACAAGAAGCCATAGATAGTGGTGTAAATTCATTTATTATAGCACTTGTTTTAGTCTTGTTGTGGATGATTCTCTACTATGGTAAAGCAGGTATATTTGCTGATATTGCTCTGATAGTTAACATTTTATTCATCTTTGGTGTATTAGCAGGACTTAAAGCAGTTCTTACACTTCCAGGTATTGCCGGTATTGTATTGACAATAGGTATGTCTGTGGATGCAAACGTTCTTATTTTCGAAAGGATTAAAGAAGAACTTGCTAGCGGCAAGAAACAGCTTGATGCCATAAAAGATGGATTTAAGAATGCTCTATCATCTATCCTTGATGCCAACATCACCACTGGTCTTACCGGTTTAATACTTTTATTATTCGGCACAGGACCAATCAAAGGTTTTGCAACTACATTACTTATTGGTATTTTAACTTCGCTATTTACAGCAATATTTATCACTAGATTATTCTTGGATAATTACGGTAAAAACAATAAGAAACTAGATTTCTCTACCTCTATTACTAAGAATTTCCTTAAGAATGTACACGTCAACTTCTTGAAAAAAAGAAAAGTTGCTTATATAATTTCCGGTGCTTTAATGCTTTTTAGTATTGCTATGCTTTCTACCAAAGGGCTAAACCAAGGTGTAGATTTTGTTGGAGGTAGAACATACACTATTAGATTTGATCAGGCCGTAAGCCCGACAGAACTCGAAAAAGCTTTAAACGACCAATTTGGTGGCGAAGGTAGTGCAGAAGTAAAAACTTTTGGATCTGACAACCAAATTAAAGTAACCACCAACTACAAAGTTGATGTTGAAGGCTTAGAAGTTGGAGAAGAAATTATTTCAAATATGTATACTGCATTCCAAAGCTACCTTCCTGATGGTTTAAGCGAATCGGCTTTTTCTTCATCTCAAGGGGATGAAAGCGCTTATGGAATCATGTCTTCTATGAAAGTAGGACCAACAATAGCAGATGACATTAAACAAGCATCATTCTGGGCCATTATAGGGTCTCTTATTGTTGTTTTCCTATACATCTTATTACGATTTAGACGTTGGCAATTCTCAGTGGGTGCAGTAGTTGCTGTAATACACGATACGCTTATTGTATTAGGATTATTCTCTGCATTATACGGCTTTATGCCTTTTAGCTTAGAAATTAATCAAGCTTTTATAGCAGCGATATTAACCGTTATAGGTTACTCACTTAACGATACCGTTGTTGTATTTGATAGAATTCGAGAATTTTACAATATCCATCCAAAATGGAGCTTGTCAAAAATTATTAATGTGGGAGCAAGCTCTACGCTTAGTAGAACATTAAATACCTCTTTCACAACTCTTATCGTGCTTTTAGCCATCTTTATTTTTGGTGGTGATAGTATAAAAGGGTTTATGTTTGCGTTAATCATTGGTGTTGTTGTAGGTACATATTCCTCTGTGTTTATAGCGACGCCTATTATGTTTGACACTAGTAAAGGTACAAAGCTTGATCTATCCGATAAGAACGCTAAAAAAGAAGAGGAAGAAGCAGAAAATGCTTAACTCTGAAATAAACTAAATATCTTAAAGCCAATTGATTTATCAGTTGGCTTTTTTATTTTGACACATTTTGCCTTAAAAAACTAACAGGATGTAGTGCTTCTCTTTGAGCAAAGTCTTTTATTTGATGTCTACAACTGCTCCCGTTCGTGAGTATAATCGTCTCAGCACTTGCTTTTTTAATAGATGGAATCAAGCTTAAATTAGAAATAGTCTTACTTATTTCAAAATGTTCTTTTTCGTATCCAAAACCACCAGCCATGCCGCAGCAACCTGTTGAAAGAATAGTGACTTTTGCATTTTCTAAAATATTAATACAATCAAAAGTACACTTAATGTTAGACAAAGCTTTTTGATGACAATGCACATGAATCTTTATATCGAAGGAAGCTTTACTAAATTGTTGAGCAGTGATATTTCCTGCATTAATCTCCTGACTTAAAAATTCTTCTATTAAAAAAACGTGCTTGGATAGTTCCTTTATTGTGCTTTTATTCTTGTACAACCTCTTGTAATCGTCTCTAAAAGACAAAATAGCTGAAGGTTCTAGTCCTATAAGTGGCGTGTCTTTGGAAACCACATCCTTAAAAAGGTTTACATTATATTCGCATAACGCCTTAGCTTGTTCTAAAAATCCTTTAGAAAGCAGAGCTCTTCCACTTTGCTTATTAGGCAAATACTTTATACGATAACCTAATGCCAATAATAATTCTACGGCATCTATACCGATTTGAGACTCGAGCCGGTTCGTAAATTCGTCTACAAAAAGGTAAATGGTTTTAACAGGTTTTGACGCTGGCTGTAGAGATTGTCTAGAGAGCCATTGTTCAAAAGTTTGTCCACTTAAGCTGGGTAAGCTTCTTTCTGCATGTACCCCGTTTACTTTTTTTACTGCTTTGGATATAACAGCATTTGTTACACCAAAATTATAAACGTGTCTAAAAGGAAATAAGGTCTTATTGATTTTATCATTAAAGCCAAACAAATAATCTCTAATCGGTCTGCGATGTGATTTATAGTAGTTATAAGTAACCTCAGCCTTTAAACTTGACACATCTACATTACTTGGACACTCTCTTTTACATGCTTTACAGGAAAGGCATAAATCAAAAACCGCCTTGAGTTCATGTTCAGAGATACTTTCAGGATGCGTAATAAAATGTCTTAAAGCGTTTGCCCTTGCTCTTGTGGTATCCTTTTCATTCTTAGTCGCATGATAGCTAGGACACATGGCGCCCGCGGATTTTTCAGTCTTTCTGCAATCACCACTACCATTACAATTTTCGGCAGCGTTAAGGATGTTGTTTTCTTCGCTAAAATCTAAAAAACTAGTAGCTTTAGGAGCGCTTTGCTTGTAATCGTATCTAAAATTGGCATCAATTGGTAAGGCATTAACGATTTTTCCTGGATTGAATATATTGCGCTCGTCAAATACCTGTTTTAATTTTTTGATGTACTGAAAACATTCATCACCAAGCATAAATTGAATAAAGTTCGACCTTACAATACCGTCACCGTGTTCGCCGCTGAACGACCCTTTATAGGACTTAACGAGTTTAGCCACATCGGTTGTGATGTTCTTAAAGTCTTCTACACCTTTTTGGGTTTTCAGGTTTAAAATAGGCCTTAAATGCAACTCTCCTGCCCCGGCATGTGCGTAGTAAACTGGTTGCTGCGCATAAGATTTCATTAAGTTAGAAAAATCGTTGATGTAGTTTTTTAAATCCGGCAAAGCAACTGCTGTATCTTCAATACAGGCCACGGCCTTTTTATCGCCAACCATACTGCCTAACAATCCAAGTCCTGCTTTTCGTAAGGTATAGGCTTTGTCTACATTTTTTCCTTTTAAAAAAGGAACCGCATAACAACTTGTATTTGTAGTTAAATCTTTACCCAATTGCATGAGCTTATATTCAAGCTGCGCTTCAGAATCTGACTTGACTTCAAGCAATAGAATGGCTTTAGGGTTACCTTCGATAAAAAACCTGTAGTGTTTAAACTGCAAATGCTCTTTTGTACAGTCTAAAATGGTATCGTCCATCATTTCGCAGGCGTACAGGTCGTGTTGCATAGATACAGAAACGGCTGCCATGCAATCTTCAATAGTTTGAAAATGCGCAGCTACCATGCCAGAGTAATTTGGCGGCAAGGCATCGACTTGCAGTTCTATCTCTGTTATAAACCCTAGCGTTCCTTCGCTACCACAAATTATTTGAGCTAAATTGATGGTATTGTACTTGTTGTAGTTACTCAAAAGCACATCCAAGGCGTAGCCTGTGTTTCGACGATGAATTTCAGACTTTGGATAATTTGCAAATATGGTCTCCCGGGCACTTTTGTCTTTAAAGAGTTGTAAGACAAATGCATAAATCTCTCCTTCAACATCAGCTTGTTGACTTTTCAAAGTGGCTTCTTCAATCGAAATGTCTTTAAAAACAACTTGCTTGAGGTCCGAAAGCAAACATGTTACAGATTTTATTTTATCGCGAGTGGTACCATATTTAATAGATGTCGTTCCCGATGAATTATTACCGACCATCCCTCCTATCATGCATCGATTGGAGGTTGAAGTATTAGGACCAAAGAAAACACCAAAGGATTTTAAGTAAAGATTTAATTCATCTCTAATTACACCCGGCTGAACGCTAACCGTTTTCTGCGTTGCGTTGTAATTTAAAATTTTGGTGAAGTATTTACTCACATCTACAACTATACCTGATCCGACCACTTGTCCTGCAAGCGATGTGCCGGCAGTTCGTGGAATTAATGATGTGTTATGCTGCTTAGCAAAATCTATTAGCAATTTTAAATCGGATGTGTTTTTTGGAATTGCAACAGCCTGAGGAATAATTTGATACACAGAAGCATCTGTCGAATAGATATTGGTGTGTAATGCGTCTGTATATATCTCGCCTTTAAAATCTGCTTTTAGCTTGTCAAAATTCATCTTAGTCTTGATTTTCTATACCACAGAATTATAAAGCTAAATCCAATAATGACAACAATACCTAAAACAATATTTAAAAACTGCCATAACAGTCCATTTTCTAGTATTTTTTCATCGTCCAGGTGTGGAATGTTTATGACACGATTTCTTAAGGCTAATAATTCAATATCACCCAAAAGATAATTCATAGAGTTGATTAAAAAGGTTTTATTACCATAGGTGTCGCCGGTAAACCGATCGAATCCCAGACTTAATGGCACTCCTCGCTGTACATCATTCCTGACAATATCGCCATCGGAAATTACAATCTGTGCAGTTACTTTTCCTTCGTCTATATGGTCTTTCAAGTCGATTGGAGTAATTCTATTTTTATAAACCGAAGTAAATTTGCCTTCTAATAACACTGCCAGAGGATAATTTCCTTCAGGATACATTTCCGGTGTTGGTCTTGAATTTATAATATCAAGACTGACTTCACGGGGTGTACCTTCTGCTCGAGATGAAGGAGAACTCTGTAATAACACCGTCTTATCTATGCCATTGCGTAAGGTGTCTAGTTTGTTCGCAAATTCAAATTTGACTGCATTAAGGTTGGATGTAATGGGATGATTGTTTTGAGGCTGAACTAAAGGTTCATAAAACCACGGATAGGGATTTAGCTGGGTATTTTCTGCACTACCTGTGGTAAGGTATATCGGAGCAGAATATATGTCGTTTATAATCTCATAATTAATCCTCACTCCATATTTAAAAAACAGGTTAAGAAGATTTAAATCTCTGGGCAAGGCCACCGTTGACCCGTTCTGTTTTAGGCTATCTTTTTCGATAGCAACGCTCTCGACCATCCAAAGGGCTTTGCCACCATTCATGATATACTGGTCTAGGACGTATACCTCTTCGTCTGTAAAAGCCTCTTGAGGTTTAGCCGCTATGATGGCATCAAACTTTTTGAGCTCGTTAAATACCTTCTGTGGTTGGGAAGCAACCGAATCCAGAGAAAACGGCGCAATAAGGTAGTAATCGTTTACCGACTCTAAAAAATCTGCGATATAATCGTCTTTTAACTCCGCATTACTTCGTAAAACAGCAACTTTTTTATTTCGACTTCGAGTTAGTTTAGTAATCGCATCTGTAAAAGCATATTCAAGGTTCTGAATGGATGAGCTGATCATTTCGTCCACAGGAATATTCAACTTTTTATTAAGTAAGTGTACTTTTTGTTCTTTGCCTTGATATTGTAAAACTGCCCAGGGAAAAATAGTGCTTTTGGTCAGTTTGCCATTCTTTCGTTCTGTAATGTTTTCAGGCATCATTCCACTTTGGTAAAACAAATTACCTACCTGTTGCTCATCTTCACCATTTTCAACTGGATTAATAAACCGGTAACTGATTTCTCTATTTTCAATATTTATTTCATCTAAAAGAAAAGCTGTTTCTCGTTGTAGTCTTCTAAACTCGCCATTAAGATTTCCTTTTAGGTATACCGTAATTTGCATAGGTTGGTCTACAGCATTTATCACAGATTTACTAATTTCAGACAAAGTATACCTGCTATCCGATGTAAAATCCAGCCTATGGGAATTAAAAAAAGACAAGACATTAACAACCAGGAGAAAAATGATAATAGAAATAACTTGCTTACTGTTAAACTTCATAGATTTAGAGTTTAAAAGTTCTTAGGCGCCAATAGGTGAGTACTAAAAATAAGCACCAAATTGTTGTTAGATAAATGATATTTCTCGTATCGATAACGCCTCTCAATATACTTTTATAATGAAAATTTAACGACAGGTATTCTAAAATAAATACTTGCGAGCCAAAGAGTCCGGAAGTGGATAATGCATAAAATGCATAGTAAAAAAACAAACAAAACAATACACCTATAATGAAGGCTATCAATTGGTTTTTACTCAAACTCGACGAATGTATTCCTATTGCCGTATATGCTGCTATCAAGAACAATAAGCCAAAATACGACGCCCCTATAGCTCCAAAATCTATAGACTGCCCGGCTGCACTGAGCTGTTGCAAACTTATGATATAGATTAAACTTGGTACGATTGCCAGAATAGACAGCACGTAAGCGGCAAGAAATTTACCAAGAATAAGATTTTTTAAGCCTATAGGTTTGGTAAACAACAATTCTATGGTACCAAGATTGTATTCTTCTGAAAACGTCTTCATACAAATTCCGGGAATTAAAAACATAAACACCCAGGGGGCCAGTTCGAAAAACAAGCTTAAATCGGCATAGCCCGCGTTTAGAATATTAAAATCTGTATCGAAGACCCACAACATAAGTCCTGATATGATTAGGAAGGTAAGAATAACAAGAATACCTAGAATTGAACTGAAAAACCCAATAAACTCTTTTCTAAAAACGACCCACATAACTTTATTTTAGCTCATGTAAAACATCTACACTCCATGCCATTGGCTTATCTGCAAATTTAACTTTTGTATGACTCCAAACCTCTTTAAAGAGATCAGATTTTCTGTATTTTTCCAGATGCTCCACCGAAGACCAAAAGCTGTATGTAAAAAATACAGATGGTGTATTTACATCCTGCCACAATTGAAGATGCATACAGCCCTCAAAATGTCGTATTTTGTGTTTAACCGTATCAAACAAAACTTTAAAATTTTCAACCTCATCAGGTCTAAACTCCATTTTAACGATGCGTTTTATCATAAAAAATCTATTGTTATGGTATCCAAAGGTTGTAATCCGTAAAGTGAGGCTGCGCCGCCATAAACTCTCGGATTACTTTTGTAAATAGCTAATTCTAAGTAACCGGAAGAATTAAACAGGGCTATTTTTCTAGCCTCTTCTCCTCTTTTACTTTTCGGTAAACTAAAATCTATGCCGCCACTGTAACTTTCGTAAATAGTATCGAATTTAATTTGGCGTGCTTTAATCACAAAAGGTCTGCCTTTATGATGAGATTCGAAGAACGACTTCTTAATATTTGTAATTAGGTTTCCAAAATTATCGACATATATGACATGACCAATCACTTTATCCTTTTTGTCATTTACCTGAGGCTCAATTAGTTTGTGTGTTTTTAGGCTTTCGATAGGCTTACCTATCACTTCCAATGTACCACCTCTTAAGATATGCCCAGCCACTTTAATAAACACATCCATCATAGCGAAGTTAGTCTCGATATTATTGTGAATATTAATTTTCACCATCTTATCCGGCTTAATTTCGGAAGCTATCAAAGAGATAATACCATTATCTGCACAAATAAAATAATGATCGTCTAAAAACACAGCAATATGAGTGTTCTCTGGTGTCAATTCAGAATCTACACCAATTATATGAACGCTACCCTTTGGGAAATGCTGGTATGCATTTTTTATCACATAGCTAGCCTCAATGTTGTTAAAGGGAGAAATTTCGTGAGAGATATCTACTATTCGAACCTGATCCAGCTCTTTGTACAAGGCTCCTTTTATAGCAGCCACCGAATGGTCTCTCAATCCAAAATCTGTCGTTAAGGTTACTATAGGCATTCATTGGTTTTTGGGCGACAGCCGGGCTATCCGTTTGTATTCCTCGTCCCGATTATCATCGGTACTGCGGGATACCACTTCTATCCCTGTCGCAAAATCTACATTGTAAAAATATCAACAATAAAAAGAATAATAAATTTTGTAAGCTTAAAATTTAAATAAGCTTTTAATTAAACTTTATTAGATCTTATTTAATCTGATGTCGATTTGCTGTTTAGAGGAATTGTTACACCTACGGCAAAAGCTCCTGAGTACTGACTTTGGTCTGGATGCCCCATATACATAATACCTAAATCGATATTATGATGCCTGCCCAATTCTAAACCAAATGCAATAGGAAAATGATAAGTCAGGCCGGAATTGTCAATATTATCAAAGGCTGTAAGCGTTCTAAAACTTCCGATAGAAGCGCCAAGACCTAATTCAATATAAGGCGCTACGAAAGGAATTGGTGCTTTAAGTCTCACTTTACCTCCGAAGAAAAACGCTCTTGTATGTACCTGTTCGTCCGTTGGATTTCCATTAAGGTCTTCATCCTGAGCAGAAGTAAACATAAAACCCGCATAAGGCCTCAACTCGACCCAAGAAGAGGTTTCAAGAATTAAATCCGCTTGACTGATAAATCCACTCGCAAAAGCGTCTGTGACGGACTGATCTGGATAACTAAATGCAAATCCAAATTGAGCATTTATAGACTTCTCTTTTATGAATTGGGCCTTTGTTGTTTGAACTACAAATATGAAAGCGATTAAGTAAGCGTATTTTTTCAAGTCATTGTATTTTGGCGCGTAAATGTAAGCCTAATTAATAAATTATAGCAATTCAATAAATTCAAATATTGATCTTATCTAAAATTTTAAGAGGTTTAGGGCTCATATGAATTACAAAAGCCCATATTATTTTAATATTGCGCCATAATAGTTAAGACCTAACTGGAGGTTGATGCCACAGTGGCTGCCATCATCACTACAATTACAGCCATAATAGTGTCATGGAGTTCTTTAATCATTTTTCCGGTAGAATCTGCAAATTCAAAATCTTTGATTAGACGCTTAATCTCTTTAGCTTTAGTTTTAGCCAACGCTTTGCCATAGACTTCTTTGTTTAGACTGCACGCATCTACCAGGCTTATCAACATCAATTCTTCTGTTTCTGCTTTATAAGCATAAGCCACTATGTCTTTAAGTCGTTTACGAATCAAATTTTCGGGCTTGTTGTTTGTTGTAGGGTATTTTTTGTGTGTAAAAATCCATAGTATTTTATCTTCAACTTCTTTTAAGATGCCTAAAGAAATTAATTTGGACAGCACTTTTTTCCGAAGATCGCTTTCTTTCCATCCTATTTTCTCAATCCAATGTTTAAGGCTTCTTTCTTTGTTAGAGTTGGAAATCATATCCAAGCAAGTATCTAAAACTTCATCCTGCAACAGACGCCTAGACAATAGTTTAACTCTATTTTCTTCAATTGTAATTTTCTTTTTAAGCGACAGTTCAAATAAAGCAGCACCTGCTACACAATAGCCAAACACCATAGAGTTGGACACAAATGTGCCCTTTTCGTCATCTAGAGCTAGCAAAATAAGTTTGTCTACTAGGTTTAATTCTTGATATATGTTGTTCATATGGAGAGATTTAAAATTAGAATTTCCTCAAAGAATATTTAAAGAAGATAAAAAATACAAATACTGATGCCTTTCAAACCATAAAGTAGGTCTAAAAATTGAATAAAGGTTACTCTATTTACGACAAAATTGTCAGCTAACTGAAATATTCTTCAGCTATCCTTTTCCCAAAATCATCGACTTTATCCCAATCGGTGTATTCTATGGGTTTATCGGTCTTTGTTGGCCCGTTAGTAAATTTCATAATAAGTTTTATCATCCATTTATCAAGCAACCCATAAGATGCATAGTCCAGTTTGCCGGCAAAGACTTCAAGTATATCTGCTTTCCAATTGGTGAATTTTAAAAACTTCAGCATATAGGGGTTGGTATCGGGCGAACTTTTTTCTTTTTTTCTTGCGACCAGATTTACTGAAAAAAAGGCTGTTGTTATCTTCTTAAAATCTGTCTTATGTTGATCAATAAAGTTGATTATAGATTTACTGTGTTTTCCATACCTTATGCTGGCACCAATAATAAGGACTTGGTATTCGAGCAGATCTTTATTAAACTCATCTACGGAATACAAATCACAATTCACTTTTTTATCAGTAAA
>CAYNCI010000039.1:0-37322 GCA_964396065.1 uncultured Mesohalobacter sp. | reverse complement strand
ATCATCACCAAATAACCATTTTACAACATTTTCATCCCATATTTCATCTCGTTCATCAGCTGTAATTATTTTTTCTTTTACCGCTAAATCTAATAGCTTACCGGGATAAGAGGATTGTGGTAAACTTTCCATTTCGCCCAAAGGATAAGGGTCGTCCAAGCCGGCAATAATTTGGTTAGACTTCTGATTTTCCAACAGCAGCTGAAAAGATCGGGTGTCGTGCACCAGGGTATCAAAAAAGATGTTTTTATGCCCAACGGATTTTCTGGGATGTACTTTGCCTTCAAATAAATCCGGGCGTCCGTCAAAGCCCTGAATACGTCTTCCTAAATTAATCTGTGCCAATTGGCCACCATGTGCAAAACAAACCCGCATATTTTTGTATTTATCCGGATAGCCGTTTAGGGTTAAAAAGTGGTAGGCATCGGCGCATTGAGCAAGCATCCATATTAAGTGAAAACGCCAGGCGGTATTTTCCAGTTTAATGAATTTTTCGCCATCATATGGATGAATTTCTACGGCCAAGTTATACTTATCAGCCAGTTCGAAGATGGGTTCGTTTTCTTCGTCAAATACACAACGCCAGGTGCCAATGGAATCCATGAAGTGTGTCGGCAGGCATAACAAACTCATGCCTAACTCTTCTACACAACGCTCAATTTCCCATAAAGCGCCTCTTACAAACGCAGGATGAACGACAAATCCACAAGTAAATTTTTGGGGATTGTCATGCTGTATTCTGGCATTAAAATCGTTTTGAAATTTTAAAGCTTGTTTCATTTCTTCAACGCGAAGTCCATTGCCATACAATTGGGATAAATTCAACACAACGGCATGGTCGATGTTGTAGCGCTCCATCCACTCTAATTTTTCATTCAGGAAAAAACTTGAATCGGTGACCGGGCGTTTCCAGTCCTTTTGCAGCATGAATTTTCGTTCATCATCTACCCAAAAGATCCCTTTTTCTTTCATGAATTTAGGGATTTCTTCCGGATAGGGAAGAAGATGTGAATGGCCGTTGATACGAAGTTTAGGTTTCATTTCGTAAAATTACATTTTTTAATTGAGTTGAATTAGTAAAATTTCAATTGGATTTATACTCATTAATTTAATCTTTAAGCCTTACATTTGAGTTTGCTTTCAAACCAAAAGAGATGAGAATATTCATTTTATTTATTAGTCTTTTTTTGACCTTTATCAGTTTCAATTTTGGAATTTTCTGGGACAACGTTACCTTTATTTCAGATATGGGTAATGCCTTGTACGAAAATGGGGTTTTTAATTGGATGAGTATTACGCCCGAAATAGATCCTGGACACCCACCATTTACAGCCTTTTTGGTAGCCTCGGCATGGACTTTTTTTGGCAAATCACTTTGGATTACGCATCTGATGATGTTTCCTTTTATTTATGGATTTTTAGTTCAACTTAGTAAGTTCGTTGAATTTTTTGTGGTTGATAAGACCTTAAAAATATGGGCATTTCTCTTAGTTTTAATTGACCCAACTCTGTTGGCTCAAATGGTATCGGTTAATCCGGAGATGCCACTACTTTTTTTCTTCTTTTTAGCTCTTAATGGAATTCTCTACAAAAACCTGTTTTATAAAAGTATAGGTTTGATATTTATTGGAATTATATCTTATCGAGGGATGATGCTGGGCGTGGGCATTTTTTTGATAGATGTGGTACTACATGTTTATTACAGAAGAGAAGCGCTAGCAAGATTTTTTAATCTAAAACATGTTATCATTTATAGTTTGAGTGCTATACCTGCTGTTACCTATATAACATGGCGGTTAGTCTACAAAGGCTGGTTGATCACAAATCCAGTTCAGCCATGGGGCGATGCAATAGACTACTCGGACAAATCAGGATTTTTATTAAATCTCTTCCGGAATTTTGCCGTACTCTTTCATCGTTATATGGATTTTGGGCGGATTTTTGTTTTTTTGGTAATTCTGTGGATTTGCTTGTTTTACAGGAAACAAATTTTGTTTTCAAAAATTAAACCCCTTCTTATCATTGCTGTTTTTTCAGTTATAGTAATTGTTTTTACAAGTCTTGCAATCAACAATCCTATGGGGCACCGGTACTTTATCATGTCTTATTTGTGCTTTGCTTTACTAGGATTTGTTTTGATAAAACAGTTGTTAAACACACACACACACATTGCAAAGCTATTGTTCAGTATTCTAGTTGTAGGCTTACTTTCAGGTAACTTCTGGATTTATCCAGATAAGATTTCACAAGGTTGGGATGCTTCTTTGGCTCATCTACATTATTTCAAGTTAAGACAAAAAGCGATTACTTATTTAGAAAAAAACAACATAAATATCCAAGAAACAGCTTCTTTTTTCCCAAACAACAAATCTATAGATGTTGTAGATTTGAATGGTGATAAACGTTCTTTTAAAGACTTTACAGGTTCTGAACCTTATATCATGTATTCAAATGTTTACAATATAAAGGATTCGGAATATGATTATATACATAGCAATTATATATTGCTAAAATCCTTTAGCCAACTCGGAGTAAGAGTAGAATTATGGGCTAAAAAATGATTCTTTACATTTTTTTAAAGAATCACTACTAGACTTAAGGCTTTATTTAAGTATTATTACATTCAAAATATTTCGATGGGCATTTTTGAAAAATACCTTAGTTTTTGGGTGCTGCTATGCATTGTAGTCGGAGTACTATTGGGTTATGCTGTAGGCGATCAGATTGAAATCATCAGCGATTTAACCGTAGCCAAGGTTAACATTCCTGTAGCCATTCTGGTGTGGCTGATGATCTATCCGATGATGGTACAGATCGACTTTTCCTCGTTGAAAGGCATTACTAAAGAAAAAAAAGGCTTAGGATTAACATTGGTCATCAACTGGTTGATCAAGCCTTTTACCATGGCCTTTTTTGCCTGGTTGTTTTTTACGCAGATCTTTCAGGCCTTTCTCACACCGGATCAAGCCAGTGAGTACATTGCCGGCGCCATCATTCTTGGTGCTGCGCCGTGTACAGCCATGGTGTTCGTTTGGTCTTATTTGACCAAAGGCGATGCGAATTACACCTTGGTACAGGTCTCGATAAACGACCTGGTTTTACTTGTGGCTTTCATTCCAATAGTAAAACTCCTTTTAGGCGTAACGAACATCGAAATCCCTTATGACACTTTAGTCATTTCAGTGGTGGTATTTGTGGTGATTCCACTCCTTACCGGCTATTTATCAAACCGCTATTTGATTAAACACAAAGGCGAAGATTGGTTTAAAACTCAATTTTTAGCCAAACTCAAACCCATTTCGATCGTAGCACTTTTAACGACGCTGGTCTTGCTGTTTGCGTTTCAGGGTGAAAAAATCATAGAACAACCTTTGGATATTTTACTAATCGCCGTACCATTGACCATTCAGACGTATTTTATCTTCTTTTTGGCGTGGTTTATTGGAAAGTATTTAAAGTTGAAACACAACATCTGTGCGCCTGCGGCAATGATAGGGGCCAGTAACTTTTTTGAGTTGGCAGTGGCGGTTGCCATTTCGTTATTTGGATTGAATTCGGGAGCGTCCTTAGCTACAGTTGTTGGAGTATTGATCGAAGTGCCGGTGATGTTGTCGTTGGTGTATATTGCGAATAAGTGGCGGTATTAGGCAGGTCCCCAAACCCCCTAAGGGGGCTTTTAATGTGGTAATGAAATAATGTGTCGGTTTGAAAATATTGAAAGTCCCGAGGCTTCGGGATAGGGGTGTTAAAACGCATAAAAAACCTTTGCGCCTTAGCGCCTTTGCGTGAAATAAAATAAAAAAATGAAAAATATCATCAAAAAACTCTCAGCAGCTCAACTCGAAATTTCAGAACAACGTAAAGCCGAGCTTGCTGAAATTGCAAAAACAATAGCTGAAGGTTTAAACGATAAACCCATCTCACTCATCTTCGTCTGCACCCACAATTCCAGACGAAGTGTGTTGGCAGAAGTTTGGGCGTCGGTGTTTATAGAGCATTTTAATTTACCTTTAAAAGCCTATTCCGGAGGAACTGAAGTCACAGCGGTTCATCAAAACACATTAGACTGTTTGAAATCATTAGGATTTCAATTGAAATACGATTCCTCAAAAATAAATCCAAAGGTTGATATCAAAATTTCAGAAACAAAGTCTATCATAACCTTTTCAAAAGTGTATCATGATGAGTTTAATCCGCAATCCAATTTCTTTGCACTAATGATGTGTCAGCACGCCGCAGAAAACTGTCCGTTCATTCCCAATGCTTTAGGTCGAATTAATTTGCCATACAAAGACCCTAAAGCTTATGATAATTCTCCTCTAAAGGAAAAAAAATATACCGAAACTGCGCTCCTGATTGGAAGTGAGTTCCGGTATATGTTTGGTTTGGTTGCCGAGGCTTTGAACCATTAAGGAATTAAAAGCCGTTTAGGCTTAATGAACCTTAATGTCTTAATGTTTAAAAAAGTATTTTAAGTATTTTTTCTGTAAACAAAATCTCTATTTCAAAAACTGAAATGATAAAGGGTAATTAATTCTGGCACCGTTTGAAGCATTTATAGCATTTAAAATAGGCATGATAAGTGCTAAAAGCCAAATGACAAATAAGCCAAAAAAACCTATTATAATAAAGCAAAGTGGAATGCATATGATTGTTAATATTATTAAACTCAGTTGAAAGTTGATAATAGCTTTTCCATGCTCATCCATATTTTCGACTTCATTTTTTTGAGTAATCCAAATGATTAAGGGTACCAGTAAACCTCCTAAAACAGTAATGCACGAAAGCAACTGCGTAAGGTGAGTAATAACTAACAACTGATTGTCTGTTCTTTTTGTTTGATTTATGATTTCCATAGGATGACTTCTTTTATCTTATGAGTATATAATTTCAGCGATTTGTTACATTTTACAGTAAAAATGCAGTTAAATTTATTTAAAAATCTGTAAAATTTAAATTTTTAGACCAATTGTGAGTAATAATGCACATTGTAATTTGTAAATTTAGAAATAAATCTAATCGATTTATAATAATGCTTTTGGTTTAAATTTATTGAAATGACAATACTTCTCACGGGTGCAAATGGATATATAGGAATGCGATTAATTCCTTTATTGTTAAGGCAACATCATGAGGTGATTTGCGTGGTAAGAGATGCTGGTCGCCTTTCAGTAGATGACGATGTAAGAGAACAACTCACAATTATTGAATTTGATTTTTTAGGAACGGAGCCGGTATCCTTGCCTGAAAATATTGATATTGCCTACTACCTCATTCATTCAATGAGTAGTTCTACCACAGATTTTGACGAATTGGAAGCAAAAGCAGCCAATCGTTTTCTAGACATTGTAAAAGATACCAACTTAAAACAAGTCATCTACCTTAGTGGTATTGTGAACGATGAGCATCTATCAAAACATTTGAGTTCAAGGAAACAAGTTGAAGACATTTTAAACAAAGGGCGCTTTGCTTTAACAGTACTGAGAGCTGGTATTATTGTGGGGTCGGGTAGTGCTTCATTCGAAATTTTAAGGGATTTGTGTGAAAAGCTGCCCATAATGATTACACCAAAGTGGGTAAATACCCAAAGTCAGCCGATTGCTATACGAGATGTGCTCACCTACTTGACCGCTGTCGTGGGTAAAGAAGAATGTTACAATGAAGCTTTTGACATCGCCGGTCCTAACAAAATGTCCTACAAAGACATGATGTTGACTTACGCAAAAGTTAGAGGTCTTTCCTTAAAAATCATCAATGTTCCAGTAATGACGCCAAAGCTTTCTTCTTATTGGCTATATTTTGTAACAGCGACGTCTTACAAATTGGCTCAAAACCTGGTGGATAGCATGGCTATAGATGTTACAACAACAGATTTTAGACTGCAAAACATGTTAAATCATCACCCGTTAACTTATGAGGAAGCTATAAAATTAGCGTTTAACAAGATTGAGCAAAATCAGGTGATTTCCAGCTGGAAAGACTCCAAAGTGAGCGGTCGTTTTTCTAAAAAAGATTTAAACCGTTTTATTAAAGTTCCGACATTTGGGTGTTTAAAAGACCATCAACAAAAAAAGGTAACAGATGTAAAAGCAACTTTAGACAAAATTTGGGAAATTGGCGGTCTTAATGGTTGGTATTATGCTAATTTTTTATGGAAAATACGAGGATTAATAGATAAGCTTTTTGGAGGGGTAGGTTTACGTCGAGGAAGAACCAACATTGCAAGTATAAACACTGGGGATGCCTTAGATTTCTGGAGAGTAATTTTAGCCGACAAAGAACAGCGTAGGCTGTTGCTATATGCAGAAATGAAGGTCCCTGGAGAAGCCTGGTTAGAATTTTATATAGATGATAAAAATATCCTACACCAAAACGCCACATTTAGACCTCGCGGTCTAAAAGGGCGCTTGTATTGGTATAGTATGTTGCCTTTTCACTATTTTATATTTTCCGGAATGTTAAATAAAATAGCGCAGTAATCAAATCAATGATTATTTATTTGGCGGCATAGAAGGTCTTACTTCAATCTTGCTTGGAAGCATTCTTGGATTAAGTTTAAATAGATCGACAACAATTTCACCGATATCCTCAATTTGAATTTTCCAGGCGTCCTTTTCAGAAGGTTCATTATTGTTAAAGTAAGTCGAAACAGAACCCGGCATGATTGTCGAAACGTTTATGCCTTTTTGTCTTAGGTCTAACATGACGGCTTGCGTAAATCCGGTAACACCAAATTTACTGGCATTGTAAGCGGCACCGCCAGAGAAAAAGTTAGCTCCTGCTAGACTTGAAATGGTGATGAAATAGCCTTTCGATTTAGTAAGCTCTTCAACGGTAGATTTGATGGTGTAAAAGACGCCTGTAAGATTGGTGTCAATCACTTCATGCCACTGATCTAGGCTCAAATTTTCTATCGTAGCAAAATGACCTAAACCGGCATTTGCAATTACATAGTCTATTTTGCCAAAAGTATCCACTGCGGTTTCCACAGCTTTTTCCAAATCGTTGTAGTGCCTCACATCCGCTTTAACACCAAAAGATTCCACGCCAAATGCATCAGAAATGTCTTTGGCTGCTTTTTCTGCATTTTCTTGATTTCTACTTGTTAACACTGTTTTTACGCCTTCCTTAGCGAGGCTTCTGGCAATACCAAATCCAATTCCTTTAGAGCCACCAGTTATAAGAGCTACTTTTCCTTTCATTTTTTAGCTTCAAATGTAAAGGGATTCTGTGTTTTTTGGAGGTGGATTATACTAGTTTTAACCTATTTAAATCCATTTTTGTGTTGTCTTTTATTGAATTTGAAATCGTTAAGCTTATTCGTAAGAAATCTTGTTGAAGATTTGTGTTTAGTTATGCAATTGAATTTTTATTTGAAATAATTACTGCTTTTCTTTTGAAAATTCCCGTCTTCATTTAGTTTTTTATTAAATTTTAAGTAATAAAAATCATGTACTTTTGCAGCAAATCAAACCCATGGAAAAAAAGAACTCTATTTATTTTTTTTATGATCTTCTAGTTGAAAACGCCGGTATTTCAACTCAGTACGCTTTGATTCTTAACGCTATTATTAATACGCTCATTTTCGCCATTTTCGCCTTTATTTTATTTAAGGTTCTTCGTGGGATTGGTATTAGTGTAGTAAACAATTTATCCAAAAAAACAAAAACACATTTCGACGATTATTTGGTTAAAAATAAAGCGTTTTTAAACCTTTCTAATGTTATTGTGTTTTATATCGTTACAGCCGTAACAGATGAGCTCTACAGCGATTTTCCTGATTTCGAATACTTTATCAGTCTTATTTTGCATTCGCTATTGGTCGTATTTATCATTTGGGCCATTAGAAGTTTATTAAATGCTATCAAAGATTTTCTGAAGACTCTGGATAATTTTAAAGATAAACCCATAGATAGTTATGTACAGGTCTTTATGATCATATTGTGGGTTATAGGCTTGATATTTATTTTCTCAATTCTAACCGGAAAACCATTATTAAGTTTCTTAGTTGGTTTAGGGACAATTTCGGCAGTTCTATTGTTAATTTTTAAAGATACTATCCTAGGTTTTGTAGCCAGTATACAAGTTGCTGCCAACGACATCGTTCGCATTGGCGACTGGATAACGATGGAAAAATACGGTGCGGATGGCGATGTTTTCGAAATTAATTTAGCTTCAGTGAAAGTTAGAAATTTTGATAAGACCATCACAACAATTCCTACCTACAACTTAATTTCAGACTCTTTCAAGAACTGGCGTGGCATGAGTCAGTCCGGAGGTAGACGTATTAAGCGTGCTATCATCATAAAGGCTTCGAGCATCAAATTTCTTACAACGCAAGATTTAGACGACTTATCCAAAGTACAATTAATACAGTCCTACATTCTGTCAAGAAAGGAAGAGATAGACAATCATAATAACGCACAAGGTGCAGACAAATCTGTGCTTATCAATGGCCGTAACATGACTAATTTTGGTGTGTTTAGAAAGTATATAGACGAATATTTGCATTCCCATTCTGCAGTGAATAAGGAAATGACCATTATGACCAGACAGCTCGCTCCAACACCTCAGGGTGTGCCTTTAGAGGTATATTGTTTTAGTAAAGACAAAGTGTGGAAAAACTACGAATACATCACAGCAGATATATTCGATCATATTTTGGCGGCGATTCCTTATTTCAATTTGGAAGTATTTGAATTGCCTACTGGCAAGGATTTACAACCGCCTAAATAATAAAGGTTTAGATGTAGAAGTACACTCTCGATAAAGGCTTATCAGGATTGTTTTTTGGGTGTTGATACATAACACTACTGTACAATCATCTTTTTTGTCATGATTTCATCATTTCTAACGACTAAGCTATACAAATACATGCCAGGTTTAAACTCGTCAGAGCTAATGACAATTTGACCAGACTTGTCCTGTAAATTAATGGTTTTTAATAATCCACCAGTGAGGTCAAAAATCATGATAGACGCATTTTGTTCATCCTCTGGAAGGCTATATTCTATAATGCTTTTACCATTAAATGGGTTTGGATAATTTTGTTCAAGTTTGTAGGCCATGCTTTCCAAACGTTTCTTCTCTTCTGAAGTTAGGCGATCACTATAGACCATATAAGTGTTATTGGTGGCTTTAAGTTGTTCTACCTCCTGCGACAATTCTTGTATAGAAGCAGTAAGTACAGCTATTAGTGGAATATAGTTTACAGATTTATATTCCAAATATTCAACAATATTTCCATTCTCGTCAAAAACTGGTTTTTTAACATCTTTGATTAATTCTGGGAAGACTTGCTCTAACTCCTGAGCAATAAAACCGTATTGATTGCCTTGCGATAGATTTATCTTATCAGACTTTATGTAGTTATATATTTTAGGTTTGAGAGCCAACAAATTTTCAGTAGGGTACTCTAAATCACGAATATTCTCTTTAAATCTTTTATCAGATAGGGCAAAAAAGCCTCCTGTTGAGCCAATATCTCCTTCAAAAAATCCGCCAAAATCTCCCGGATTTAGAGAGGCTCCAATGCCGTTAGTAGGAACAATTCCGTATATACCATAGTTTACTGAAGCGTCAAAAGCTGTACCTATTACTCCAAAATTTATATCTCCTGTCCCTACAACTCGAGCCTGTACGCCATACCTATTTGTGGCACTACCAGCAACAAAAGACTGTAGCCCATAATTTTCTGCAGCAATACCTGTGACCTGTGTATTGAAACCAAAATTGCTTGTTGCACTTCCTTGAACTATTGATCTGTATCCATAATTTTGCGGTGCTTCTGAATTGTTCAGCACATCGACCCCAAACGTTCGATTTTGAGAAGATAGTTCTAGAATTATTTCCATGGCTTTATCAAAAGCTTCGGAAAATATGCCAACCTTAGCATCATTAAAATCAGTTAAATTATTTTGTGCAAATACAGTCCCGGTATCATTCCTCATTGTTGCGACCAAATCAGAGATTGTAGAGCCAAAACTGTTGGCAAAACGAAATTCCATATCGCCTACACCATTATCTTCGCCTATCCATTGTAATCTTGGGTTAATATCTGAAGTGTCCTGATAACCAAGAGTCATCGCTCTATTAGGCAATTGAAACCTAAGTCCATAAACCATTTGTGTACCAGTATTTAATTCTCCAAAGCTAAACCACTTCTGGTTAAAGTTAAAGCTTGTACTTCCGGCTCCAAGTTGTGTTACCAAACCTGGCTGGAATCTAAAAATTTCTTGTCCACCAAATTGTGGCCCAATGGGGTTTGAAATAAATGGCTGAACTCCAGTAATTGATTGATTCTGGGTAAAACCAAAAGCACTTATTAAAATCATAAGTGTTATCAAATAAAAATTTTTTATAATAATTGATTTTTTAATTATACCTCATAAAGGTAATTTTTTATTATATTGATATTCAGCAATATGTTTTTTTTTTAACATAATATTAGTATAATAGTTTTAATTTAACATATTAGTTGCATTATTTTTATTTTATGAAACATTTTTTTGGAATATCGATTCTATTACTTTCAACATTGAAATTATATGGGCAATTTCCAACCGATGTGCCTCTCGAATTACGTACTCAATTTAATGGACAATTTGATTATACCGTTATTGGTAATACACACAATCAATTTGACAATTGGCAAAGTCCGACACCGCCTTGTCAAATGTTGACAGAAACATCTTCGGTATTAAATTTAAATTCAAATCAAAACGTAGTCGCTGCTTACCTATATTGGTCAAGTATAGGAGATGGTATTTTCGATCCAATTATAGAGTTAAATGGCCAACCTTTAATGGCTGATGAGATTAGTGTAGTTGATCCAGAACAAACAAACTTTTTTTTATATTTTGGTTCTTTCAAAGATGTTACATCTTTAGTGCAATCAGAAGGAAATGGTACTTATACTTTTTCTGATTTAGATTTGAATGCTTTATTGCCGGGTTACTGCACAAGTGGCACATACCGAAAAGGTTGGTCAATTTTAATTATCTATGAAGATGTCAACCTACAAACTCAACAGATTAATATTTATGATGGTTTGGCTTCAGTATTTGGGTTTGGTTCTAACAATTCAACAACTATAGATATAGGAAATTTAAATGTAATCGATACTCAAGATGCCAGACTAGCGTATTTAGCATGGAATGGTAGTCCTAACCTATTTTTTAACGAAAGTATTTCGTTTAATGGGAATGTATTAAGTGATGCTATAAATCCACCTAACAATCCATTTAATGGTACCAATTCCTATACAGGCGAAACCGATTTATGGAATATGGATTTGGATGTGTTTGATGTTTCTAATTTTTTACAAGTTGGAGATACTCAAGCTAGTTTAACTTTTACCTCTGTAGCAGATCGAATAATCCAAAACGTTGTTACGGTTATCCGTTCGGAGTTGCCAGATGCTCAGGTAAATCTAGCTAATTTTACGGGGATTTCAGATTGCGATAGTCTGGATTTTACCATAGAAACTGTGGTGAGCAATCCGGAGTCCAGCGATATATTACCCGCCAATACCCCGATTTCTTTTTTTGTCTTAGACAGCAATGGTGATGAAGTTTTTCTGGATACGTTTTTTACCCAAAATGATATTCCTATTAACGGCACCGAAACACAGTTTTTGGACATTAGTATTCCTACTAGCTTTCCAGAAAACACAACGCTCATCGTAAAAGTAAACACCTTGGCAGACGGTAGTAATCCTGTTAATGAAAATAACATTCTAAACAATATTTTTCAGCAAAACTTACTTCTGGCCAGCACTCCAAATCCAATATTGGTTCAAAATTTATCGCAATGTGCCAGTCTTATAAATGTCACTTTTAATCTGGAAGATGCATTTGCAGAAATACCAAACCCCAACGAAACTTTAAGCTTTCACCTTAACCTTATTGATGCTCAAAACAATAATAACCCTATCACCAATCCTCAAAGTTATACTCCTTCTAGTGGTTTGGAAACTATTTACATCAGGCAATCTATCAGCAATTGTTTTACAACAACGCAGTTTGATATTGAGACCTTAGAACCACCACAACTCAATGCCCCAACTGCCTTAACAGTTTGTGATACAACAAACGATCAATCGGGTTTTTCTACATTTGATTTAGACTCCAAAATACCGGAAATCACAGGTGGCAATCCCGATTACGAAGTTAATTTTTTCCTAACCCAAGCCGAGGCTGAAGATTTAACTATTTCTAATGGTCTTTCTAGTCCATTTACCAATACAAATGCCTTTACGCAGGTGTTGTTTGTAAGAGTAACAGATGTTAACACCGGCTGTGTGTCCTTTACAAGCTTGGAATTGGAAGTGATTTTACAGGCAGAATTTATTGTTACTGAAGACATACCCGATTTATTGGTTTGCGATACAGACGATGCAGCAACCTTTAATTTAACCGAAATTGAACCTATAGCAGTTAACGACCCCGGCGATTTTAATATCACCTATCATACCTCACAATCCGATGCTGATAATGGGGCTAATCCCGTTGCCAATCCCACATCTTTTCAAAATACCGAGACGCTGCAAACCCTATGGATTAGGGTATCGACTCTAAATAGCCTAGATAATTGTTTCGATACGGCGTCATTTCAATTGGTTGTCGGGAATTTGCCAATACCGGGACAACCGGAAAAATTAGAAGCATGCGATGAGGATTTTGATGGAATAGAGGTTTTTGACTTAAGCATTCAAAATGAAATAATTATAAACGGTCTACCAGCAGATGAAAATACTATTTCTTATCACAAGACAATATTCGATGCCGAGAATGATTTAAATGCTCTAGACGTTAATTTTTCAAACGAGAATAATCCGCAAACTATTTATGCCAGATTAGAAAACAATAGTAGTCCTCAGTGTTTTACAATAACATCCTTTGAAATCGAAGTCTTAGAATCGCCATTTATCGAAAGTAATGAAGATTTAATAATTTGTGGAGATGAACCTTTAGTCATTTCAATAGATGATTCTTTTGACAGCTATATTTGGTCTACCGGCAACACAACATCATCAAATACAGTTACAGAGCCGGGCATTTATGAGGTCACTGGTATAATTGAATATCAAGATCAAAATTGCGAAACTACAGCAACGTTTCAGGTATCTGCATCAGGTGAAGCAACAATCACTGAGCTTACAGTCATAGACTGGAGACAAGATGACAATGCTATTGAGATTTTTGTTCAGGGCAATGGCGATTATGAATTTTCCATTGATGGCCTTAATTTTCAGGACTCCAATATATTTGAAGAATTAACGGAATACGAATATCTGGTCACGGTAAGAGATAAAAATGGGTGTGGTGAGACTTTAAGGCGTGTTTTTTTACTGGATTATCCACAATTTTTTACACCCAATGGCGACGGTTTCAATGATCGCTGGCAAATTATAAATTCGACTCGCGAAGTATTTTCAAAAATCTATATTTTTGATAGGTATGGTAAGCTAATTGCAAACATTAATCCCGCCGATAATGGCTGGGATGGTACCAAAAACGGAAAACCAATGCCATCTAATGACTATTGGTTTAGGGTAGAGCGTGAAGATGGACGCGTGCATACGGGGCACTTTACATTAAAGAGGTAAGAAGCCCCTTTTCCCCCAAAGGAGAGAAGACTGTCATTCTCATGGTATTTTTGTATGTGGCAAGCCACTTTGTGCTTGTGTTGTTCGGATGTAAATATGAAATGGGGAAGATTGTGATTTGTTATGGTGTTTTTTTTAGTTCAAAAAAATAAGCAAGGAATTAAATGATATCTTTAGTTTCTCACTATTTTTGTGCCCATAAAAATTTGTAAATGAAAACAACAGCATTAACACATATCCACAGAGATTTAGGCGCGAAAATGGTCCCTTTTGCTGGCTACGACATGCCGGTTAGCTACGAAGGTGTAAATATTGAACACCAAACTGTTAGAGAGCATTTGGGCGTTTTTGACGTCTCTCATATGGGAGAATTTTTTGTGGAAGGTCCTGAGGCCGAAAAACTGATTCAGTATGTCACGTCGAACGATATTACGAAGATAAAAGACGGACAGGCCCAATACACATGCATGCCCAACACCGAAAATGGCATTGTAGACGACCTTATTGTGTATAAATTTAATACTAATAAGTACCTTATGGTGGTCAATGCATCTAATATTGAAAAAGACTGGGATTGGGTAAATGCGCACAACAGCTTTGATGCAAAACTTACCAATGCAAGCGATGAGTACTCTTTATTGGCTGTACAAGGTCCAAAAGCTATAAAGGCTATGCAGTCCTTAACGGCCGTTAATCTTTCAGAAATACCATATTACCATTTTACTACAGCATTATTTGCTGGTGCAGAAGATGTTATAATTTCTGCTACAGGTTACACCGGAAGTGGTGGTTTCGAGTTGTACATAAAAAATGATAACGCAGAACAAGTCTGGAACAGTGTGTTAAAAGCCGGCGAAGCTTTCGGGATAAAACCCATTGGATTAGCAGCAAGAGATACACTTAGGCTTGAAATGGGCTTTTGCTTATACGGCAATGATATAGACGACACTACCTCGCCTTTGGAAGCTAAACTGGGTTGGATAACCAAATTCGATACAGATTTTATAAATAAAGACAACCTGCTAAAGCAAAAAGAAGAAGGCTTAACCCGTCGATTAATTGCATTTGAATTAACAGGCAAAGGCATACCACGTAAAGATTATGAAATTTTAGATACTGAAGGTAACGCTATAGGCCATGTGACTTCCGGTACACAAGCGCCAAGTCTAAACAAAGCCATTGGGTTGGGTTATGTAAAAACCGGATTTCATCAATTAGGAACAGAAGTACTGATTCAAATACGGAAAAAACAAGTACCAGCAACTTTAGTGAAGTTGCCTTTTTATAAAGCATAAACATATTAAAACATAAAAGAGGTGGTATTGAATTCATTCAACCACCTTTTTTTATTATAGGATACAATACATTGAGAATTTTAATTATTGGCGCAAGTGGATTTTTAGGGCAAAGCTTATTTAAGGAGCTTAATGCCTATTTTGATGTATTTGGCACCTACTTTTCATCAAAAGAAAATTACGCCGGCAACCAGCGTTTTTTGCCTTGGGATGTACAGACCGAAGGTTTGGAACATGTGCTGAAAACAACATCGCCAGACATAATTATAACTTGTTTTAAAGGGCCATTCCCGGCACAGCTTGAAGCCTATAACGAATTATTAAACCACGTTATACGTTATCGGAAAAAGCTTCTTTTTATTTCGACCTCCAATGTATTCGACGCCTTCTCCAATTACCCCTCTTACGAATACGATAAAACCCTTTCGTCTAGTATTTATGGGAGATTTTTAATTAAAATTGAAAATTCGCTTCTGCGTTTGCCCAACGAGTATTACAACATCCTTAGATTGCCTATGGTTTTTGGCAAGTTTTCTCCAAGACTGAAAGAAATTTTTGACGCCAACAGAGATAGGGTGCCTATAGACGTTTTTCCTAAAGTCGTTATAAATGCGACTTCGGCTGAAAAGTTTTCACAACAAGTGCATTACATCATCAATCAAAATTTGAAAGGGGTTTTTCATCTGGGTTCAACAGATCTTATTCATCATAAAGATTTGATTGAAGATATATGCGACGTCAACGAAATTTATAATCCTATTTTTAAGAACAACTACGAATCTAACGAAGACAGGTATTTAGCATTACTGCCTAAACATAACCCCTTGCCGGACCATAAAAGCATTACAGTGGATGAGGTCGTAAAGGCCTGTAAGATGATTTGATCAGACACTGCTTTTTTGAAGACTATCTGAATCTAATTTAATTTCAAAATCAGATTTTAATATGTTGTTTTTGAAAGATTTAGCTTTATCTGCATTACAACTGGTAAGTTCTATATATGTCCAGCCACTTTCTTTAAATGTGTGTATGGCGAGGTGAGATTCAGCCAAAATCCAAGTTGCTGTATATCCGCCACCCGGAAAATGCGATTGTACGACGTCTAGTATGGTGAAGTCTGCATTTTCTAATTGGGATTGAAAAAACTCAAATAGAATAGAAGGGTCAACTAAAAACATCCAACCCTTTAAAGAGTATACTTTTGGTTCCAATGTAATGTGTTTTAAAGTGTTCATGTGTTTAGTAAATTTCCCAATTTCCATTTAAATAATACCTGTACAGTACAGGTTCGTGTATTTTATTAATTTTTACCGAATCTGTTTCAACTGGAAAAACATTTTTTCCAAAAGAGGTCATTAAACTCATGGCGTCTTGGTTGAGCCATTCGGTTTCGATAGCATCAAAACGTAATGCTTGTAATTTGCGCTTTAAGTTTACATTTTCATCCATTTTTGCTCCAAAAGCCCAGCCCCATTCTCCTAAAGACAAAACTTGATTATGCATGGGTACGACATTAAACCCTGCACTTTTCATGGTTTCTAAAATACAATTAAATGCCTCTGTGGCGTAGTACGGACTCCCAGCCTGTGTAACAATGATTCCGTTGGGTCTAAGATGTTTATACGCAATTTTATAAAACTCCTGAGAGTATAGTCTACTAATTTCTACAGTTCTTGGGTCTGGCAAATCGATGATAATAACATCGTAAAAATGCGTATTATTAGTTAAATAGGTAAATCCATCACTGTTTATCACCTCAACTTTAGGATTGTCAAAGGCATTTTTGTTCAGCTTGGTCAAAACAGGATGTTCGGCGCCCAAAGTAGTCATTGCAGGGTCCAAATCAACTAGCCTTATCCGTTTTACATCCTCGTATTTTAATATTTCTCTAATCGCACAGCCATCTCCACCACCTAATACCAAAACGTCTTGTGGGTTCTTATGCATAGTCATTGCCGGATGCACTAAGGGCTCATGGTACATGACTTCGTCTATGGTAGATAATTGCACATTGCCATTTAGGTAAAGCCAGTAGTTTTCCTTCCATTGCGTGATGACGATTCGCTGGTATTTAGACTGTTCAGAATATATGATTTTGTCCTGGTATTTCCTTTGTTCGCCATATTCGATTATTGGATCTGCATATATCACACCAGACGACAGGAGTAGAATAATTAATACGCCACTTGCTGAAAACAATATTTTTTGAGTTTTTATTAAGTTTTGCTTTAAGTATAAAAATACCAGTATAGCCACGCTAAAATTTACAATCCCTAAGACAAAAGGGGTATAACTCAACCCTAAAAAAGGAATACCTACAAACGCAAAAAATACGCCGCCTAAGAGGCTGCCGTAATAATCCTTTTCTAAGACGTTTGAAATATTGGTTCTAAGCTCTTCGTATTCTCCATTAATTCTAGTAACTAAAGGAATTTCCATTCCGATAAGCGTCCCAATAATCATTGAAAAGGCATAAATAAAGACCGCCAAATACTCGGTATAAGCCGAAAGCGTGTAGACGATTATAGGTGCAAAAGATACGACCAGAGACAAAATAAATTCTAAAACTAAAAACTTAGAAATTAAATTGGTTTTAAACAATTTACTCAGTCTGCTGCCAAGTCCCATAGTAAACATCATGGTTGAAACAATCATGGTCCACTGAAAAATTGAATCGCCTAAAAAATAAGTTGCCAGTGTGGATAATAAATATTCTGCTACGATGCCGCTAAAGCCTGTGGCGAAAATAGCAGCCATTAGTACAAGAGAATATTTATTTTTATTTTTCAACATTTACGATATGGAATTATTAAGCATTCTATTTCGATATGCATAAGCCATATAACAGCCAGCTAAAGCGCCAAAAAGATGACCTTCCCAGGAAATGTTTGGCCTATGGGGTAAGATGTAGTAAAAAATCCCGCCGTAAACTAAAAAAACCACAATACTGATTAAAAGCGACTTAAATGACCTTTGAAAAATCCCGGAGAGGATTAAAAATGCAACTAAGCCGTATATTAAACCACTTGCGCCAATATGTACTGTGTAGTTTGTAAAGAAATCTGCTAAAAGCCAAACTAAAAATCCTCCTAAGAGGATAATGCCCAAAATTGTCCCAAAGGCTTGTTTTTCATAAAACACCAGTAAAACAAGTGTAAGGATAAAAAGAGGAATAGAGTTGGAAATAATATGTGGCAAATTCCCGTGTAAAAAAGGCGCTAAAAAAATACCAAAGAGCCCTGAAAGTGTTCTCGGTTGTATGCCGTACTGATTAAGATTGAGTGGTAAAATTGAATTTAATAAAAAGACCACCCATATGGCAATGAGAAAATAGAAACTCGCTTTTACTTTTTTTGCTAGCGGCATGTAAGTTTTTGATTTAAGTCTTTATGTTTCTTAAGCCACGTTTGGATTGATTTTTTTTCAATTACAAGCACCAAGTGATCAATACCGAACCCCCAATGTAAGAAAATGCTTCAATCATTGCAGCGCCAATATTAGGTTTCTCCTGATTGATGATTTCGTCGGTAAGTTTTTGGCCTGGCAGCAAAATTTTATCGGTAATTAATCGCATTACAGGTAACAGAATAATGCCTACTAAAAGTTCGAAGCCCGCATAGCCTAAAGTTTCTCCCCAGCCTTCGAAATTGCCCTCTAATCCAAATCTTATCAGGTTGGCTACTGCAACCAATACGCCAGCGAATCCAATACCAACAGCAACATTATCTTTTTCGATATGCTCGTGCACATCGTAAGGTGTAATAATTTGATATACTTTAGAGATGATAAACATGGCCACTTGTCCAACCGCCCAAAAAACCACAGCCGTTAAGATGCTGAAACCTAATCCCACATACATGGGTTCTTCCGTTTCAGGATCGATGTATTCTCCTGTTATGGCGCCAAAAATTATGAGACCGGATGCCACGGCTACTGCGGCTTCAATAATTCCCGTGCCAATATTCCTGTCTTCGATAATTTCTTTTTTAATAGAAAAATTTCTAAGGATGATTTTATCATTAAAGAGAATAGAAAGGTTTAATAATACAATCCCCAAAACTCCAAAAATGCCTATGTCTATCAAGTCTTGAACAAGACCTTTGGAAGGGCCAATAATGGCACCACCAATAATGATAAGAAGGCCAATGTAATACCCGACATTTGCAAAAGCAAAAGCAAGATTGTCTTTTTCGACCAATTCTTCTTTTACACTAAAGCTTTGGTTTAAAAGCTGGTAGGCGTATTTGCCGATTAGGAAAATGATAAAACCTACAGCAATGTAAGCTGCTGCATGATAAAAAATGGATAAAACTTCTGAAAAGTCCATGTTTATAATTTAAATTAATAAAGATTATTTACCGAATCCACCACTTCTGCTTCTTGAAGAGCTTCTGCTATATCTGGAGTTGCTTCTGGAAATTCTAGATTTACTTGCTTTTGCAGATTGAGAAACCTTACTTCTTACGCTTTGTTTAAACGAAGAGGGCTTAGACGACCATGTCGTTTTTCTTCCTTTATCTGTATTGGTGTAAGACTTTGTTCCATAAGTATTTCCTCTTGGTCCGTAATAGGGAGATCTTCCATAATAGCCTCCACCGTTGTAATCGTCCCAATAAGAACGACGCGCCGGATAACTCATCATATTAAACACTGAAGACAGAAAAGCATACTTGCCATAAAATTCCCAGAAAGAACCTCCATTGCGGCCTTCCGTCCATCGGCCATACTTTTCATTACCTACAAAATTATTATATCCTGCCGGACTTGCTACTTTACTGAGTTTATTGTCTTTTTTCGTCGCAATAGCCATTCCAAGGTTGTTGATGTTGGCATCAAAAAAGATGTCAGAAACCTTTTCCCAATCTTTATTTTCAACCAAAACGGTATCAGGCTTTTCGATGATAACATCATACTTATGGAAATAGTCGTTTCCTCGGTTGTCCATGTCTGCCAAAATGATAGAATAATCGGTTTCGTTTCTAAGCGACATTATAATATTGTCTACGGGTGTTTTCTCAAATTTTTGTTTGCTGGAGGAATTTCCAGAAAAACAAGAATTTAAAAGGAGGGACACAAAAATCGCACTTACAATAACAATTGATTTTACTTTATGCATTGTTTTGAGTTTAGCTTTTTTCAACTGGTAATATATTCGAAATCTCGTATTCTTTTAGGTTTTTGCCTATTGCTGCTTCAAAACTTTCGTCGTCCCATTGTTCGATGCTTAAGATATGGTCTCCGGATTTGTCTTCAAAATCCCAGCATCGGTATTCTTCCCAGGAATTTTCGTCTCTCTTCAATCCATTTTGAAAATAGCCTGTACATACATCTTCAAAGAAGAACTTTATACCCTCTACATATAGTTTTTTTGGTGGTTTCTGTTTAGCAATCAGCTCATCCTGAAGATCTTCGTCAATTTTGGTGAGCTTGATTTTATCCATCCAGCATATTTCCAGGTCGTCATCTTCTTCTACACTTAGGTACTTTACTTCACTGCCATTAGTGACTTTGTATTCTCTGGAAAAAAAGTTGCTGCCCCAATCGTATTCGTAAGCTTCTTTAACCTCCCATGTTTCTAAGTCGTATTCGAAGATAAAACCAACATCCAGATCATGAACGCTCATATTGGTCACGTCATAATCTGGTGTTTTCTTTTTAAAAAAATCAAAAAGTCCCATTAGCTGTTTTTAATTTTGGCTTTTAGTTCTTCTAAAGCATTAGAAGCTTTCACGTTTTTCTCGGAAAGTACGCTGTCAATTTCGTCATCAAGACTTACGTTTGAATTGGAAATTTCGCCATAGGCTTCTGCCATAGCTTCCTGTTGACTCACCTTTTCTTTCATGCGTTCTAACATTCCAACTGTTCTGGAGCTGTCTATTCCACTTAATTGTTTGTTTATTTTGGTAGTCGCTTTACTTACTCTTGCTCTGGCTTTAAGTGTGCGCAACTCGTTTTCGTAAGAAGAAATCGTGTTTTTCAGTTTTTTGACATTTGCGTCCAAACTGGAAATATTTGTATCAAATCTGTTTACTTCTTCCTGTGCTCTTTTCGCATCATCCAGAGCAGTTTCTTTAAGTCTTAAGGCTTCTGTTGCCAATCGGTCTGCTTCTTCTACAGCAAGGTCTCCATTTTCAGCTTTTTTGAGCAGTAGCATAGCTTTTTGCTCGTAATTTTTAGCTTTTTCGGTATTCATTTTTAAATCACGCTTGCTACGAATGGCCATGGCTTTTACTTCAGCTAAGGCCTGTAAGCTTTTGTCTAAATCGACTTTAAGGTCACGAATACCTTGTTCTGTCATCTTTATAGGATCTTCAAATTTGTCTACCAAAGCATTGGCTTCAGCTTTTCCTAATCGTGTAAGTCTTCTAAATAAACCCATTGTTATAATATTTTATTGTTTTGAAAAATCTAATAGTTCGTTCATATGTTCAGCTAAAAGAAGCTGTAAAGAGTTTAGGCTTCCTTCTAATTCGTTGATGTCTAAATTTTCTAAAGCAAGTGTATCACGGAAAATCACTTTTTTGCCTGAGCTATCCAATACAAATGCACCGAAAATAATTTCACGATTAGTTTTTAGGAGCCATTCTAGCATGTCTTTGCTAGGTGCGTTAACTTCGAATAAAAAGGACTCGATAATTAAGATATCATCTTCACAATCGATGATGAGGTTCTTAATGCCATCTTCCTCTTTGTCTACGACGATGAGTTCTTCTGCTGTATCTTCTGATACAATCTCGTATTCTAACTCGGTTACAAAATCTTTTACTTTTTGGAAATATGTGCTCATTTTATATCTGTTTTTAAAATATGCAAAATAAGGATTATGAGTAAGCTTTCAATAACATTTAGTATAGAATTCACTCAATCAAATAGTCGTGTAAAACACATATTTGTTACAAAATTGCAGGATATTTTAAGATTATTTTAAATGAATAAACTAAAGCTTTTTGATGATTAAAATTCTAAAAGACTTGATATTATGATTAATAATTGGAGTAATTACATCATATTTCGACACAGATCGTATTCTAAATGAGAAACCCTAAAGATATTAAACATCAGTGTATCGACTTAAGATTTTTGTTTGTCTGGCACACATAAACTATGGGGCTGAGAATTAATAATCAACAAAAAACCTGTTTTCACATAAATATTTGAACAATTATCATCAAAATACTTCTTTTGCGATAGCCTTTATGTTATCACTTTTACCCATGGAGTAGTAATGTAATACGGGTACTTTTGCTTGCATTAGTTCTTTAGATTGTTGGATAGCAAATTCTATCCCTACTTGTCGAACTTCGTTGTTGTCTTTGCAATCTTCTACCGCTTTGATCAATTCCTCCGGAATATCTATATTAAATACCTGAGGCAGTAATTGTAAGTGTTTTTTTACAGCAATTGGTTTAATGCCTGGAATAATTGGAACTGTAATGCCAAGTTCTCGAGCAGCTTCAACAAATTCAAAGAATTTTGAATTATCGAAAAACATCTGAGTCACCACATAATCTGAACCTTGATCTACTTTTTCTTTAAGTCGTTTCAAATCAGACTTCAACGAAGGAGATTCAATATGCTTTTCAGGATAACCGGCTACACCAATGCAAAAATTTGGGGTATCATCTATTTCAATAACATCGTGAAGGTATTTGCCTTTATTTAGGTTCTGGATTTGATTCACCAAATCTTTTGCATATTTATGGCCACCCTTGCAAGCCGTAAAATATTTTTCTTCTCTCATAGGATCACCTCGTAGTGCCATGACATTATCTATACCCAGATAGTGGCAATCTACCAACAGGTATTCTGTTTCCTCTTTAGAAAATCCACCACAAAGCACATGAGGAATAGTATCTACATTATATTTATGTTTTATAGCGGCACAAATACCAACAGTTCCCGGCCGCATTCTAGTAATCTTCCTGTCGTACAAGCCATCTTTTTCGATGTAGATGTATTCTTCTCTCGAGGTGGTGACATCTATAAAAGGCGGGTTAAATTCCATTAATGGATAGATATTGTCATATAATTCCTGGATGTTTCTTCCTTTTTTAGGCGGTACGATTTCAAAAGAAAACAAGGTTTTACCATTAGCGTTTTTAATATGTTCTGTTACTTTCATAGGCCTCCCAAACCCCTCCGAATGAGGGGCTTTTTTTCGGGTTATTTTATAATTTATATTTCATTTTTTGTTTATCTAAAGCCTCCCCTTTGTAGAGGTTGGTGGGGCTTTTTAATAATTAAGGTTAGGATTTAGCCATTTCTCTGCTTCTTCAATTGAGATATTGCGTCTTATCGCATAGTCTTGTACCTGGTCCTTGGATATTTTCCCTAATCCAAAATATTTAGACTCAGGATTAGAAAAATAATAGCCACTCACACTTGCGGCCGGCCACATGGCCAGGTTTTCTGTAAGTTCTACACCAATACGTTCTTTTACGTTAAGGAGCTCCCAAATGGTGACTTTTTCCAGATGATCCGGACATGCAGGATATCCCGGAGCTGGCCGGATGCCCTTATAAATCTCTTTGATTAAATCCTCATTAGAGAGTTGTTCTTCGGAGGCATATCCCCAATATTTGGTTCTTATTTCTTTATGAAGGTATTCTGCAAATGCTTCAGCTAAACGATCGGCTAAGGCCTTGATCATTATTGAATTATAGTCATCGTGTTCTGCTTCAAAGGCTTCTGCCATTTCTTTTGTTCCAAAGCCGGCAGTAACACAAAACACACCAATATAATCTCGAATGCCTGTTTTCTTTGGTGCTATGAAATCCGCCAAGGCTATATTCGGTACATCATCTCGTTTTTTAAGCTGCTGGCGTAAGGTTAAGAACGTATAGGTTTTGTCTGCATAGACTTCTATATCGTCTTCATTCACAGTATTTGCGTGAAAAAGTCCAAAAATTGCTTTCGCTGTTAATAGCTTTTCGTTAAACACTTTCTGAAGCAGTGTTTGGGCATCATTAAAGAGTTCTGTAGCTTGATTGCCAACAACAGTATCATTTAAAATATCAGGGTATTTGCCGTGTAAATCCCAGCTCCTGAAAAAAGGACTCCAGTCGATGAAGTCTTCGAGTTGAGTGATGTCAAAATCTTCAAGAACCGTAATTCCTAATTCGTTTGGTTTGACAATGCTTGTGTTTGGCCAGTCTATTTTAAACTTCTTTTGTCTTGCATCCTCAATACTGATGTATTCTTTGGATTTCGTACGGTTCAAAAATTTCGCTCTGAAGCTATCATACTCTTCTCTAATTTGATTTTTGTACACGGCATTATCCTTTTGTAACAAATTTCCAACCACGGTTACTGCCCTTGAAGCATCGTTCACGTGAACCACTGTGCTTGAATAATTTGGTGCAATTTTCACAGAAGTATGGGCTTTGGATGTGGTCGCTCCGCCGATGAGTAAAGGGATGTTCATGTTTTCTTTTTCCATTTCTTTAGTCACATACACCATTTCGTCTAACGAAGGCGTAATTAAACCACTCAATCCAATCACATCTACATTTTCCTGCTTGGCCATTTCGATGATTTTTTCAGGAGGAACCATAACGCCTAAGTCTATAATGTCGTAGTTATTGCAGCCTAAAACTACACTCACAATATTCTTTCCGATATCGTGAACGTCGCCTTTTACGGTGGCCATGAGGATTTTTCCGGCCCCTCTCCTCCCCAAAGGGGAAGCTTTTAAGGCTTCTCTGATTTTATTTAATACGTAATCGAGATTCGTTAGAATTTCTTCATTTTTAAATCTAATTACACGGTAGCCTTCAGAATTTAACCACTTTGTACGTTGCTCATCAGAAGTTTTATTTTCAGGTAACTGATGATGTAAACCATCAACTTCGATGATTAAGTTTTTCTTTAAGCATATGAAATCAGCTATAAACTGACCTATAATATGTTGTCTTCTGAATTTATAACCATCTAATTGTTTGTTTGGCAAAATTTTCCATAATAATTCTTCAGCTTCAGTAGGCTGATTTCTCATACGTTTTGCAAATTCTTTTAAAGAGCTGTATAAAACCGGATCTGCAGTTTTCCAATGCAAGGTCCCCTTTGGGGATTTAGGGGCTTTTTTCTTTTCCTCTTCTAAAAATGGTTCTAAATACGCCACGGCTTTTTTCATAACACGAGCAGACTTAACGACTTGTGGTAAGAACATTTTTCCACTCCCAAACAAATCACCAACGACATTCATGCCTGTCATTAAGTGTCCTTCGATAACATCCAAAGGTTTTGAGGCTTGTTGCCTTGCTTCTTCCACATCTTCTTCGATAAAGACGTCTATTCCTTTTACCAGACTATGCGTAATACGAGATTGCAAATCATCTTCTCGCCATTTTAGAGCTGTGTTTTCTTTTTCTTTTTTATTTCCCTTTACATTTTCAGCGAAATCCAATAGGCGTTCGGTTGCATCGTCACGTCTATCTAACAAGACATCTTCTACAAGTTCTAACAAATCCTTGGGAATATCGTCGTAAACTTCCAAGAGGCTCGGATTTACGATGCCCATATTCATCCCGTGTTGTATGGCATGATATAAAAAAGCGGAATGCATAGCTTCTCTTACCGTATTATTACCTCTAAATGAAAAGGACACATTGCTTACACCACCAGAAACATTAGCATAAGGCAGGTTTTCTCTTATCCATTTGGTCGCCTTAAAAAAATCTACAGCATTTTTGCGATGCTCCTCTATTCCTGTTGCAACGGGGAAAATATTGGGGTCAAAAATGATGTCTTCCGGAGGGAAGTTAATGTGATGGACTAATATATCATAAGAGCGTTTACATATATCTATGCGTCTTTGGTAAGTGTCTGCCTGACCTTCTTCGTCGAAAGCCATAACGATAACTGCAGCACCATAGCGTTTAACAAGTGTTGCCTGTCTAATAAATTCGGCTTCACCTTCCTTTAGCGAGATGGAGTTTACAACAGATTTACCTTGAACCACTTGAAGGCCAGCTTCGATGATTTCCCACTTAGAGCTGTCGATCATGATAGGGATTCTGGCAATATCCGGCTCGGAGGCTATTAGATTTAGGAAGGTTGTCATAGCGTATACTCCATCTAACATGCCTTCATCCATGTTCACGTCCAAAATTTGCGCACCTCCTTCCACCTGATCTCGAGCCACAGTAAGCGCTTCTTCATATTTCTCTTCCTTAATAAGTCTTAGGAATTTTCTTGAACCTGTAACATTTGTCCTCTCACCAACATTAATAAAGTTCGTGTTTTCTGTCACGATTAAAGGTTCTAAGCCTGAAAGCTTCAGGTATTTAGGAGGTTTTAGATTGTCATTTTTCATTTAAGTCTACTTTCATTTATCAATTTATCCTTTGGCAACAGCTTCTGCGATTGGTCTTGGGGTAAAATTCTTTACCGTTTCTGCTATAGCATTTATGTGATTTGGATTCGTACCACAACAACCGCCAATAATATTTACAAGATGGTCCTTAAGGTAAGCTTCAATTTCAGTTCTCATTTCTTCCGGGGTTTGGTCGTATTCACCAAAGGCATTAGGTAATCCTGCATTAGGATGAGCTGATGTGTAAAAGTCCGTTTGTCGTGCCAGGCGTTTTAAATAGGGGTGAAGCTGCTTAGCGCCGAGTGCACAATTAAAACCAACACTCAACAACGGAATATGCGAAATCGAAATTAAAAAAGCTTCTACGGTTTGCCCAGAAAGTGTTCTGCCTGAAGCATCTGTAATGGTCCCGGAAACCATGATGGGGATGTTCAATTTACGTTCTTCCTTTACTTCTTCAATCGCAAACAAGGCTGCTTTGGCATTTAGAGTATCAAAAATGGTTTCCACTAAAAGTAAATCCACACCTCCATCTATTAAGGCTTCAACTTGTTCTTTGTAGGCTGTTTTAAGTTCATTGAACGATATAGCTCTATATTCTGGTTTATTAACATCAGGACTTAGGCTGGCCGTTTTGTTGGTTGGTCCTATTGACCCGGCAACAAAGCGGGGTTTTTCAGGTGTTTTAGTAGTAAAGGCATTTGCTACTTCTTTAGCTATTTTGGCAGATTGGTAGTTTAACTCGTACACTAAATCCTGCATGTTGTAATCTGCCATGGCAATACTTGTCCCTGAAAAGGTATTGGTTTCGACAATATCTGCACCGGCTTCAAAATATTTACGATGTATCGTTTTTATGGCTTCCGGTTGCGTAATCGACAACAAGTCGTTGTTTCCTTTTAGTGGCGAGGGGTAATCTTTAAAGCGTTCGCCACGAAAATCTTCCTCAGTAAATTTATATTGTTGTAGCATAGTGCCCATTGCACCATCTAAAACCAATATTCTTTTCTTTAATTCTTCTTCTATAGAACTATTCATAATACCTAATGTTTCATTTTATATTAAAATGACTTAAGTATGTTATATAAGAAAGATATAAGTTGGAATTAAAATCTTTGTTTGTTATCTATCTAGCAATTTTTGAAAAATCGTTTCTAGTAGAATGTAGCACCTTCACTTTTTCGAGATTAGTGGGTTGCTAAGGCGTCATTGGGTCTAATCCCTCAACCTTTCTTGATAACATTTAAATAAATCAAAGTACTACCACAAATATTCATTTTTTCTTTCAATAAGAAAAACAAATTCTATAAAACTTAATTATTTTGATGCTTTAAATTCTTAATTCAAATGCTTTAAAAATTCTTCTCTGCATATTAATTTAGCTCCCAGGCTTTCCAGGTGTGAGGTGTACATTTGACAATCTACTAATTTTAAGCCTCTGGTTTTAAAATGCGTATTCATTTTTATAAATGCAAATTTGGAAGCATTACTTACTTTTGTAAACATGCTTTCGCCACAAAAAATTCCTTTTTCTTGTAAGTATATGCCGTATAGGCCACCAACGAGTTTGCCTTCTTGCCAAGCTTCTACAGAGTGCGCATAGCCAAGCTGATGAAGGGTTATGTAGGCCTGAATCATGTCGTTTGTTATCCAAGTGCCTTGTTCGCCTTTTCGTTTAATTTTTGCACAATTTAAAATTACTTCTTCAAAGTTATGATTTACAGTATATTGAAATTTGTCTTTGTTTAAAACCGATTTCATAGATTTTGAAATCTTCAAATTTTCAGGAAAAAGCACCATTCTTTCGATAGGTGACCACCAGACAATAGGTTCTTCTTCGTTAAACCAAGGAAAAATCCCATTTCGATAGGCGAGCATAAGGCGTTCTGGGCTTAAATCGCCGCCAATAGCTAAAACCCCTTCTTTAGTCGTTTCTCTTGGATCAGGAAACCATAATTCTTTTGTGAGAAAATACATAACTAATAAATAAAAAGTAAGCCTAAAATAAATAGTAGGCTACCAAGCACAAACATCCAAAACGTATAGGGTAATATTTGGTAAGCTTTAAGCCTTGTTATAGCCAACAATGGCAAGGCCCAAAAGGGTTGAAGCATATTAGTAATCTGGTCGCCGTACGCCATGGCCATAATCATTTTTGGTAAAGGAACTCCAAGTTGAGATGAAGATTCTAAAATGATAGGGCCTTGTATGGCCCATTGACCACCACCACTTGGCACAAAAATATTAAGTATGCCAGCGCTAAAAAAAGTGAAAATAGGTAAGGTCTCTGTAGTAGAGATGCTTACAAAAAATTCTGCAATTTGTAAAGCGAGACCACTATCTTTCATAATGCCCATTATACCGAAGTACAGTGGAAATTGAATAAGTATACCACTTACATCGCCTATTGATTCTTTTAAGGCGCTTAGAAAATTCAGGAAATTCCCATGAAGGATAAAACAAAAGCCAAGCATCAAAAAATTTAACATGTTTGGCGTAAGTCTAAATGTCACCAAATTTTCATAATACTGAACAAAAAAAGCAGCAAGCATGAGAAGTCCAAAGCCTATTGCAGGCCACTTGGCAGTCTCAAACCGATGATTTGTTTGAGAATGAATTTTTGTTGACCCTTCATCAAAACTAACAGTGTAGTTTTTTTCGTTGCTTTTATTTTTATTCAGAAACAAAAAAAGTAGTGGCATAATTAAGATAAGCAATCCAAAAACTATCAAGTTTGAGGTGCTAAATATGGTTGCTTGAGTTGAAATATATTCCGGAACACTTTCTGTGGTGAGTGTTGCTAAATGTCCTTGTTCGGCCACTTTTAAAGGCGCAGAACCACTAATGCCACCATGCCAAACCATAAGACCAATGTAGCCTGCAGCACCAATTAACGGATAATTGATTTTAAGATTTTGTTTTTGAGCTGATTCGCCAATTTTTCGAGCTAAAATGGCACCAAAAATTAAGCCTAAACCCCAGTTGAAAAAAGCCATTAGCATGGTGCTTATGCTAACAACTACGACTGCTTTTGTCGTACTGTTGATAGGATAGGTTAGCTTGTCCAAGACATGCTGTAAGGGTTTACTTAATACCAAAATATGCCCCAAAACCAGGATGAGCATCATTTGATAAGCAAAAACCAACAGGCTGTTATTCCATATGCCAGCTTCCCAAAAAGATAGGACGCTCCATACATTTTCTTTAATATTTCCGTTCATAGAAAAAACAGCCCAAACCATGACAGTAAAGCTTAAAATGATGGCGATACTAAAAGGAGAGGGAACATACTGTTGAACAAAAAGCTCAACTTTTTTAACACGAAATTTAAACATAACCAAATGTATTAAACCTTTGTCAAAATTAATCAGAAGATGTTCAAAATATCAAAAAATTTCAAAACATGTGTCTTTGTTTCATTCGGTTAGCATTTCTTCAAAATCCTCATTAATCAACCTAGCCTGTAAATATTTCAACTGATTTTAAATCAACACAACACGAGCAAGACCTCAAATAAAAGAGAATTAACATGGATTATAATTGACTTTTAAAAAATTACTATTCCACTTTTTTATACAATTCCTGAATAATATTAGTATCAGTTGCATTGAAAATGTATAAATAGTTGCCATTAGAGAATTCGTAAAACTCATTTTCTTCTGACAACAAACCTACATTAGCCGCTACAGATTCTGTTTCTCCATTATAGGTTAAAAATAAACTTGAACCATTGTAAAACCAAGTGCCAGATTGGTTGACCGAAATCGCACAATTTTCATTTTCGTCAATTTCATAATAGATATACTCGTATGTATTGTCATTTAAAAATTGAAAAGTCGATTGTTTATTGCAGTCATTTAAGATGAAATCTTCCTCATCTGAAATTGACTTTAGTTCTAATTTCCAGGTATTTAAAATGTCTTGCTTGAATGTGTCTGCCGCTGAAGGATCATCTTCGCTGCAAGAAATTAAAAGTAGTACTGAAATTAAAATAATTATAAAACGCATAATATTCAATTTAAAATTCTGTAAATCTTATATCTATTCATTTATCAACTTGTGTAGGAAACTTTTAAAAATGTACAATAATCTTACCAAAATGTGTGTTGTTATTTTTTTAAAACCAAAATTAAAAATGTATTAGATTTTGAATTACTTCAGCATAAGATTCTAATTATCTGTGGATTTGTAATTAAATTATTTCATTCATCTATTTCAAGCACAAGAAAATGTAATTGATGTAAATTTTACTAAAAGTCATGTTTCAATTTTAAACAATTATTTAAGGTTCAAAAATCCTACATTTGCAAACGGTTAAATATTAGCATGAAATATATACTTCTATTATTTGCGCTTTTACTATCAATTACACTTGTTGCTCAAGAACGGCCTACCTTGAGAAGAGCCCAACAAGGCACAAACCCCAATACGCAAAATTCTAATGTAGGCGAAACACAGTCTGTTAAAGAGACAAAAGAACGTCCGCCAATAGACCAGTATAAAATTATAAACCATAAAAATGATACGATAACGGCGGATACTAGTTTATATATCCAGAAAGAATACAAGTACAATTACATTAGAAAAGACGATTTTGAATTATTACCCTTTCACAATGTAGGCCATACGTACAACAGTTTAGGTTACGATTTTAGCGACGTGTATTTAAGACCGCAGTTCGGAGCTCAAGCGAGACGATTTGTATACATAAGGGATGAGGACATCAACCATTTTTATGTCCCTACACCTTATACAGATTTGTTTTTTAAAACAACCTTCGAGCAAGGCCAAAATGTAGATGCTCAATTTGCCAGTAATTTTACAGATCGCTTTAATTTTTATATTGGTTACAGAGGCCTAAGGTCTTTGGGGAAATATCAGAATAGCCTGGCTTCCAATGGACATTTCAGGATCGGCATAGCCTACAATACGGAAAACAAAAGGTATTATATGAACACCCATTTTGCTTCTCAGGACATTCTGAACGAAGAAAACGGTGGATTGACGGCAACAGCTCGCCAGCAGTATTTAGATGCTATACCAGAATTTGAAAATAGAGCAAATTTGGCAGTTCAGTTTGAAAATGCAGAAAACATCTTTTTAGGCAGACGATTCCTTTTAAATCAGCACTACAAAGTTAGAAAAGGGAACGATTCAACACAAAACGGGCAAATTCGCTTGAACCATAAATTTAGAATTGAAGATAAAACATTTTCCTATCAACAGTCTCAAGCTGCGGCAGTGTTTGGTCCTGCGTTAGAAACTCAAAATTTGAACACAAGAGTTCAATTTCAGGATTTTACTAACATAGTAGGCGTCTCTTATAGGATCAATCCTTTAGGGACTTTCGAATTTAATGTGTCGCATAGCAATTATAATTACGGTTATCAATCTGTTTTTGTACAGGAAAATGGCGACGTGGTGCCAAACCGCTTAATTGGTGATATCTATGCCGTTGGTGGCAGTTATCAAGGCAACATCGGAAAGTTTAAAGTTGAAGGCGATATACGATATAACATTGCAGGCGATTTTGATGGAAATTATTTAAAAACCCGAGCCTCATATCAATTTAACAAGGATTTGAGTGCCAATGCTCAACTAAACATCAATTCTCGTGCACCAAATTATAACTTTCTGCTACACCAGAGCGATTATCAAAATTATAACTGGGGGAACAATTTTGAGAATGTGAATACACAATTCCTAAAAGCAGAGCTTAATTCAAAAAAATACGGCGATTTAGAGGCTTCGATTACTCAAATTCAAAATTACACCTACTTTGGTTTTAGGGATAATCCCGACACGACATCTGCAGCAGACTCTTTGGTTGCTCCTTTTCAGTATAGTGGCGACGTAAGGTATATCAAATTTAAATACAAAAAAACATTAAGCTACGGAAAATTCTCATTAGCCAATACGGTCATGTATCAAATGGTAACCAATGGGGATGATGTTTTTAGAGTACCCGACTTAGTTACAAGACAATCTTTGTTTTATTCTGATAAATGGTTTAAAAAAGCCTTATTTCTTCAAATGGGATTCCATTTTAAATACTTCACCGGCTTTAATGCCAATGCTTACGACCCTGTTTTAGCTGAATTTGTAGTGCAAGACTTTGAAACTTTAGATGATTTCTATACAGTAGATTTTTTCTTTAATATGAAAGTGAGGCAAGCCCGGATCTATTTTAAATATGAAAATGTAACAACCTTATTTGAAAACAACACAAGTTTCTCTGCGCCATTTTACCCCTACAGAGACGCCGTCATCAGATTTGGATTGGTTTGGAATTTCTTTTTGTAAAGATTGGAATTTGTTTAATAAAAATTAACTTATCAACGTAGTATTTTTGACAACTAAACCAAATTCTATGAAAGGAGTATTAATGGTTAATTTGGGTTCTCCAAAATCCACAGATCCTAAAGACGTAAAAACATATCTAGGCGAATTTCTAATGGATGAAAGAGTTATAGATGTGCCATATGTTTTACGCGCCATTCTAGTAAAGGGCATCATTTTAAATACAAGGCCAAAGCAATCTGCTAAAGCATACAAAAAAATCTGGTGGGAAGAAGGATCCCCACTAATCGTTTTGTCTGAAAGATTACAGTCTAAAATTGATGATTATACTCAAGTGCCTATTGCTCTGGCAATGCGCTATGGAGAACCTTCGATAAAACAAGGCCTGCAAGAACTTCATGACAAAGGTGTAGATGAGGTGTTGTTATTGCCGCTTTATCCGCAATATGCCATGGCTACCACAGAAACCATATTAGTTTTGGCTGAAGAATTGCGTAAAGCGCATTTCCCGGAAATGAAATTTACAACTGTTCCGCCATTTTACAATCATCCGGATTACATCAATGTGCTGTCCAAGAGTATTTATGAAAGCATAAAAGACCTAGATTACGAGCATTTGTTGTTTAGCTATCACGGTGTGCCGGAGCGTCATATCCGAAAAAGTGATATTACCAAATCGCATTGTAAATTAGATAAAAGCTGTTGCTCTACACCATCTCCTGCTCATCAATATTGTTACAGGCATCAATGTAAAGAAACCACGAGGTTGGTAGCTGAAGCTTTAAACCTTAAAGAAGGCACTTATAGCACTTCATTTCAATCTAGATTAGGTTTCGATCCATGGTTAAAGCCTTACACGGACAGAACAATAGAAAAACTTGCGATAGATGGTGTCAAAAATATGGCAATCGTCACACCTGCTTTTGTTTCTGATTGTTTAGAGACGCTGGAAGAAATTGCTATGGAAGGTGAAGAAATATTTCATGAAAATGGAGGAAAAGACTTTACATTTATACCATGTTTGAACGATAGAGAAGATTGGGTAAAAACCTTAAGCCGTTGGATAGACGAATGGGCAATGCAAGAAGTCGCCAAGACGCCAACAGCATGAAAAGCCTAAACGCTTCCGAATTAGGTGAAAAATCTATAACATCATTATTGATTAAACAATCAGTTCCAGCATCGATAGGCATCTTAGTGATGTCTATCAATATTTTGGTAGATACCATATTGGTAGGGAACTGGATTGGGTCTGTAGCAATAGCTGCTATAAATGTTGTACTTCCTGTATCTTTTTTTATTGCTGCTTTGGGTATGGCGATTGGAATCGGTGGCTCTTCCATCATCTCAAGAGCGTTAGGGGCTAATAACAAGGAGAAAGCACTTGCCTCTTTTGGTAATCAAATCACGATTACATTGCTCTTAACCGTCAGTCTTGCCATTCTTGGTCTATGGTATATGAACGATTTGATTCCGGCATTTGGCGGCAAAGGGGATATTTTCGCACCTGCTAAAACCTATTATCAAATTATACTTTACGGGGTGCCCATTTTAGCATTAGCCATGATGGGTAATACCGTTATCAGGGCAGAAGGGAAGCCTATGTTTTCCATGATAGCAATGATAATTCCTTCGGTGGGTAATTTGAGTTTAGACTTTTTGTTTATCAAAGTTTTTGACATGGGCATGCACGGTGCTGCCTGGGCTTCGACTATTTCTTATATGTTGTGTTTAGGATTTATAATCTATTTTTTTCTGTCTAAACATTCTGAGTTAAAACTCAACTTATCTCATTTAGGTATCAAGTATGATATTCTAAAGGAAATAATTGAATTGGGTTTTGTTACCTTGGCAAGGCAAGCTGTTGTAAGTGTTACCTACTTAATATTGAATAATATTTTATACAAACTTGGCGGCGAAGCTAGTGTAACAACTTATGCCATTATCGCAAGGATGCTGATGTTTGCGTTATTTCCAGTGCTTGGGGTTACGCAAGGATTTTTGCCAATAGCAGGTTATAACTATGGTGCAGAGTTAAAGTCCAGAGTAAGAGAAACAATTATTAAGGCCATACTGTTTGCCTCTGCATTAGGTCTTTTAGTATTTGCTTGTATAATGATTTTTGCTGAACCGATTGTGAGAGCTTTTACAGACGACATGGTTATCATCTCGAAAACACCATCGGCTATGCGTTGGGTTTTTGCAGCTATTCCTATCGTATCTATACAGCTTATCGGCTCTGCCTATTTTCAAGCTATTGGAAAGGCAAGACCGGCGTTTTTACTAACGCTATCAAGACAAGGATTTATTTTTATCCCATTAATTTTAATATTACCTCGTTTTTATGATGAATTTGGTGTTTGGATCTCTTTTGCTTTGGCCGATCTCCTGTCTACAATTGTAACAGCTTATTTCCTAGATAGAGAAGTAAAACGCACTTTACTATAAACCAAAACTTAACTATCGGGATGGGTTTGGGCAGATATGCTTTAATATGATTAAAAACATAAAAAATCGATGAACAATCAGCGGCTAAACATCCTAAACAAAGAAAACCTCTGCAAAACAAGCTGAAGAGAACCCATCCTCTAAATCGATATCCACTACAGAGGCTTCGGTATATTTTTTTGCAAACTTATAGCTGAATCGGCAAGGTTGCGACTTGCCACGAAGCATTTCGGGGTTCAACCTAATTTTTTCTCGATTTATTCGGGATTAGTGCTTCGCACCCTATGTAGCCCCGCCTGATGCGAGGAAAACTTAGTTGTTGCGCATAGTTTAATAATTAAAACCAATCAAATTCCAAAATGATAACCAAACTATAAAAAACAAAGCGTCAATAGTCACCGCATAGTTAAACCACCAAAATTGTGCTTTTCTTTTTCGGATAGCCCTAATTATAACAATTAAGGAAAGCGCAGTTAAAAGAATTATTAGCAATGGTAAAATTAAAGACGCCTTGACTAGAAACGGAAGACCATAAAAAAATTCATAGGGATTTGTCGTCATTAAAGAATATCCAAAAATGAAAATAAACAAAAAGCTTAGTATGGATATACTAAGATTTAATTTACCAACGATATGGGACTTTTTTTTCTTTATAAACACAAGTCTAACCAAACTACTTGTAATGAACAGGAAAAATACCAAAAGAATACTGCCAATCATAATAAGTTGAAACTTAACACTACCATACCAGCTTACTTTATGAAACGCTTGATTGTCTATAAAATAATAGGATATCGCACCATTGTGGTCTTCTTTAAAAGCGACATACTTTTGTTGATTGCGTGCATAAAAAGTAAGGTCTGAAATAGGAATAAGCTCCTCTTCATTGTCATTAATTACAAGTTGGTCGTTTTTTACCGAGATTTTAATTTCAGGTTGTAGTCCTATAAAAAGCCCTACCTTGTCTAAGGTGCGTTGGGCATATCTGGTTGGTCTGTAAACGCCTTCAAAGGCTTTAAGGGGTTTAGAAACATTGCCTACTTTGGGTGTTACCTTGTTGTGGTCTATTTTAGCAATTTTAGGAAATAATTTTGCTAAAAGCTTATCCGTGAATTTATTAATAAAACCTCTATAGGCTAGGTCTTTTAAACTTGATAAATTTATAGTAACAAATAGTGCCATGTCTTTTTCAGGTATGAGCATTAATAAACTGGCAAAGCCATCGATATCACCTGCATGTTGCACGATTCTCAGACCTTTCCAGTGCCCTTCATAAAATCCCCACAGCCACCCATTTTGTGCGTTTTCATAGTGCTTAAATGCTGTTGAGAATTGCTTTACAAGTGTGAGGCTGTCCAGTAATTTTTGGTTCTTGTACCTACCATGATTTAAAAGCATGCACATATAGTTGCTCATTTCTTTGGCATTAGACGTTATTGAACCAGCAGGATATTGAAGCGCATAACTTTTTGGATAAGCTACCAGTTCACCATTTTTAAGTTCATAACTTTTAGCATACAAAGTATCATCGTAGATATATTGTTTAAAACTTGTAGAATTCATACCCAAAGGCTCTAAAATGTGAATTCTGACATATTCATCGAAAGTGAGACCTGTTATATCTTCTACGATAAGGCCTATTAGGGCATAGCCAAAATTATTATAGGATATTGCCTCACCAGGAGGTCTAATCTGTGCTGGTAGTTTTTTATCTAAATACGCTCCTAATGGAATAAGTGCTTCTTCCGTTCTTACGCGGTTTTCCAGATTACCTTCATCTATCCCAGCCGTATGGGTTAATAAATGCCTTATGGTAATTGGTGGTTTGTACTTATAATCAAGTTGAATAGATTTCAGATAGGTGTTTACATCTACATCCAAATCTAATTTATGGTCTTCGTACAATTGCATAATAGATAAACCCACAAAAGTCTTTGATATGGAAGCAATCCTAAAAAGTGTTGTCGAATCAGATACAGGTATGTTGTTTTCTACATCAGCGAGTCCATAGCCTTTAGTATAGACAATGGAATCTTTATGAACTAAGGCAAATGTTGCACCAGGGATATTTAAAGTATCTAAAGCTGTTGTAAATTGTTTGTCTATCCAAGACTTTAAATCAGAAGGACTAGGACCCAATTCTTGAGCAAAATTGGTCTGAATTAACCCTAATAGGGTAATTAATACTATTAAGCCTTGTCTGATTTTATAATTATACACAACGGGTATTGTATCTTTCTGTGGCGACTAAAAAAGCACTGCCCATTATTTTTCAATCGTAAAGTTAGAAAATAAATCCCAGACTTTTGGCATTTAAAACAAATCCGAACTATTGCTTGTAACAGTTTTTAAACTA
>CAYNCI010000038.1:0-38922 GCA_964396065.1 uncultured Mesohalobacter sp. | reverse complement strand
TTCGGGATGTAGCTTAGTCCGGTTAAAGTGCGCGTCTGGGGGGCGCGAGATCGTTGGTTCCCCCGAAGCGTCGGGGCAATCATCCCAACAAAAGTTTTTTGAAAAAAAGAGTATTGTAAGATATTTGTAATGAAGTAATACAAATTAATATTTCGGGATGTAGCTTAGTCCGGTTAAAGTGCACGTCTGGGGGGCGTGAGATCGTTGGTTCGAATCCAATCATCCCGACAAAGAAAAGCCAGTAATTGAAAGATTACTGGCTTTTTTTAGCATATTACCCTAATGATGTCCCGAGATTTCAGGAATGCGAATATTCTTCAAATCACGATCATATTTTTTTCATGCTGAACTCCTGTCTGCCGTCAGGCAGATGTTTCAGCATCTATCGACTACGTAATTTTTACTACTTAGTTTATTTTGGTTTTGTTCAAAATCAATTATTTTAGTAAAGATTGTAGGATGCCAATTAAGAGGACTTTTTTTGGAATCTAAATAGAGTTAAGCCGATGCTTTATTTAAATTGATCATTTTAATAAAAACCATATTTTGAATTTTACAATAAAACTGTTCATCCTTTTCATCTTATGTGGTTGCAGCAAAAAGATTACACAAACACATCAAAGAACTGTTTATATCAATCACGGGAATCAACCAAAATTTGAAGATTTTTCTTTTACCTATAAAGAAAATGACAACTCAAAAGTCTACAGCTACAGAAGTATAAATGATACTTTAAAGTACATTGAAATTGTAAAAATTAACGATGTATTAGTTTTTGGGCACAACGAATTTAAAAGACTTGAAAATAAACAGATCTTATATAATAATATTGATAACCAATCTTTTAACTTTTATTATAGTAAATATCCCGGAGAGGATGAAACCGGACCGCTTATGTTTAGCGACAACTATGGACTTCTAGGCATTTACAATGTCTTTGGTCCTAATTTGATTTTTCTTAATACTAAAAATAAAGAATTAGCAAAAGAAATCGAAACAGAGTTGGGCAATTTTAAATATCCTTAAAGTCTTAAAAATCCACCACAATCCCAATACTAGGGATAGGTTGGCTATTATCTTCTTGGATTTCAACCAATTCCCTGGGCTCCAAAATATTGCCCATCATGTCCCTAGCCAATCCAAAGTCCGCAGGTTGTGGTATATCTTGTGCTAAAACATTTTGCGCTTCAATAAACACATTTAAAGACCACTTTTCGAAATTCCATTTTTTATCGATACGTAGGTCTAGTTGGCTAAAAACATCCAATTGTTCTTCGCCCAGTCGGTTATAGTCGAGAACAACTTCTGGGTAATTATCTAATGTTGCTTGTTCGTCTACAGGGACAAACGGTGTATTGCCGGCAAATCTAAATCTTGAGCTTATTTCCCAGTGTCGCGGCAATTTATAGCCGCCTACAAAAGAAATTAAATGACGGCTATCCCAAACAGATGGTAAAAACACACTTCTGTCAAAACCGGTAAACTCACTATAAAACCATGTATAAGAGAATATTCCGAAGAAATTATTAGTCAGTTTTTGTTGAAACTGAAGCTCTACACCATAGCTTCTGCCTCTACCAACAGTCTGAATTTCCTCGTTCCCCAGAACTTCAAAACCACCGCCTTTATTAGCCAAGGAGACGCCATCCAACACCGATACAGGATAATCGTCGTAAGCTTTATAAAAACCTTCTAATGAAAAGCTTGCCGAAGGACTTAAAAAATATTCAACTCCAAGCACGTAATGATCACTTTGGGTATAGTCTATATCATCATTAATCAACTCATTTTGATTGTTTCTAAAGCCTAAAATAGTATAAGGAGGCAATTTAAAATACCTGCCGGCTGTGGCATTTAAACTCCAGTCCTCTGTCAATCTATAAGATAATGCAGCCCTTGGCGAAAAAGTATCTAAGAAGTTAGAATTCTTTAAGAAAGAATCATCATCCATTCTAAAGCCAACTGAAACATCTAATCTATTGTCAAGAAATGTACGTGTTATATTACCAAAAAAACCATACTTAACAAAGTTTATTTCCGTTGAAAAAAACTGATTATCTATGTTATTACTCGTATCATTATTGTATCGTGAATATTGAGCATTGGCACCTGTAAATAGTTTCCAGTCCCCTATAAATTTAGTCATTTCGTAACGAAGCTTCGTCTCGTTTTCCGTAGCATCATTTCTAAATAAAACGCCTTGCTCATTTATAGGATCAGAATATCTTGTAAATTCATTATTAAGTAAATTATTACTTAAAGTGGTCTGCATAAATCCGGAACCATCTTTAAGCCGATTTTTCCATGTAACGCCTATTGCATTTGTGCGTTGGTTAATAAATGGGGTTTGGTCTAGCGTGGCTTGCTGGTCTTCATCAAACTCGTCTGGTGGCTCAATAGAAAACTCGTCAATAGACCCCAAACCTAATACACTAATGCTGTTGTAATCGTCAACCTTGTGGTTAAGCTTAAACTGGTAATCCCAATAATCCGGTCTAATGGGCAACCCAATACGCTCAAACAAAAACTGCAAATAACTTCTCCTTACAGAAGCAATAAATGTCGTGTTGGACTCGTCGTTCTTTCCTTTAAATATTGGCCCTTCAAATGTAAGCGCCGCTTCGCTGGCACTTAGTCTAAAGTTGCCTGAAAAATCTCTAGCATTGCCATTACGCTGAGAAAATTGTAAGACGCCGGAAAGGGGATTATCATATTGAGCGCCAAAAGCGGAGCTCGATAAAGTAACCTCGCTTATAAAGGAAACGTTTATCATACCTACGGGACCTCCGGCACTACCTTGTGTCGCAAAGTGATTAATGTTGGGCACTTCCATGCCATCAAGATAATATACGTTTTCATTTGGTGCACCACCACGAATAATCAAATCGTTTCTAAACCCACCTACAGATGGAGAAACTCCGGGTAGTGTTTGTGCCACACGCACCACATCGTTGTTACTGCCTGGGTAGTTAGCAATTTCTGCAGCCCCAAGGGACTGTACAGAAAGTGGCGTTTCTCTAGGACGACTTATCCTGTTTGCATTAGAAACGGTTACTTCTTCGAGTTGGGCTACCGATTCCCTTAACACAAAATTGTATGCAATATTTCCTTTGGTTTTTATTTGAATATTAAATTTAGTTTGTGACTCAAAACCAGTATAACTTACCACTAAGTTGAAAGAGCCTGTTGGCGCATTTTTAATAAGGTATTTTCCATCAAAATCTGAAGTTGTTCCAATGCTGGTACCTTCCAGAAAAACATTAGCTCCAAATATAGGAATACCTTTTTCGTCGGTAATATTACCATAAACTTCACCTGTATTTTGAGCAAAATTCAACTGACTTAAAAGAAGGAAAAAAACAGTTAAACCTAGGGTTACAAAAAATTTAAAATTCATATTTTGTAGTTTTTTGGAAAGGTATTGTGATTAGTGCACTGCGGTTTAACATTTAAATTTATTTTAAGCTAAATCTTTGTGAAAGATGAGCACATAAATGTATAAATTAAAAATACCTTTGAACTAAAATTTAAGTCCATCCTAATGAATACGTTTAATTTGAAAGTCCAAATATTTGTAATATTAATTTTAATCTTTACGATGTCCTGTGAGGAAATCGAAAATGAAAACATAACAACACCTTGTGTTGCACCTGATCTAGTGGAAAATATTGTAGGAACATGGTCTCCTAATTACTCTAGTGCTTTTGTAGGATTTACAGATGATGGCAAAATTATTGACCCTCACGATATTCTGCTGGATTTTCAGAATTATAATACAGATTACAATGAGAAATTGTATAGTGTAATATCTGAAACAACACTAATCCTTAGAGCACAAGATTCGTTAAACCCTACACAGGCTTATGTGACGAGTTATAATATATTGAGTAACACATGTGATACCATTACTTTTCAAGTTTTAGGTATAACATCGAGGTTAATGAGACTTTAATTTACAGTAAACATTAAGAGATTTAGTTGCAAAAGGTCTTAACGTCTTATGTTACAACTCGCTTTCTAATATCTCCCACACATTTTCAGCAACTATTTTGTAGCCTTCGGCTGTGGGATGAATGCCATCTTCTAAATTCAAGTCAGGATTTCCTGCAACACCCTCTAATAAAAAAGGGATTATCTCCAGGTTGTTTTTTTCGGCTAAATCAGGAAAGATGGTTCTAAACTCGCTTGTATAGTCTTGTCCCATATTTGGTGGAATTTGCATACCGGCTAAAATGATTTTTGTGTTTTCATTTTTAGCTTTCACCATGTCTATAATATCTTGAAGATTTTGCCTGGTCTCAGTTAACGGAATACCGCGCAAACCATCATTCGCTCCTAATTCTAAAACAAAGATGTCTACATCTTGTTTAAGCACCCAGCCTAACCTACTCTTTCCTCCCGCTGTAGTGTCTCCACTTAATCCTGCATTCACGACTTGGTAATCGTAACCTAAAGAGTCTATTTTTTGTTGAATAACAGCTGTATAAGCCTCAGAAGCATCTAATTGATAACCGGCAGTTAAACTGTCTCCAAAAAACAAAATAACCTTAGACCCATCTTCGGTTTCTACAACTGTTTCGTCTTCAGCTGCTTTTGAGCTTTCGACTTTCTTATCTTGTTGTGGACTTTCTTGCTTACCACAGGAAAGAACAGCTATCAAAGAAAAAATAAGTAAAAATCCTCTTAAGCTTGTCATAAGGTTAAAGTATTTCATCAATCTGTTGTGTTATTTTGTTACGTTAAAAGTAATTTTTTATTATGACAAAGATATTAAACGTGAATAACTTACAGAAGAGTTATTCGAGTGGTAACAAAACCTTAAACGTTTTACAAGATATAAGTTTTTCAGTTGAAGCCAATACCACCTTTTCCATAGTTGGGCCTTCCGGTAGTGGTAAGACGACATTATTAGGCCTTTGTGCCGGATTGGACAGTCCAAATTCGGGTTCAATAGAATTATGTGGGCAGGAATTAAGTCATTTAGATGAAGATGAACGCGCTTTATTGCGAAACCAAAAAGTTGGTTTTGTATTTCAAGACTTTCAGCTGCTACCTACATTAACGGCCTTAGAAAATGTGGCCGTTCCTCTTGAACTTCAAGGTGTAAAAGAAGCTTCTAAGATTAGCAAAGATTTACTTGAAAAAGTAGGCTTAGGCAGCAGGATACATCACTATCCTTCTCAATTGTCTGGTGGTGAACAACAGCGTGTGGCTTTAGCGAGAGCATTTTCCACAAAACCGGATGTTTTATTTGCCGATGAACCTACCGGAAATTTAGATACAGAAACGGGTGAAAAAGTAGAAGAATTACTTTTTGACCTAAACAAAGCCTCCGGGACAACCCTTATCATCGTCACACATGATATCGAACTTGCCCATAAAACAGACTATATTTTGAAATTAAAGGGCGGACGAATCGTTGAAAATTTTAAAACAGGCACTAATGCATAGAACAAAAAAAACGGACTTTGCATGGATTCTTAAAATGGCTTGGCGCGATGGAAAAGCATCCAGCAAAAAGCTCACTTTGTTTATGGCTTCCATTATTTTAGGGATAGCCGCTGTGGTTTCTATTCAATCTTTTGGTGAAAATTTAAAACTAAATATTGCACAAGAATCCAAGGCGCTGATGGGTGCTGATTTTAAAATTGACAGCGATGATGTACCAAACGAAAGGGTGCTGCAAATTATGGATTCTTTGGGTGGTTATCAGGCCAAGGAAATCAAATTTGCATCTATGGCTGCTTTTCCACAAAATGGTGCAACCAAATTGATGCAAGTTCGAGGAATTGAAGGTGGATTCCCATTTTATGGTCAAATTGAAACAGAACCTAAAAGCGCAGCATCTGCCTTTCAAGCCACATCCGGAGCATTAGTTGATGCGACTGCAATGCTTCAACTAAATATTAAAGTAGGCGATAGTATAAAAATCGGGAATGTTACTTTGCCTATTCTTGGAAAACTAAAAAGTGTTCCCGGCAGCTCTGCTGTTTTTAGCTCTGTTGCGCCAACAGTATTAATTCCATATGAATTTATTGAGCCTTCTGGCTTAGTGCAAACGGGAAGTCGAATTGATTACGAGTTTTATTTTGAATCGCCGGAAACAGATTTAGAACAACTGGACAGAATAGTCGATCCTATGCTAGATAATCAAGATGCAGATTTGGATACGCATATTTCAACAAGTGAACGCTTAGGCAGACGCTACGAAAATTTCGGAAGATTTTTAAACCTTGTTGCCTTTATAGCCTTATTATTGGGGTGCGTTGGGATTGCGAGTGCCATATTTATATATATCAAAGAAAAGCTGAAATCTGTTGCGGTACTAAAGTGTTTAGGAGCAAACAAGAAACAAACTTTTTTGATTTTTCTGGTACAAGTCGCCTTTATTGGTTTTATTGGAGGAGTTATAGGTACAGTGCTTGGATTACTTTTACAACAGTTGTTTCCCTGGTTTTTACAAGGCTTATTACCCGTAGATGTTCAAATTAGCTACTCTATTCCTGTTATCGTCATGGGTATAGTTTTGGGTGTGTTTATGTCTATTCTATTCGCCTTATATCCTTTAATTAGTACGCTTTATATTTCACCATTACAAGCATTACGTGTAATTAAAGAACCGGAAACGAAATCCAGGAAAGCCATTATCCTGGTTTCGCTTGGGATTGTTCTTTTTATCTATAGTTTTTCATATTGGCTATTAGAGCGCTGGGAAGTTGCGCTTGGTTTTGTTGTTGGTGTGTTGTTAACGTTTGGTGTTTTAACAAGTCTGGCCTATTTGTTTATACGCATGATAAAAAAATTCTTCCCTCACAATTGGGGTTTCGTCCCAAGACAAAGCTTATTAAATTTATTTAGACCCCAAAATCAGACACTTATCCTGGTATTATCCATAGGAATAGGCACTTTTTTAATCAGCACACTCTATTTTACTAAAGATTTATTACTGGCTGAAGCTTCGATAGAAGCTCAAGCAAATAGTCCAAACATGATTTTATTAGACGTACAGTCTAATCAACAAAAAGCACTTAAAGAAACGATTGCTGCAAACAACTTGAACGTAATTCGTGATGTCCCAATCGTGACCATGAGGTTAAGCAAAATAAAAGATAAAACTGTTGATGAAATAAGAAATGATACCCTTACAACAGTAAACCGTTGGATTCTTTCTCACGAATTCAGAACAACCTATCGAAATGAACTTATAGAATCGGAAACGTTGTTAGAAGGCGAATGGACTGGTGAGAATACTGACAATACATCGATTCCTGTTTCTGTAAGTGATAATTTTGCTAGTGATGCTCAAGTAGAGATTGGAGATAAACTGGTCTTTAACGTACAAGGGGTATTGGTAGAAACTGTAATTGGAAGCATAAGAAGTGTCGACTGGTCTCAGATGGACTTAAATTTTTTAGTGGTGTTTCCAAAAGGTGTTTTAGAACAAGCACCGCAATTTAGAATCTTAACAACGAAAGTTCCTGACGAAACTACTTCTGCTCGCTTTCAACAGGAGTTGGTCGGTCAATTTCCAAATATATCGATAATAGATTTAAGGCAGGTTTTGTCAGTTATCGAAGAGCTTTTAGGCAAAATATCCTGGATAATCAATTTTATGGCATTTTTTAGTATTCTAACAGGAATTATTGTGCTTTTGGGTGCGATTAGGACGAGTAAATTTCAGCGTGTCCGAGAAAGTGTACTATTAAGAACACTTGGTGCCAAAAGCAAGCAAATCCTTTACATCAATGCATTAGAATACATATATTTAGGCGTGATAGGTGGCTTAGCAGGCGTATTGCTCTCGTTGATAAGCAGTCAGATGTTAGCTGTTTTTATTTTCAAATCTGCTTTTGTTCCTTCAATTATACCATTTGTGGTGTTATTTCCCGGGATCGTGCTGCTAGTACTTGGTATAGGATTGAGCAACAGCTTTAGCATTATCAAACAACCGCCGTTAGTCGTATTACGAAAAGAAGCAGTATAGAATACAAAAAACCAAGTTTATAAACATAAGCTTGGTTTTTATATTATTTAATCTGTCTTATGACTTAATTACTTTGTGTCCAGACGTTATAGGCTTTTAGATAAACCCCTATATCTTCACAAAAATCTCGTAAAGCCGGCCAACTGTCTACACCCTTATCATCTCTACCTTTGGTTTTGTTTAAGCACTGCACAACATATCTAACTATAAAGTAACGAGACAGCAGTGGAAGCTCGGCTACACTAGCTGCAACCTCATCCCAACCTAATTGTTTAGTAACAAAAAGGCCTTTTATCATGCCCCAATCGTCTTTAGATTGTTCGAAGTTTTTATTCGTTTTTAGTAGTTCCCATCCTTCAGCATATTCATCTCCATCAATTTTTCCATCCTTTCCGGCTACTAACCAGTATGATGAAATTGCAAGTTGGTTTTCAGAAAATTTCATTTGATATAATTTTTTATAAATGTAGTCTTATTTCTTAAAAAATCAAAATAGATTGTTAAAGTAATTTTAATTAAACTCAATTCCCAAAATTGAATGGCATGTCCTTAAACACGATACCTAATCTAATATTACTTACAGATTGGTTGTATTCTATGAGGTCTTCACTATAACCTCCAAAATATTGAAGGTATAAAAATTGGTTACTGTTTTTTGATACTTTTACGCTAACCCCAGCTTGGACATGACCCTGAAGCTGAGTATCATAGGCTGGCTGCAAGTCTAGATCGAAAAAAACGTTGGGCACAGCGCGATAAGTAAATCCGAAGTTAAAATACCCTCGGTAAGAGGTGATATCACTATTGTCATCCATATTTCCTATAGGTAGCCATGCTTTTGCCCTAATGTTTAGATTGGAATTTAGAGGTTTAAAATAACTTAAAGAAAAAAAGTTCCAGCTTCGGCTATTATCACCATCCCGGCCATTGCTTTCGTGTTCGAATGCAAAATGAAGCGAAAAGCTTACATCTTCTTTGTTAAAAAATAGTTTTGTGAAGCCGATTGTAGGGTTATAATTGGTTTCCCGAAAAGGGAAAGATTCTCTGTAAATATCCCAAAAGGCTTTCTGCCTGTAAGTAACAAATGGAAAAAGATGAAATGGCAATTCTACATTTAACAACCTCTGTTTAAAGCCTATTTCGAATTTAGCGTCGCTTCCCGATTGTGTAAATGCATTAGAATGGGTACTTGTTCCTGTTATAAAATAATTGTCGCCATATATCGTAAAAGCCGGCAAACTTTTAATGTGCTCCTTGTAGTTTGATTTATTTATTAAGGTTAAAGTATCTGTTTTATACAAATTGATAACAGCCTTAGACTGAGAATACGCAATAGAGCATTGTATTACAAAAGCAAAAAGGAAAATTAAAATTTTTTTCACATTCAATATTAATACTTTTTACAAAAAAATACCACTAAAGTTGGAATTTTTAAAACCAGCGAAAAAACCAGTAGCATTTAATAATGAATATCATACAAATCCTGTAAGGTCTTAATTTGCTTGGCATTGCCTATAACAATAATCTTTGAATTGGGAGTAAGTTGTGTCTCGGGACTAGGATTTACAATATATTCGCCATCTGCAGTCTTAAAGCCTATTATGCTGCAACCTGTTTGCTGTCTTAGATTTAATTCTAAAATTGAGCAACTGTTTTGATGTTTAAATAATTGTTCGAAAGATACCTGCTCAAGGTTAACACTTTTGCTATCGCCGTAACTTAAGTTGTCCCAAAACTCCAATAAATCCGGGGTAACAATCAATGAAGCCATATGTTGGCCTCCTATTTTATCAGGTAGTATAACATTATCAGCTCCTGCGAATTTTAATTTTTTGTAACTCGCCTCTTCAGTTGCTCGCGAAATGATTCTTAGTTTTTTATTCAGTTGTCTTGCACTCAGAACAATAAACAGGTTGTCTGTATCATGAGGTAAAGCCGTAATCAAATTATCAGCATTTAAAATCCCGGCTTTTATCAAAACATCATCATCACTTGCATTACCAACGATATATTGGTCGTTTTTTAAATCGCTGTGGACCAATAATTCTTCATTTTTGTCTATTACCAAAAAATCTTTTTGGTAATCCATCAATTTTTGTGCGGCTTGTCGTCCATTTCTGCCATAGCCGCATACAATAGTATGGTGTTGCATTTTGCTGATTTTTTTGAGTTTACGCTTTTCTTTTAAATCCTCGAAAGAGCTGTAAGAAATAAAATATTCTGTAATTACTGAAACGACAAATCCCAGTATAATAACACTTGATAATATTAAGATGGTAATAAATATCTTAGCTTCGTCTGAAGGTAATATCACTTCTCTGTATCCAACCGTTGTAATAGTTATTGCCGTCATGTAAACTGCGTCTATCCATGTCAGATCCATGATAATTTTAAACCCAATCACCCCCGTAAACATGACTATGCTTATGAGTATTAAAGCTATAATAATTTTGGTCTTAAGTGATTTCAACAGCTATCGATTAATAAAGCAAATTAAAGGTATTAAATTTTTATATTATTAAAAGCAAAAGTATTTAAAAGTTTCAAAGGTTTTTGCTTAAATGTTTTAAGCCGTATTTATTATTAATAGCCTCACTGATGAGACAGGCAATTACAGAATATAAGTGTATTCGTTTTTAAAACATTTCGACTTTATTGAATGTGAGGAAAAATCTCAAATTATGTTTCGTTTTGCATTAAATGATTAGGCAGATACTAGTCTTACTGTTCAGAACTTAAGACTAATCAGAAGGTAGTTCTGTTTATGTCTTTCTATTTACGGCTTAAGTACATGACAAAAATTATATTAAGATAAAGTAATAAAATCAGTTGTGCCCCTTTCCCGAATTAGTCGGGACTAAAGGGAGCCTGATTTTCCACAATTTCACCTTTTAGGCCCGACTAATTCGGGAGGAGCAAAAATTGAGGGAAATATATTGAAATCAGTTTTTGTCATGTGCTTACATTTACGGCATAAGATATATTGAATAAAAAATCCCCAAAAATGGGGATTTCATATTATAAATCGAACACCGATGTGCGCTTGGTATGTATGAGGTCTTTTAGTTTTAACCAAAAGGCTAGGGTTAAATAAACTACAAATCCAAAGCCAAACGTAAAGGAAGAATAAATAAAAAAAAGACGAACCGATTTAGCCTTCATGCCTAAGCGATCTGCTAAACGCGTACTCACATAAAAGCCTCTTTTCTCGAAGAAAAATCTTATCTGCTGTATAAAAATGGATTTACTCATTTGTTTTATGTCCGTATTTACCTGAATACCTTTTGTATAATTCGGTTTGATGAGATTCTAAACTAATTGCTCTTCCTTGGATAAAAGCGTGAGTAAGCTGATTACCAATCATATCCAATGCATCACCTTCACTTATAAATAAGGTAGCATCTTTACCTTTTTCAAGGCTTCCTGCAAAGGTATCTATACCTAAAATCTGTGCTGTATTTAAGGTAATCATCTTTAAAGCTTCGCTTTTGTCTAATCCATATGCCACGGCTGTACCCGCATAAAAAGGTAAATTTCTGCTATTCATACGTTCCATCTGCCCACTGGTTTCCAAACCTACTAATATGCCTTCTTTATGAAGTAGCATTGGTAATTTGTATGGCAAATCGTAGTCGTCGCCCTCAAATTGTGGATTAGAGTGAACTCTTTGTAATAAGACTGGTACATTTTCTGCTTTTATATCTTTGGCCACTTTATGTGCTTCTCTACCTCCAACTATAATAAATTGGTTTAGGTTAAACTCTCTTTTAAATGCTAATGCGTCCAAAATGCCTTTTTCGGAATCTACATGAACGTAGACTTTTTTATCGCCTTTAAATACTGGATTCATGGCTTCAAAAACGGTGTTAATTTTATCAGAGTTGGATTTAAAATAAGCCTTTGATTTTGCAAAAAACAAATGCAGCTCATCTACTTGCTCCTTATAATTTTTGTTTGGAGCATAAGCTCTGTTTCTCCAGGAATATGAAAAGTTTCTTGGCCAATTGAGGTGAAGTCCGTCATTTTCCTTAACCACAGCGTCTTCCCAGTTCCAGGCATCAAATTGTACGATAGAAGATGTTCCTGAGATTCTTCCTCCTCTTGGTGCAATTTGACCAATCAAAACACCATTAGGTCGCATGCTTTCTACTACCTTACTTTCCGCATTATACGCTATTAAACTTCTAATGTGTGGCAGATAGTTACCTATTTCGTCTTCGTCATCAGAAGCTTTAACAGCATCTATTTCGACTAATCCTAAGGTTGAATTTGGTGCAATAAATCCAGGATAAACATGTTTACCTTCAGCATTAATTACCTTTCCTACAGGTTTAGAATTACTGCCTAAAGTTTCTACTGTTTTGATTTTTCCGTTTTCGAAAATAACTAATGCATTTTCAACAATTTCTCCATTTCCAATATGTGCGGTTGCGCCTACAATTGAAATGGGTTCCGATTGTTTGTCTGCCGGTGTTTGCTGTGCCTGAATTGAAAACACCACAACTATTACAGCTACAAGACTATATAATATCGATTTCATATTTTTAATTTAATTCGTTTAAACTGTGACAATCCAAAAACTCTTTCGTGTCTTTTTTGATAGGCTGAGTTTTTAGGCCTTTGTTTTTAGCCTTTAACATCATGTTGATTAACTCGCTTCGTTGTGCTTTAATTTGCTCACGTAAGATTTTGTCCTGCTCTAAGGAAAAGTATATTTTACCTTCTATAATGGTGTATTCCGGCTTGGCGTAAATAGATAAGGGATGTGCATTCCAAAGGACCACATCTGCATCTTTACCTTCTTGTATGCTTCCAACTCTATCATCTATGTGTAAAAGTTTGGCCGGATTAAGTGTGACAAATTTCCAGGCCTCTTCTTCGCTGATGCCTCCATATTTTACGCTTTTAGCCGCTTCCTGGTTAAGACGTCTTATCATTTCGCCATCGTCAGAATTTACAGCTACGGTTACGCCTTCTCGGTGCATGATTGCTGCATTTTGTGGTATGGCGTCGTTCACCTCGTACTTGTAAGCCCACCAGTCGCTAAATGTTGAACCACCGGCGCCATGCTCGGCCATCTTATCTGCTACTTTGTAGCCTTCTAAAATATGTGTAAATGTGTTGATTCTAAATCCAAACTGCTCTGCAACTTTCATCAACATGTTTATTTCGCTTTGCACGTAAGAATGACAGGAGATAAATCTTTCGCTGTTCATAATTTCAACTAAAGTTTCCAACTCTACGTCCTTTCGATAAGGTTTTCCGGAGTTTTTGAGTTCTTCATAGGCTTTTGCACGACTGAAATAGTCTATAAACACCTGCTCCACACCCATTCTGGACTGCGGAAATCTGATACCGCCACCCCAATTGGATTGTTTTACATTTTCGCCTAAAGCAAATTTGATAAACTTTGGTGTATTGTCGTAAATTAAATCGTCTGCAGACTCGCCCCATTTTAGTTTTAAAATTGCTGAGCGCCCACCAATAGGGTTTGCAGAACCATGTAAGAGTTGGATAGATGTAACACCACCAGCCAAAGACCTGTATATGCTTACATCATCCGGATCGACCGCATCTTCCATGCTGACTTCTGCAGATGAATTTTGACCAGCCTCGTTAACCGAAGTCGCTGCAATATGCGAATGCTCGTCCACAATACCCGCAGTAAGGAATTTTCCCGTACCATCAATCACTTTTGCACGAGACGATTTTAGGTCTTTACCTATTTTTTCAATCTTACCATCTTTCAATAAAACATCAACATTTTCAATTGTTCCTTCTTGTTCACCTGTGATAACAGTAACATTTTTAAACAAAATAGGTTTTAGCTTTTCGTCATTTTTTTCAGTTCCATAGGACATGTTCGGATAAGTGACGGGCACTTTCATAGCAACATCTTCCTCTGTTTTATTTTCTTTCTTATCATTGTCTTCTTCCTTGCCGGCAGTTGTTTGGTATGTGGCCGTAAATGCATAAGTCTGCTCGTTTTTAGCAAATACCTTTCCTGAGAAGTTAGCCTGTGGATTTTCAATTTTGGCCGCTAGACGCATAAAATCCTCTGAAGAAGCATCTTCGTCTGTCAAAGTAATATATAACCAGTTTTGGCTGAATTTCACTTTAGTACCTAACTTTAAAGTATCTCTTTTAAGTTCAGCAGCATAGGATTTACCTTTCTGAGTTAAGCTTAGATCGTATACTTTATCGTTCATGTTCAACTTGTAGTCTCCTGAAATATCAAGCACATCCATATCATTCAACTCATGTTTTACTCCCATGATCCAGTTTTGATATATAGTAGCTTTGTCTTCAAGAATATCTTTGGAGGTAATCAAGAAATTGGCAAAAGCGCCTGCTTTTAATGTACCTATTTTATCCTGCATGTTAAGGTATTCTGCAGGTTTAGAGGTCAATGCATCTAATATAGCTTGTTTTGAAGCGCCGCTTTCTATGGCTTTTCTAAGCAAAGCAAACATTTTGTCCGGAGATTTCAGTCCGTGAGATGTAATAGCAAAAGGGATCTCTTCGTCTTCAAACATTTTGAAAACAAAAGGTGCGTGATACCAATGTTTCATATCAGACAGCGCTAAATATTTGGTGAGGTAAGGGTCGTCTACATCGTAAGCATCCGGAAAATTAAGTGGCATGATAAAGCTGGCATTGGTATTTTTAATCTCGTCAAGACGCTTATACTCATCGCCTCCACCAATCAATATGTATTGAACACCAAACTCATCCCCTACTTTGTCTGCTCTTAGTGCATCAAGATAATCGTCTGTATGGAAGATTTGTGGTAAATTTTGCTGAGCGCTAAAGGCCTCTAAAGACAAGTCCTTATTTTTTGCATTTCCATTGGCATACCAAACCGCATCGTTGTACACCTGACGTAATAAGGCCATCTTGCCCATAATTGATGTTGGATACGCCTGATTGGTCTGGTTGCTGCGATCAAAACTAAAGATTTGAGCCGTTTCCTTTTGTACCAAAGCATTCGTCATGTCATTATCTTGACTAAGAGCAATCAAATTGCTTGTTCCTCTTATAATACCATCATTAACATGTGTATTCACAAGACCAAAACCAACTTTTCGTAATTGCTCTGCCTTTTTGTTGTCAAACTCAAAAACATCCATAGCGTTTTGCTCTGCTCTAACATGGTCGTTCCAATAGTGGTACTTTCTATTTGCGTCATATTGCGGGCCGCTAGAGGGTGGTCTTTTAAACTCTTTGATTCCAAAATCTGAAAACACCTCCACAAAAGATGGGTAAATGTATTTGCCATTTAAATCTATGACAATTGCCTCTTCTGGAATGTTTACGTTTTTACCTATGGCAACTATCTTTTCAGATTTAATCAGGAGGGTTCCTTTAGAAATCATATTATCATAAGATTGTACGATAGTGGCATTTGTAAATGCATAAGTGATTTCAGAGTTTTGTTTTACGGATTTGTTCTCCGGAAAATAATCTTGTGCAAAGCCTTGTAAACCTATGCATAAGATAATTAGTAGTAAGAGTTGTTTCATATAATTTTTGATTTTAAAGTTCGACTAAGGTAATGAATTTTTAGAATAGTAGTTTACGAGTAAAGCAACCACATAATTATAACTTTCTATGCCTTGTGGCTGATTATTTACTTTTAAAAAATTGCCGTAAAACAATTTGAAAAAGGGTTCTATAGGATTTTCGTAGCTTTCCCAAAATTGCTGAATTTGATAGAAGTTACTAAGTATTCCTGGATTAATCATCCCTCTTAGCCTTTTAAAATCCTCCGGAGAACGCCTGTACACTTCATTTAAACAAAATCGTAAAGCATAAGAGTAGCCTGCGTATTTGTGAGTTACATTTTCACTTTTCATATTGACGTAACAGGCTATAAAATTAGCTTCGTTTTCTTTGGCTAAACCTAACTGGTGTCCCATCTCGTGAGCTATCAATGTCGGAAATTTATAGCTCGGCACCATATAATTGTACTGCGCCTCTAATGTAAATGGGTTGATGTAACCTCCAAATCCCATATAGGTTAATGGTAAACTGATTAGTGACGGCTTCGCATTTAGGGCGTTTATGGTATTGGTTGTAAAACTGATATCCCCAAAATCTTTAAAGATTTGTTTTTTATACACTTCAACAGGTTGGTCGAATGCTACTGCCGTGGTGTCTGTGGTGATCTGGCAATGTATGGTATTGGATTTTAATAATAATTCTTCCGTGAAATTTATCAATTGTTGGGTAGAATAATCACCATCCATCTTAAGGTCTAAGTGTAATGGAAGTTTATAGTAATTAAGTCCCCAAGAAAGATGAAACAAAAAGTAACCAAGAGATACAAAACCTACAGTCCTAAATAACATGTCCCACTTTAATCTAAATTTATTTTTAACAATCTTGTAAATTTCTTTAATGAGTAAAATAATAATTAAAAGGTAAAGTAAATCTCCAAATGAAAATGGGACAAAGCTAAATATGGAATGAATAAAATTGTAATATGCATTGTAAAAGCCTTCGGTATAATGGTTTTGAATCCACCTCGGATAACTTTTTAAAAATTGAATGACCATGAATTGAAGTGGAATGGAAACAAGAATAAAAATTCTAAGCGCAAGTTTTCTTCTGGTCAAATGTGTTTTCAAAAAATGAATCTAAAGGTTTAAAAATACTTTGTCAAGTTTTGTTTTTAATCAGTTGTTTATTAATGAAAAACTATAACACTCAAAAATAATATCATTTAATCAGATGCGTCTTGGTTTTAAGAACTATTTGAAGTTTTTATAACAGAGAATCATTTTTGGTATGGCGTAATGATTTTTAGCATTGTTTACTAGGGTAATCATTCTGCTTGAAGCTCGCTTAAACAGTTCGAAGCAGTTAGTAATAGAATAAAACAATCAAACTTAGCTGTTCTAATAGTTCTTTGATTCCTATAATTTTGAGTATAGGTTTTAAATTTAGGGCTGAGCCTTAAGCTCAAAAATCAGCATTTACTCTCCTAATGTTTTTATAGGTCATGATATGGTTTTAGAAGTAAGCAAGGACTGGACGAAATACGTTTTAAAATTTGAATAAGAATAAAATCCTTGAAGCTGTATAGCCTATACCTGAATTAAGAACCAATCATAAAGACGAAAGAATTTTATGGTAAGGTGTTACAAACCGATGTATACTGCATGTTCCGATTTCTTTTGGAAAGAACCGCTTGGTTTATCCTGAACATCGTCGAGGAGTTAGGTGTTGTAAGAGGTGCATTCTGCTAGTTATTAATGACAGAGCCGGTTATTCGATTACCCACAGAATTTTTATCCGATTGAGATGTTCAAGTTTTTTCCGAGTCCAATTTCAATTAATTTGTAATAAGTTGAAATTTGAATATCACTCATTCCACGTTCAATCCGTGATATATAACTTTTTTTAGTTCCGGTTCTTTTGGCAAGTTCTTCTTGAGTTAAGTTAGCTTCTTTACGAGCTTCTTTAAGCATTACACCAAGTCTAAACGCAAGAGAATCGGCATCATATTTATCACGTCTTTCAGTACCCTTTTTTCCGTATTTTCGAATGAGGATATCCTCAAAATCAGTCATATTTTCCATATCAGTCTTTTTTATTTCTTAAGTATTCTTTTTTTAATCGTTCAGCTAGTTTTATATCTCTTCTTGGTGTCTTTTGAGTTTTTTTCACCAGACAATTAGCAAGTATTACTAAATTTCCTTCGTCGAAGAAACAAAATATCCGAATACTTTTAAATGTTGTTATAACTCTAACTTCATAAATTCCATCTGTATTTTCAAGTAATTTGAAAAACTTCTTTGGTACTTGTCTCTCAAATCGAACTAAGTCAAGAACGTATTCAATTTTCTCCTGAACTTTCGGTTCTTGAGATTCGAAGAAATCCAAGAAGTAACTTTTGTACGCTGAAATTTTTCTAATCACAACACAAAGTTAACTAATTAGTTTACATAAAACAAGCTGTTTTATCTTATGAAGTTAATTCGTGTATTGTGGGAAAGACTGTATCTGTCTCAAAATAACATTGAAACAAACAAAATTTACGACAGAAAATCAATTTTGGTATGGCGTAATGATTTTTAGCATTGTTTACGAGGGTAATCATTTTGCTTGAAGCTCACTTAAACAGTTCGAAGCAGATAGTAATAGAATAAAACAATCAAACTTAGCTGTTCTAATAGTTCTTTGATTCCTATAATTTTGAGTATTGGTTTTAAATTTTAGGGCTGAGTCTTAAGCTCAAAAATCAGCATTTACTCTCCAGATGCTTTTTAAGTCATGATAAGGTCTCTGAAGTAAGCAAGGAATGGACGTAATACGTTTTAAAATTTGAATAAGAATAAAATCCTTGAAGCTGTGTAGCCTGTAGCTGAATTAAGAACCAATCATAAAGACGAAAGAACTTTATGGCAAGGTGATTCGAACCGATGTATACAGCCTGTTCCGATTACTTTTGAAAAGAACCGCTTGGTTTATCCTGAACATCGTCGAAGAGTTAGGTGTTGTGAGAGGTGCATTCTGCTAGTTATTAATGACAGTGCCGGTTATTCGATTGTGCTTTCGTTATTTATCATAATTCTTAATCTCTTCGATAAGTGTTTTGGTTTTTTCAATCAAATCTTGTCTTAGACGATTGGTCATAATATAAATTGTGATTTTACTTGTTAATATTCCGTTCAAATTTGTCTTTAGTTCGTTTTCATCGATTTGTTCCCATACCGAATTCATTTGTTTACCCTTAATGGCGCTAAATTCAGTGTTTATTGGAAATTGAACAATGTATTTATAGCCCAATTCGGCCAATAATTTAAAATTCAAGTCAATAGCCTGAAGGGTTTCAATTTGTTCAGCATTATGTTTTTGAATCTTTTCTCTTAAGGGTGCTTGTATTAAGTCTAAATTTCCAGTAGAAAACAGCGCATTATATGTATTAAAGTTCAAGTTATTGGATGGGGAGAAAAACGGCAGAAATTCGTATCGTGCAATATTTCTTATCGTGTCAAAAGTGGCATCAGGTGACGATAGTCGTTTAGATAAAGAAGTATGTATTTCTAATTCTGAATTGAATGTTAATATTTGATTTTCAAGTAATACAATATTTGATTCTAAATCGCTTAACAGCGAAGAGACATAGTTTTCTCTTAAATCCTTTTTTTTACTTTGCTCGTTAAGATTATTAACCTGCAATGCAATCAAAATTCCAATGACTACAAGAATAATCTCACCAATTGCATAAATTAGATATTTGCTGAATTTATTTTCAGTGAGCAATCGTTGTCTTATTTTTCTAAAAAATTTTATCATTGGTTAGTAGTTAGTTATAATGAATCACAACAGTCTCGACTTAGAGTATTTGTAAGGTTTAGCTGTTAATTTTGCAAATAAACACCAAATTGAAAATCTGGATGACACAAGCTAAGCAAACATACAGTAGCAATTTTCAGAAATAGGCGAGAACGACGCCAATAATATAGTCATTGATGTGCTATCATTATTTACTAGAAAACTTTCCTATTTCACCCTCAAGTTTTTCTATTAATTTGTTTCCTTCAGATAGCGCTTTTTCATAAGATTCTTTTTGACTTTTAATCTGATAATATCTTGCAAATACAAGTGACTCTAAGTAATTATCTTCTAGAAAGATAGCATCACTTACCATTCTAGAATCTCTTAAATCATTTTTTAAATAATCTTGCACGGATTCCCATGGATTTGCTTTATTCATAATTGCATAATTGTAAGTTTTAAGCAGATAAGGTTCAAAGTTTCTCTGTATAAACCCATTGCTGATATTTTCTCTTTCTTTAACTCTTTCAATAGTGGAATAGTAAGCTACAATTTGATTTTGTAAAATTTTATCCAATGCTATAAATTCACCATTTCTATTCAATGTTTCAAAGGTATTTGAGTTAATAGTAATATTTCTTTCAAGAAGGAGTTCAAGTAAATAAAAAATAGTTTTCTCATTAACTTTATTTCTTTTTTGGAATGTCATATTTAGTTTATTTGAATAGATAATAACTGAATCCATAAAAGATTTTGAATTTTGTAACTGATTAACATCATCCTCAATATTTTTATGTAGGGCTCTCATGTTTTGATAAGCAGAGTTTCTTATTAATCTATTAGAATTCCAATTATTAATTGCTAAAGCTATTAGTATACCGATAACTACTAGTACAATTTCTCCAAAGGCATATTTAAAGTACTTGCCAGTCCGGCTGGCAGTTTTTCCAGTTTTATTTTCCATGAGCAAGTTTTGGCGGATGGTTCGAAAGAATTTTATCATTGGTGTGTAGGTTGGTCATTATGAAGGCTAACAGGAAATGTATGTTACTGTATCGACCAAAAATGCAATGCCCATTATTTTCAATCGTAAAGTTAGACAATAAATTCCATACTTTAAGCATCCAATCCCTAACCTAACGATTACTATTTTTGAATTAAAACTGTAGCCTTTTAGGTATTCCTGACAGATGTGGCCAGTTAGGTCTAAAAATGAATAAAAACATAAAAAATCGATGAATAATCAGCAATTAAATATTCAAAAAAACATCTACAATACAAGCTGAAGAAAACCCATCCTCTAAATCGATATCCATACCGAAACTTCGGTAGATTTTTTTTGCAAACTTATAGCTGAATCGACCAGGTTCCGTCCTGCCCCGAAGCATTTCGGGGTTCAACATTATTTTTCATCGTGGGTGCGTTGCACCCGACGAAAACTTAGTTGTTGTAAAACGTTTTTATTCAGCATAATTTTATTGATTCCAACTCATTAATGTCCGTTTTATATTTTCTGCCTTAATCAGGTAAAACATTGTCCAGAGAATTACCCAAAGAATAAAAGTCAAAAAGAAAAAAATCAGATTAATTCCATCAGATTCTAAATCCAAGTATACAAACATTATAGTCAGAACTAATGCTCCAATAAAATTGTATATGGTTGCATTTTTAATACTCATCTCGATAAGCCCTGTTAGGAAATTCCAACCAACTAGTTTGTCCGTTATTTTTACTTTTTCTGGGTCAGAAAAGTCAATTATTATTCTTTGAGCAAAGTCCGATTTGACTATTATTTTGTTGTTTTTCTTTTCAAATTTATAGTCAAACTTATTCAGTAATTGTTCGGTTTTTTCTATTCCCATATTTTTTGTTTCTACGTTTTACAACTAGTAAATATCATTAAAAATACACCACTTTTTGTGTTCTTTATATCATCGAATGTTATTTTCTTGATTTTGAAGTTATCAAATGTACTTGTTGGCTTTAAAAGATGTTTTTAATTACGAGAATCATTATATGGCTTTTAAAACACCTGAATATAAAAGAGTCCTACCTGATAATAATTCTTTTTACTATTGTACTTTCTTTGGTAGTAATGTGTAGAAGATAAAACCCGGAAGTTGCATCAATATTCACTTGATTGTTGTGTTGAGGAGTTGTTGTCCATATCCGTTTACCGGAAATATCGTACAAGTCCAGTGTATAAGTATTAGTACTATCTAAACCTGAAAGATAAAGCTTTCCATCTGTAACTGGATTAGGATATACACTTACAGTAGCCAACTCGAAATTAGTGTTTGATAAATTTTGACTCCATGGATTGCCAAATTCATTTCCCCAAATAAAATCAACTAAATTGGGGTAATCTATAAAGGGATTTCTATTATTTTGCCAAGTGTAGATAATGTTATTTCTATTCATCTCATAATCGTCAGGTGGGTCTTGTTGATGCCAAGTTAACAAAGTTGCCAAGTCGCCTAACTGCCCTGTAACATCAGGATATCCATTTACCACATCCAAACCATTGTAACGGATACTTAGGTAGAAAATGGCTCGTGCGACATCGCCCTTAAAACTTCCGGCATTGCCACTTGGGCCATTATAGTCTCCATAATGCTTATTACCTCTTAAGGAATTTTCAAGTGCATCGACAGCTTTAAGGCCATGTGCATCCGAGTTGGCATGCCTTAAAGAGTCGGCATTAGTTTCCCACCAATTGTTTATGCCTGTTGGAATGTCATCGTCTTCGATACTGAAAAACCCACCTCTGGACCGCGGAAAAGTATGTTCTCTATTCCATTTTCCAGTACCGGACGATCCCGTTTGAAAAAGGTACTTACCTCTTGCTTCTTCGGAATAAACCAACCAAACCTGATTATTGTTTGCCGGATTTTGGTCTGCTCTTTTCAATATTTCAATAACATCGGCATAAGTGTGCGCTCGAACCACAAATTCTTCTGCAATAATATCTTGCAACCCCTGTATTAGCGCATTACCTGCTAAACCCTCAACGGGATTATAATAATTATTTGGTGCTGTAGAATTCACATTTCCAAAGCTTGGATTAAGAGGTGTTCCAAAATTTGAAGTGGTAAAATTGGCATCTATCACTACAATTTCTACATTATTATTTGCTTCTAAAAACTCTGGTGGCAAATTCTGAAAACTGATTTTCATAAATTCGTCTTCTTCAGGAACGCCATCATTAAGAAGTGTTATTGAAGTTTGTCCGGTAGTCGAACCAGAACTAATCGTAATTTGTGTTGAGCCCGTATAATCTTGAGCATTAAAGCTGTCATTAGAAAGACTTAAGTTGAAGGTCGTATCGGTGCTAAGAGCATTTGAGGTTGTTAAGGTAATGCCTAGAGTTTCGCCCTCGTTATAAACATTTTGATTGACAGTTATAGAAATTTCATTTAAAATTACTCCTGAACCGTCATTAAGCTGTTTAGGCGTTGGAGGACCTACATACCAAGCCCCGTCATTGGCACGCTGAATTGACTGAAAATCTTTGTTTCCATTATCGCCTTCATTCATTTGAATTGTAACGCCAAGCAGATTCATGAGCGTTGTATCGTCAGAATCGTTGGTATCATAAACCAAAGCGTCTATAAGGTTTACCGTTGTAGCTACGGTTCCTATGGGCATATCCGACTCATTTGCCTGGTACAACGCGACCGCATCCGCCCCATTTTGAATGGTGTTTTCAGGTAATAGAAAATCGGCTATAGGTGAGACATCTGCAGCACCTAACACAAACAACCCGTTGATATCTGTGGTAAACCCATCTAAATCCAGATTGTAATAAGAAGCATCGCCACCACTGCTAGACCCATTAAAAAGCACTAACAAATACCCATCTAGGCTTTCAAATGGAGTGCTGGTTTTAATCTCTATAAATTCCTTTGTATCTACGCTCTCTGTATCCGAATCCAGTTCATTTATAATTGGAGTCTGTGCCAGCAAGTTTGTAGAAATAAATATAAAGAGTAGTAATTGTAAAAGCTTCATTTCAAAAAATTTAAAAAAGTGATTTGTGGGAAAAATATGGATGTTTAATTGACTAAAAAATGATAATTCCTAGTTTTATTCAAATTTTGAGTTTAAAAAAGCTTTAAGCATAACTTCGCCTACTTTCTCATCAATGTAGGTGATATTCAACGTGAGTTCCTTTGTATCAAACAACCTACTAAAACTGATGGTCTTTAACTTTAAACCGTTTGGAAAATCCACAGTAACTTCAAACCGATTAAATTCTAATTGACCTACTGGTTGAACAGTTGTCAAGGTATCCAACTTTACGCCAGGTAATTCTTCTTCAAAAGCGCGATAGGTTATTTTGTTTACCTCTCTGTAGGTTTTCAAATACTCTCCATCTATAGCTTCGTCAAAGGGTTGCCAATTGGCTTCAAAATTATTGAATTGTCCATCTCTGTAAGTAAATAATGTAACAGCTTGGTTTTCTATGCTTTCATCAAATGTGTTTTCAATTACTTCTTTACCTTTTTGAACGGTTGTGTTCCATTCTTCCATATCAATAGGTTCAAAGGTATTTGGAATTTCGATGGTCCAGTTAAACTCTTCAATCTTAAGCGCGCTGCTGGTGTTTTGTTCCTGGCCAAAGCAATAGTGAAGGCCAAATACAAAAAGTAAGTGAAAGGCTATAAGAGTTTTAATTTTAAAAGCTTTCATTTATGAAGCTATTGACACATCTTCGTTGTACAAAGACTTTATGATACCATCGGACAATCCTATTTTAGGCACATGAACGTTTCGTGCTCTGCTGTGCTTCATCGCTGTAAGGTAAATTTCGGTTGCCGGAATAATTACATCTGCCCTGTCTACATTCATCTGGAGTTGAGAAATTCGCTCTTCGTAGGTAAGCGATTGCAGTAGCTGGTAATACGAACTCAAGTAAAGAAAGGACAACGGATTGCCTTGTTTCTTTCCACTGGCTTTAAAAATATGGTTGATGTTTCCACCTGAACCTATCATTTCAATTTTTTGCAAACCTTTTGTACTTGCTTTTAGCCAATTGATCATCTCTTGCCAATCCTCTTCTACTACAAGATTATTCAATAATCTTACGGTTCCTATTTTAAAAGATTTAGAATGTAAAGTTTTTCCATTCGAGTAGATTGTAATTTCGGTAGAACCACCGCCTACATCGACATACACATAATTCTTATCCGATTGAATAAGCTCATGCAAATCTGTGGCTGCAATGATAGCTGCTTCATCATTTCCATCAATGACTTCAATATTTATAGAAGTTTCTTTTTTGATGGATTCGATAAGCGCTCTGGAATTTTTGGCATCTCGCATTGCAGAAGTCGCACAAGCACGATACCTTTCTATATTATGACAATCCATTAATAACTGAAAAGCTTTCATGGCATCTTTCATTCTGGAGATATTGTTGTCTGAAATGTATTGGTTTACAAACACATCCTGACCAAGCCTGATGGGCACACGAACCAAAGAGGTTTTTTTGAAAGTTACAGGTTTGTTTTCAGGTTCGGTTACAGTAGATATAAGCAGTCGGATGGCATTGGACCCTATATCTATAGCTGCATATTTTCTAATTTTTAGCACAAATTATAAATTTTAGTTAGACTTTAGTTTGGTAATAGTCGTAGGTTAAAAATTGACTACGCATTGGTTTTTTATCGTTTCTGATATATTGATTGTTTTCTGATGATAAATCTCTAGCTTTTACATTGTCATTCCAACTGATGCTAAAGGTGTCTATAAGCTCATTCTTTATAGCTTTGTCGTAAATAGGGCAAGTAATCTCTACCCTGTAATCCAAGTTTCTGGTCATAAGGTCTGCAGAAGAAATATAAACCTCCTGCTCTTCCGGTGTATCAAAAACGTAAAGTCTTGGATGCTCTAAAAATTTGTCGACTACACTTATCGCGCTGATATTTTCGCTCATGCCTTCAACTCCCGGGATTAAGCAGCAAATTCCTCTTACAATCAACTTGATTTTTACACCTGCTCTACTCGCATCATAAAGTTTTGATATCATTCTATGATCGGATAAGCTATTCATTTTAAAAGACATTCCACAGGATTTTCCTGCTTTGGCCAGCTTGATTTGTTGATCAATTTTTTTAAAAAAGAATTTTCTGGTGTAATGTGGCGATACAACTAAATGTTTGTATTTATTTATTTTGTAATTCACTTCAAAAAAATCAAAGACTTTATCCAGGTCTTTCAAAATACCGTTATGACTTGTAAATAAGGTGTAATCGGTATAAATTTTTGCTGTGTTTTCATTGAAATTTCCGGTGCTTATAAAGCCATATCGTTTAACTTTTCCGTGTTCCAAACGGTGAATGATACAGGCTTTGGAATGCACCTTTAATCCTGAGACGCCAAAAATTAGCTTTATGCCTTCACGCTGCATTTTTTCGGAATACTTGATATTATTGGCTTCGTCAAACCTGGCTTGCAACTCTATAGAAACCGTAACTTGTTTCCCATTTATGGCGGCGTTTATCAGCGAGCTGGCTATATGCGAGATTTCTGCAAGACGATAAATAGTTATTTTGATGGCTACAACTTTAGGGTCCAGAGCGGCTTCTCTTAAAAACTTCACCGTGTACGAAAAGGTCTGGTAAGGGGTGTACTGCAGAAAATCTTTATGCGCAATTTCTTTGAGCAAACTGCCTTGAAGAATAAGACCATTAATGGGTAAGGGTTCAATTTTTTTGTACAATAAATGCTTAGCGCCTAAATCTGGAAACTTCATATAATCTCTACGATTATGGTATCGCCCACCGGGAATTAAGCTGTCCTTATTGTCTATACCTAATTTTGGCAAAAGGTATTCTAAAGTGTCTTTTTCGATGTTTTTGTCGTATACAAATCTTACAGCATCTCCTCTCAACCTTTGGTTTACGCTTTTCATTAATTTCTCCACATAACTTTTACCCAAATCGCCTTCGATGTCCAGTTGTGCATCTCTGGTGATTTTTATCATGTGCGCACTTACACTTTCGTAATTAAAAATATTGAAAATTAAACTCAAGTTGTAACGAATTAAATCGTCTAAGAGCATCACGTAATTATTCTCCCCAATGCTTGGCAAGACTACAAAACGATTGATATTTGTTGGGATTTGGATAAGGACATAACTATTTTTAAGAGCGCCATCTTCATCTTTTTGAACCAACTTTACTGCCAGGTATGCTGCAAAATCTTTCAGATTAGGTACTTCTTGCAAATCATTTAGCATGATAGTTACAAGAGCAGGACTTATTTTTTCAATAAAATACTGTTTTATAAACCTGCCTTGCTCTTCATTTACCTCATCTTCCTTGACGATATTAATGTGATGCTGTTTTAAGGCTGTCTGGATTTTGCTTAAAATTTGAAGACTTTCCGTTTGTTGGTTGATTACAATCTGAGTGATTTCCTTAAGTAAATCTGATGCTCTATACCCGCCAAGAAGTTTTTTTCCGGATTTTCCAGCTTGAGAAATACGTTTTATAAGCGCGTACCTTACCCTAAAAAATTCGTCTAAATTGTTAGAAAAAATACCTAAAAAACGAAGTCTTTCAATGAGTGGAACCTCGGGGTCTGAGGCTTCCTGAAGAACACGTTCATTAAATTTTAACCAGCTTAATTCTCGGTTGTAAAACCTGTCGTTTTGCATTATCTAAGGTATTTTGGAAATAGGTGTAAAAGCGTTTTACCATTTTTTATACCAGCCCAAGTGTCTTGCTCAAATTTGATTTGAACTAAACCTGAAGTGGGAATATTATCAAAATATGCAGAACCATAATAATTTGCTATAGAAGTAAACGCAGGATTATGACCAAAAATCATCAACTCGTCTATACTATCATCTTGATTTATAACAAACTGTTGAAGCTGCTGTGGATCAAATGTGTAAAGTGAAGGCTCTACAATTAATTTTTCGGCTGAAATTCCGGCGTTTTTTAAAAATTCTCGCGCTGTTGTTTCAGCTCTTACGGCATGACTAGCTTTAAAAACAACATTATCGTTCAGATGGTTTTTAAAATGAGAATAAACCAAAGCGATATCATTGTAAGCTCTTTTCTTAAGCGGTCGGAATTGGTCTTGCAAGTTGTATTCCCAAGAGGATTTGCCATGACGCATTAAAGTAAGTGTTTTAGGCATAGGTTATGGTGCTAAGCGTTTGATGTTCCAGTCCAGGTCTTCTTGTAATTCGTATAAAAAGCGATCGTGCAATCGATTAGGTCTGCCTTGCCAAAATTCGAACGACATGGGGCTGACACAAAAACCACCCCAATTTTTTGGACGTTCTATGTCTTTATTTTTATATTCTTCTTCTAAGGCTCTTAAGTTGTTTTCTAAAACGTCGCGGTTTTCGATTTCATGGCTCTGAGGAGAAACAATGGCTCCCAGTTGGCTGCCTTTAGGTCGAGAATAAAAATAACGGTCCGAGGCGTCTTCTGAAATTTTATTGGCTTCGCCTTTTATAATAATTTGGCGCTCTGCATAAGGCCAGAAAAAAGATAAACAAACCTTATTGTTTGCCAGTATAGCTTGTCCTTTTTCACTCTCATAATTGGTGTAAAACACAAAGCCATCGGCGTCGTAAGATTTAAGCAATACCACACGTGCTTTCGGAAAACCGTCTTGACCTATTGTGCTTACTGTCATTGCATTGGCTTCGTCTATGTTGCCGGACTCGTCCACTTCGGTAAACCAGGTTCTAAACTGCTGGAAAGGGTTGCTATCTAAGTGTTCTCTTAGAAGAGCAGATTTCTCGTAAGACTTTCTATAATCTTCTAAATTACTCATATTAAAACACAATTAAATTTTTAGCAATTTAAGGGTTTTTTGACTGAGATGATTGTTGAATTTTAATTTTAAGGATTAATTAAATGATAAGAATACTTCAATTTGGTTTAAGTTAAAGATTCTGATATTTTTATACATAAGTCTTTTATTCTTTATTCTTCAATTTGTCCTAACGCATTTCACTTTCTTCGAATACATTATTCTTTTAAATGAAGACAAAACTACTTTCAAGTTTAATTTGTTATAAAAAAACCTAATCTCTTGCTTTATAATCTTTTGGAAAGGCTTTCAAAACTTCTCGTGTTAAATCCCAGCGGTTAAATCCTTGTTTACCATAGTCTAAGCCTCGTCGTACTATTACTAAATCGTAGGAAGGCACGATAATCACATATTGCCCACGATTGCCTGCTGTCGCATACGCCTCTTTGGGAATATCATTTCGATCATCAGGGACTAGCCAAAATTGGCCGCCATAAAAATTACCTCGTTCTGAAGTTGAAGGAGCAGGCGTTCTTACAAAGTGTATCCAATCTTCAGAAAGTAATCTTTTGCCATTCCAGATCCCATTTTGTTCGTATAACATTCCAAACCGGGCCAAATCTCTTGCATTTGTATAAACTTGGCTACTAAAAATAAAATCGCCAAACCGATCTGTGCTTACATAGGTGTTTCGCATGCCTATTTTATCAAATAGGGCTTTTCTTGGAAATTCCAAATAGGTTTTGTCTTCTCCAAGTGCATTTTTCATGGCCAAAATCGCCAGGAGTGTATCGTAATTTTCATAATCCCAATAGGTTCCTGGCTCTCTAATAAGCCCTCGATTTCTTGCGCCGTTTACGGAACTTGCACCGGCCCAATAAGCTAAGCCCGATCCTGTGGCATATTCCATATTCCGGTTGTCTACGGTGTACAACCCACTTGACATGTTTAACACATGGCGCAAGGTGATTTTTCCTCGGGGATCGATTTCAGAATTCCCTTCCTTTGGTAACCATTCGATATTAAGAGGAGCGTCTAATTCTAGTTTATCCTGATCTACTAAAATGCCTATTAAAGTTGCTGCAATACTCTTGGCTGTAGACCAGGTTCGTGTTTTGGTATACATATCTACACCTTCTGCATAACGCTCATGAATAATTTGGCCTTTGTGCACAACCATTAGACTAAGCGTCACTTGTTCTGCCGATTCTCTTTCGAAGGACCATTCTGAGGCTTGCTCTAGAACTTTTTTATCTATGTATTTTGGAAGTTTTTGTGTTTTAATTGCATCCCCTAGTGGCCAAGCTATTGTCGAAGGGTCTCCGGACAGAGGTTCGAGGTTTTGTTTGGGAAGATCTTCTACAACTTCAAAAGTTTGATTCGGGGCTAAGATTATACAACCTACTCCTTCTCGGAATGCTGCTCGCATAACAGGTGTGTTTTCTCCCGAACCAATAGTTACTGTTTTATTCTCTCTATCTATGACATAGTCTCCACCTTGCGCAGTGCCGATAGGCGCTTTTAAATATTTCAACTCTTGGTCATATACTTGCTTTAGTGTTCGATTGGATGTATACAAGCCATTACACGTAAGAATAGCTTGAACCCCACGTTGAATCATTTTACGATTAGACGCTGAATAATCGTAAGAGTCTTCTTGTTGTGCTAAACTAATTGAGCAAGCAAATAGTAAAAGGAGAACTATTTTAATGTTTTTATTCATGGATTTTAGTTTTAAATGAAAATATTTTTATGTGTTTTATCAAAGCCTAATGAGTACATATTTATACAACAAGCCTATTGATGTTGCCAGCCCAAAACTTAAAAGTGTGCCGATAATCACGTATTCGGTTAGCTTTCTGTCCTTAGCCCTGGAAAGATCGCTAAACCTTAAAATTGATTTTGCCGCTATCAGCAATCCTATAGCGCTCCACTGGTTTAGGATGATAAAAACAAACACAAAAAGCCGTTCTAATATTCCAATATATTTACCAGCTTGTTCTAGTGAGTCTTCAGGGCTATCCTCTTTTAATTTCCACTTGCTCATTATCGTTTTCATGAGAATGGAAGACACGAAAGTAAGTAACAACAAAGACAGGATTGTTATTAGTACGCTTATCGAATAAATGGCTTCTATATTGATTTTAAATGGAACATAATAATGTACTACAAAACCAATAACAAACAGGTGTAATAATTGATCTATGACAAATAGCAATCTTGAATTCATTAGCCGATCCAAGTTTAATTTTATTAAATCTATTAGAAGGTGACTCATCACAATGATCAGCATACCTAGTCCATACGTCCATTTAAATTCTAACAAAACGAGAAGTGAAACAAAATGCACCAAACCATGAAGATAGAAGTATATAGATTTATGTTTTTTATTTTTCTTGCTTTCAACCCAACTATCAGGTTGAAAAACAAAATCGCCCAGAACATGAGCAATCAATAACTTTATCCCTAAGATTATCATAGTTCAGAAATGTTTTTAATGTAAAAATCATTCAGTTTCATTATTTCATCAAAACCGCCTCTCTTTAGCGCTTCGCTAATGCTGCTTTGTGATTTATGAAGCAATTCTGCAATTTCCTGTTGGTTTTTTTCGGGATGTTCTATTGCTGTTTTAATCACGTTAGAAACCGTACTGCTCCAATTGTTTGTAGTTAATAAAGATAAACTTAACATGAGATTTAACGTCTGGTTTAGTGTCTCGTTGTCCGACTTTACGGCTATGGTTTGCTTTTTTAAGCCTTCAAAACATTCGCCTGAATATACATATGCTGTACCGTTTGATTCGGTAATTTTTGAAGATGTATATTCCTCCTCTCCTACGCCAATCGCTATTCTAACGTCATGCGTTTTTGATTGTTTTATTGTAGATTTGATATGATGCGCTGCCAGGAGTGCCGTTTGAGGTGGTAATGCCAATTGAAAACTATCTCCTCTATATATTTCCCAATCCTTTGGTTCCTTGCCATATTGGCTGAGAGTCTCCTTTAAAGCATTCATCCAATTCTCTACGTTTCCTACTCGAGAATTAATAACATCGCCGGTTATAACTGCTATCATGAGTTCATTTTTTTCAAATATATCGGATTTTAGGCCGATATACAAATATATCGGATAATAAGCCGATAATAAAATAAATCTGCCCTAGAGCCGATAAACAATATAAATATATAAAACCCCCAGACTAACCTAAATTAAGCAATAACTTAAAATAAAAATGCCTGGGTAAACTTGGGTAAAAATAGCGTGGCGCATTGTTACCAAAACCAACAGCATTAGGCAAGACACTGGCTGCAAAATTTTCATCCAATAGGTTATTTACACCAAATTGAACTTTTGCCGGTACGCTAAAGATAGACGTCAAATAACTGGATCTAAAATTTATAAAACTGTAAGCCTCGCTGTAAAGCGAATTGGCATCGTCAAGAGGCATTTCGTCAACAAATTCTATGTCTAAGCCGAGATTTAGTTTGCTATTAAATAAAAAGTCGAACCCAATATTAGCATCGTAATCAGGTACTGCAGGAATACGATTACCGGAAAAATCTTCAGTATCGTCTATAAAATCTGTAAATTCAAATTGGTTTAAACTTAAGCTGGAATACCCATTAAACAGTATATTATCAGAAACATTTACCGAATAATTTGCAGAGAATTCAATACCTTGATAGGTCGTTTCGCCAGCGTTAATGCCAATAAATCGATCTTCTTCAATCCGTCGTGCAACAATAAGATCTTCGATATCTATACGAAATAAATTAAGCTGTACAGTTAAGCCTGAACGTTGCGGTGCCCAAAGTAATCCGGCTTCATAATGGTGACCATAAGAAGGGTTTAAATTGGTATTAAAAAACCCTTCGCTATCTAAACTTTCATCCGATGTTGGAGTCGCGATTCCTATGCTGTAGTTTCCAAAAAGCTCTAAAGACGGAGAAGCTTGGTAAGCTAAATTTAGGTTAGGTAACAAAACAGGTTCATAAGTTAGGTCGCTACTTCTATCTGTATTATTTTCCAGAAATTCATCTTGAGTGCTGTAAGAGGCGTAATTTAGATTCAGACCAACTTCAACATTTATTTTTTCTAATATTCTAAAATCCAACTGTGCAAACGCATTTAACCTTAATCTGTTTTGCGAAAAGGCATTGACCAGATCGCCCTGGATACTTTCACGCGCAGCTGTATTACGGTATAAATTATCAAAGTTTTGAGCAGAATAATTGTCGTTTTGAAGCTCAACCCCAACTTGGTAATTAAAGATATTTTCTTTAAGCTGAAATGAAGAGTCGAAGGTACTCCTTAAACCAAAACCTATAACATCTTCATCTAAAATATCAAATGGTCTTGGTTCAAAACCGTCTCTATAATTCAAAAATATGGAGGTTATCCATTGAATTTTGTCCGCAACTTCATATCTTAAAGTAGAGGCTAAAACAAATTTATTATAAGATTCGAAGCCGGCACTCTCAAACCAGTTGGATGCAGCATTTTCAGGATTAGACTCAAAATCGGATAAGTTTAAAGAACTTGGAATAAAGGCTTTCAGTCTTGTACCAATAAACATATGGTCTAAACTCCAGTTTTTATTAAAATTTGTGCTGGCGAAGAGCGAAAGATTCTGGCGTTCATAGTCAGAATTTTGTCTAAATTCGTCAGAATCTATTTGATTATAAAATAGTTGAACATTTGTATTACCTAAGTCGGTTGATGCATTTGTAGAGATAAACCTTCGATTAAAACTTCCAAAACCAACAGACAAATCAAATGGATTTGATTCCGTTTTAGTTGAAAATTGAATAGTACCTCCTAAATTTCCCCCAAAATTTGTAGCCTTTGGACCTTTTATAATGTTTATCGACCCGATAGTATTCATATCAAAATCATCTAATACAGATTCTCCGTTGGCATCTGTTAAGGGGACTTCATTAACATAAAGCTTTAACCTGTTTGTAGAAAACTGAGACCTGGAGCCAATTCCTCTTATGGTTATTCGACTTGTATTTAGCGCACCTTGTTGCATGTTTACACCCGCAATACGATTTAAAACAGGTGTTAAAATAACAGCATCATTATTCATGATGTCTTGACTGGAGATGCGTTCAGTTGTAAACCTTTTAATTGCATCTAAAGATGTGGACAGGGTAATTGTGTCGAGTTGGGTAGATTTAGTTTTAGGGTCTTGAGCATAAGAGCTAAACACAGAAATAACAAACACTAATAGCAGAACGTTTTTCAAACTTGTTTTTTTTGACAAAGCTATGCTAATTGTCTTAAGTTGTCATTGAAGTTATAATTTTGTAAACTCTTTTTTTAATGAAAAATTATGCGAATAAAGTATTGCGATGTTTGTAAAAAAGATTTCTCAACGATGTTTAGAGTTCAATATAAACATCCACTAAAATGGGTGTTTGTTTGTGAATCTTGTTTACTCAAAGTAAAGCCTAATAATGCTCTTTACAAATATGGAGGCACATGGAAAAAATAGATTTAAGACTTATTAGAATTAGATTTCTATGATTTTTAGTACCTTTAAGCTATGAAATTAAAACCATTACATATACTTATGCTAATCGCACTTTCTGTAATAGGTTGTAATGCCGTAAAGCAAGACAAAACATTTAAGTTGGATAAAAGTGCAGAAGCTGCAGCTTATGACACTATTGAAATTGCGAATGACAGTCTTGAATATAAGCTCATTATTTTAGAAGTTGGTTTTAATGCGTGGCTTACCACACAAAGGCCTCGTGGGTTTTACTCACAGCAGTACTTAGAAAACAGAAATATTTTTTATGTAAATGAATACAACAACAGAGTAAATGAAGCTAGCCGCTATTCCAGAGAATTATACCCTTTTATTATAGATTACTACCCGAGGGTTGATTATGGTTATGAAGTAAACTACTTGCTCTACCACTATTTTCTGTTTTTTCAAGAAAAGTACAATCAAAATCTTGGGTATTTTAATAGAAATTGATCCTGCAGTACATTTCAATCCATTTGCTTAGCTCAAAAAAATAAGATAAACTAACGCTTAAGAGTAAAATGCCCGCTAAGGCTTCCACCGGAAGTCAATTTAATTTTATACCAATAGTCCTGAGAAGGCATGGGTTTACCTTTATATATGCCATCCCAACCGGCTTGTTGAGGTAGAATTTGAGCTAAAAACTTTCCATACCTGTCAAATATATACACCGCTTCGATGCTAGATTCCGAACTTCTGAGGCCTCTAATTTGCCAAAAATCATTAAAGCCGTCTCCGTTTGGTGTAAAAAAGTTTGGGATTTGCAAGGCTGTAAAGTTTAATTCTACAACACCGCATCCGTTTTTATCCCTTACACGAATGGTATTTTCCTGCATAGTAATATTAAAAACGTTATTGTCTACATAATTAAAATCATTTAATGCATATTCGTAATCGCCGCTTCCTTCTGCTGTAATTACAAGCGTATTATTGTTGCTTCCCGCAAACCCACTCTGTGTGTAGGTTACTTCGGGAATGCTAGAAGCAATAACATTAAAAATTTTAAAATTGGTACAAACAATTTCCTGACCATTAATATTTTGAATACTAGTAATGTCTACCCTATATGTGCCGGGTTGAGTTACTGTAATTTCTTCTGAGGTTTCACCTGTTTCCCAATCATATACTACTTCGCTATTATCATTTTCGGTGAGTGCTGAAAGAGTAACCGAATCACCTCCATTTTCACAAATTAAAAATGTTGACGTACTGTCTGCAAATTGAGGTGCCGGCAAACGTTGAAAAATTACTGGCACCAAACCAATGCATGAAGCCTGATCGTTAAGTCGAGCGTAAAGCGTAACGGGAAGCAAAGCAGTCTCAATTTCTAAAAGGCCTGTCGTTATTATGCTGGTTTGATTTATGGCATCTGCTTGAGTGGGATAAAAATCAATGTCTGTAGTTTCAACCTGATAAAATTCCCCAATATCTGCTTGAATGAATTGAGTTGGTGGAAATGTGGTTGGCGAGGTTTCATTAGATGGGCAAACCGTTACGGCAAAGGGATTAAATAGTAAAGACTCTGCTTCTAGTTGAAGTGGCGCAACAATCCTACAGTTGTTAGGGTTTATAGCTTCAACATATACAATTTGGTTTATTTGCGAATTTGCAAAGGAGTCCGGAGAATTGATAGGATTGCTGCTTTGGTTAGCGTCGTCTTCAGAATTATAAAAATTCAAAATTTGTAAAGAGCTGTCTATAATAGTTGAAATATCAAACAGATTATACACCCCAAAACCATTATTATCGGTACATGTTTTTATACTTAAATCGTCAGGTAGGGAAATGAGGTCGTAGATAATTTCAATTTCATCGACAGCTGTACAACCACTTGGCAAATCGACTTCTACAGTATAAATTCCAGCACCAAAACTATCTTGAGACACCAGAATATTATCGTCGGTATCATTTATGAGTTGACCATCGTAAAACCATCTAATATCTAAAGCTTCATCATTCTCTATTTGCAGTGTAAGATCTTCATCTTTGCACAGGGTTTGATTCTGACCTAAATCGATGCCAATATTAAAGGAATTGGCTTCTATAAATACGGCAGAATCGAATCTAAAATTAGTTTCGTCTGCAATAACTAATTTAACTTCGTAGGTTTGTCCGGCTATAACATCTGTTTCTGCAGTAAGAATTGCCGTTTGCCCATTAAAGTTTATCGGTGACACTATACCGTTAAACTGTCCAAAATATTCTTCGTTAACAGCAGGACATTCGTCAGGAATTTCTGGCCTAACCGTTGTAACTTGTACTGGCGTATTTGTACCGGGAACTAAAGCCAGGTTTTGGTACTGTCCGCCAAGCGGTCTTATTAAAAAAGCAAATGCATCAGAAAAAAGGCATGTAGTGGCATTATTTTCTCTGTATTCTTCGCTCGCAAAAATATACCTGAAGTTTATACTGTTTGCCTGTGGCACAAAATTAAACTCGAGTATAGTCGCATTAATTGTATTAGAAATACCTAAAATATTCTCTAGGTCTTGGTCTCCGGACCAATTTGGTGCATCATCGTCGCTCAGGGTATTGTTAGGACCTGGAACATTACTTAATCTACCAGTTGTTAAAACTAGGCCTTCTTCAAACGGAAAATCTGAATTATTAGATTGAAAATACCCATAACTAAGTTCGCCATTATTAAAATTACCCGTAGTTGCAGATGTGAAATTTATATTATCTACACAGTTGGTACCAAAAAGAACATCTTCAATAAGCTCTTGGTTTGAGAAAGCATTTTGGGAAACGCTAATGTTTTGCGCTAAGGAAATTGAGCTTATTAACCCAATACATACTATAAAAAAGAATGGTTTACTCAATAGAAATAAAACTGAAATTAAACTCTTACGGATGCTGGAACTAAAACGGTGTAATCCCCGTTATTCCTAATCACATCTCTTACAATTGATGACGAAATAAAGCTCTTACCACTGGAAGTAAGCAAAAACACGGTTTCTATAGCCTCTAAACGCCGATTGGTGTGCGCTATGGCTTTTTCGAATTCAAAGTCAGCAGGATTTCTTAACCCCCTAAGGATAAACTCTACATTGTTTTTTTTACAATAGTCTACGGTTAAGCCTTGAAATGTATCAACTTTAATCTTAGGATTATTTTTGTAAGTTTCTTCTAAAAAAGTTTTCCGCTGCTCTAGTGTGAACATGTATTTCTTGTTGGCATTTACACCTATGGCAAGTATTATTTCATCAAATAAAGTTAAGCCTCTGTCGATGATATCGACATGACCATTTGTAATTGGATCAAAGGAGCCTGGAAATACTGCACGTTTCATATTTCAAAAATACGAGTTCTGAATTAGATAAAGAATTGTTTTTAGGTGTTTATGATACAAACATTATTTTATTTCGGATATCGCAAATCTTTAGCATTAACAGTATAACCCCAAACTTTAGTGCCATCAGCATCGAAAATAGTAAGCTCTAATGTTCTGTTTTTTCTTTTGCCAGACACATTTACTATACCGAAGTTACGTTCAAAGAATCGTTTTCCTTGTACCAAGTTAGTATTGCCTTCGTCTCTGGGGTCGTGTGTTCCCGAAGTAAGAGGTGAGCAGGTTATATCTATAAGCGGATAAGCGTTTTCTCTGTCGAGTTTAGAGATTTCGGTATGGTGTCTATCTCCGGTAACAAAAAGTACACCTTCAATCTTATTTTCATCAAGTCTTTCAAGCAAACGTATTCTTTCTTCTGGAAATGTAGCATAATTTTCAAATTTTGGGGCGTCACTAATAATTTGTCCTCCAGATACAACTACTTTAAAAGTAGCATTACTGCTGGCTAATGCATTAATTAACCATTCTACTTGCTCTTCTCCAAAATAAGATTTATTCGTGGTCCTAAGCTTATTAGAGTCACGATGGTAACGGTTGTCTAATAAGAAAAATTCAACATCATTCCATATAAATTGACCTGTAATTCCACCATTGCCTACAACATTAGTGTTTGGATTTCCCCAATAGTCGTTAAATAATTTTTCTGTTATTTTTTTGTTCACATAGGATTTATCAGAATCATTTGGACCATAATCATGATCGTCCCAAATGGCATAATGATGAACGCTACCAAGTAAAGCTTGTAATTCTGGGACGCTTCGCGCATGTTTATATCTATATTCGAGACTCTTTTCAGTGAGAAAGTCAGGCACTCTTAGGTAAACATTGTCGCCTCCCCAAATCATGAAATTTGGATCTTTTTCTAAAATACTATTAAATATCTTGTAGCTATCGCCATAAGGTGTTCCAGGGCGGTCGTCTTTAATATCATTTGCATAATAACATGAACCTATTGCAAAACTAAAATCAGGCGGATCCATGCGATACTGCCATAATTGAAGGGTTTCGAATTCTAGCTTATAATCAAAATCTAACTTTTGCCCATTTAAGATAACCTCGTACGTATATGTCTCTCCAAATTCTAAAGGTCTAGGATAAATCTTAGCTATATAATTGGATGCTTTTGAAGTTTTAACCGGCTCGGTGTAGGCAGTAGTTCCTTTCGAATCTGTATAAGCTATTATGATTTCACCTTCATTTTTGGTTTGAAGCCATATCAATACTTCTTTGTAATCTGAATAGCCTAACATTGGACCAGATTGTAAGTTGTTATGTTGAGCATAAGACCAATATAAACTTACAATACAAAATAGTGCGATAAAAAGTCTGTTATTTTTCATATTACAAAAGTGGTAAATTAATTAGAGATTTACATTAAATAAATATGAAATAAAAAACCTTAATCACATGGATTAAGGTTTTAGTTTGAATTTTAAAGTATGCCTACCTTTATTGTTTTATAAATTTTGTTGCGTAAGAATTATCCTTGTTTGTCAGTTTTATTAAATATTGACCATTACTAAGACTATTAATAGGTATTTCTAGTTCGTTAGAACCATTTAAGTTGTTAAATGAGTTGCTTATAACTTGTCTTCCTAACAGGTCATAAATTGCCACGTTATAGTCTCCGGCAGATTGTTCTAGGTTTACTCTTATAACATCTTTAGCAGGGTTTGGATAAACAGAAACACCACTAATTAGGTTATTTTCTTGAACGCTTAATACCTGGTTAAGTGTTTTTTGTATACCGGAAATAGCACTTCCATCATTACCATCAATTAAAAGGACAGAAACATGCATATTATTTTGGTCAATTATTGAAGGTATGTTGTATGTAAAAGTATAAGTAGCAACATCACCATCAGTTATAAGTGTAGGAACAGAACCAGCTTCTCCATCAAATCCACCTAATAAGGCTCTACCAACGTAATTATAAACCATCTGTGAAGCTGGTACAGGATTAGGTAAACTTTCATAACCTCCCATTGG
>CAYNCI010000037.1:29901-39224 GCA_964396065.1 uncultured Mesohalobacter sp. | reverse complement strand
GTTTTAACACGTGGTTCAACAAAGATCCCCAAACTGACTTTAGTTCAGAATGCGAGCCAGATAACGACGATTGTATAGATGCGCCACTATTAGCTTATAATGTTCCAACACCGGGTACAACATTCAGTTCTACCCCTAGTGGTTTAGATCCGAGTTGCCAGCAATCGGGCATCACCATTTTTGATGTCTGGTATAAGCTTGAGGGACCAGCTTCCGGCATCATCTCGATTTCAATAAATGGAGGTGGTCTTTTAAAAGTAGCTGTATATGACGATTGTATGGCAGCGCTTCCAATCGCCTGCGGTATAGATGGTATTCTGGTTGATAATTTGATACCCGGAGTTGATTACTTTATTCAAGTTTGGGTAGATGCCGGCACTAGTGGTTTATTACCTCAGAATGACACTGCTTTTGTCGGGGATTTTACAATCGAAATTACTGAAGAAACCATGTCGAATACAGATTTTGAGAATAGCCTAGAATTCAGTTTTTACCCAAATCCGGCAAGTCATTACTTGACTCTAGAATCATCTACTAATTTATCCTCTTATCAAATATTTGATATCAATGGAAAAGAAGTCATGGCAGAAGATCAACTAAGTACCATGAAAAAGTCTATAGATGTCAATGAATTATCATCAGGAATCTATCTTCTGAAAGTCAATGGTTTACAATCATCTTCAACCCAAAAATTAATCATCAAATAAAAAACTATGAAAACAGAAAAAATAATGTTCATAAGCTTAATAACAATATTCTTTACCTCTTGTCTGGGCGATAAAAAAAACATAAGCATAGAAGAAGCAAACGATAGCACATCATTTGTAAATGAGGATTTTAAAGGCAATCTCATCGATTACGACGACAAAATGAGTGCTTGTAGCAAAATGAATGAAGCTGATCTCGCCAAACTCTATAATGTGCCTGCAGACAAAATTTATTGGATGGATTCTGCAACCAATGAAAGGATGCAGACCACCTCTCCTACCTGTAACTTCAGAGTGATGATAGGTGAGAATGAGTTCAATTATCTCAGTGGAGGAATAACTGTACAAAGGGAAATTAAAAAAGATGAAATGATGGGTGAAATCGCCGAAGCTGCTGGCGGTGGAGAAAACTGGAAAGAAGCCTGGGCGCTTAAAAAATCAATAAGTAAAAGTGCAGAATGGGTAGAAAATGTGGGAGAAGCAGCATTATGGTATCCGAATAAAAGACAGTTACTCGTAAAATTTGATGGCTATACCCTTACCGTCATTGCCCCCGGTGCATCTTTCAATGAAGAAGAAAAAGCCAGAAACAGAGACTATAAAAAAATTGCTTTGGAAATGGCGAGGAAAGCAGGTTTTATTAATTAAAAACAAAAAAAATGAAAACGTTAAAATCAAAATTCTATCTAATAATAACTGCTCTTATTCTGGCATCTTGTGGCGGTGAACCCAAGAATAATTCATCAAATGAAAATTCTGATTATTCAGCTGAGGATTCATTTGAACAAGCCGAAGCAAAACGAGCCGAAAAACAAGCAGAAGCTGAAAAAATCACTAAAGACTTGTGCGATAATTTTCCAAAAGAAATGATCCTTAAGTACAATCCAGATGGCGAAAGAATAGAAGTCGAGCCTGTAGAACTTACACCCGGTAAATTAGACCATTGTAAAATTAAATTATTTTATGGTGATCGGGACTATGATTTTTGGGAAGGCCGTGTGAGTGCATATGCACCAAACATGCCTAAGCCTCTGGCGCAATATAAACCCTTTGGTGGTCAATACCTTAAAATTGATGAGTTTGGAGATCAAGCGGTTTATTTAAGTGCTACTTATCAACTTTTGATTATGAAAGATGGTTTGGTCTACAACTTAGTACCACCAAATGATGGAAGCAGGACCTCAACAGGCAAGAAAACTCAGGAAATCACCATGGAATTGGCAAGACATTATGGACTTAACAATTAAAGACAAACAAAAACATGAAAATAATATTCTATAATTTAAAAAAATTAGTCCTAACCCTATCTGTGATTGCTTGCATAAGCTGCGACGAAATCGATGAGCTTACAGAAGTAGATTTCAACTCGACGTTTACTCAAGAAGTGTCGGTGACGCTTTCAGAAAACAATGCCTCAATCAGTGAAAGCCTAACCATTAGACTTGCTGATAATGAAGATGTTGTACCCTATTTAAACCAGATTGAATCTATACGCGTAACCTCTGCATCCTATACAATTAAAGACTATAACGGATTAGAAACAGCAACCGGAAGTATTGCTGTAAACGCCAACGCTGAGGTTTTTGGACCATTTCAACATACCTTTTTTACAGACGATCAGAATGACATGGTGTTCAACTTTGATGCTTCCAGGCTAAATGTCTTAAGCAGTTCTTTATCCTCAAATAATCAACTATCCCTGAATATTAATGGGACTCAGGATCCCGCACAAAATGCAAGTTTTACCGTTGAATTCACACTAGAGGTTGACGTGACCGCGCAGGCCTTACAAATCATCCAAGCAACTTAATCTCAAATTTTGGCATTAGGGTTTCTTGGAAGTCTAACCCAATTCTATGTGTAGTTTTAATATAAATCATCATGACTCAAAAGACAGCAACCTCAATCGCAGACTCGAAATCTAATAAGGTTTCCATTGAAAGCAGAAGAAATTTTATCATAAAAATGATAATTGGCAGTGTGGCTTGTGGCCTACCGGTTGGTACACTATTGAGTTGTGATGATAAAAACGAATTAGAAGAGAGGATTTACAGAGGTACGGGTAAAGTACCCTACAGGATTTGAGAAGAAATGTTATTGGCACTAAAAACCAGTCCCGATCATCATGAGGCACAGATAGAAGCTTTAATTGCATCTAAAGATCCTGAAGCCATGTATAACTATGTAAAGAACTCAATAGTTTTAACACCTTCTTCCACAAGGTTAAATAAAGAAGGAAGTAATATCAGGTATAACAAAAAAGGGATTTACAGAACGGGGATGGCCTCAGCACGTGGTAAAGCAGAGCTGCTAAAAGACATGCTTAATCAGGCAGGCTTTGAAGCTCAGGTTGTATGGGAAAAAACTGATTTTGATGAAGATTCTATTTTAAAGTGTTACTTCAGAGATTATGATAATCATTTTAGCCCTAACATCAGTGAAGAACAAATTGAAAGCTGGGAAGATGCCCTTGGGGTTAAGGAAACTTCTGTGGATTTATATGAAGACATTGATACAAGAGCAGAGAAACTTGCAGAAAAGATATTATCCCATATAGACATTGAGGACAGATATCTGGATAAAACTAAAATCGAATGGAGTAATAGCAGTACGCCCACTGTAAAGTTCAAATTAAAGGAAAAAGAGTTGTTTGCGCACTTAGTTGATCCTGATGTTCCCTTTGGAGAATTGAGAAATAAGAACGCAAGTGTTAGCACTTACATTAGTGCTCCTCAATTGTATAATCCAAAAGTTGAATTAAGCCTGGAAGCCAGGCATTCCCGGGATATAACTAAACCAATCAAACTGCTTAACGGAGATTGGAAGGTACAGGATTTAATAGGTAAACAAATTAATATTTCATTTTTAAAAGACGTAAAGCTTGGCGAACTTTCTTCTAAAACTTTCAATCAGCTACAATTTTTTACGCCGACATTTTCCCTGGAAAGTATAGATGATGAGTATGAATTCTTAGAACAAAATTCATATTTAGGTGAACCTATGGCAATAGATGGAGAAAGAATCATCCTGGATGAAAATGATCCTGAAAATTTAGCTTCAAAACTTGCTTATGACAAACCAATAGATTTACAAAAAATTGATACCATAGAATGTAAAGCAAAACCTCTCGTTTATCCAAGAGTCAGGTTGGAAGTCAATGTTAAAGACGTTAATGGCAATAGAATTGAAGGACTTCAGGTGAAAAATTTTGAAGTAAAGGAAGATGGTAAAAACATATCAGCTTTTCTAAAAAACAACAGACAACAACCAAAGGTATTAATGCTTTTTGATACATCCCTGAGCATGCCAAGCGAATACAGGAATGAGGGCATAAAAAAATTTGAACAGAAGCTTGAAAGCATTATCACTGCAAATTACCCATATGCCTCGGTAGAGACCTGGCAAGTGGGTAGCAATCTCTACGAATCCCTGCTTAAAGCCTCTCAGGAAAGTGTAGATTTAATCCTGTATTGTACAGATGGGCACGTACACGATAAATTAAATCCGAACGATATACCACTCTACAAAAGAGGAGCACCAGCCCTCATCTTAGATGTTATGGAAAATGAGTCACCAGTTTTTAAGGATCTTGCAGACCTTACCTCAGGTCTTGTTGTTCCGGCCAGAGATCAGGAAAAAACAACAAAAGCTATATATGATTATTTAGATAAACTGGATCCTCCCAGCTATATTTTTGAATACAATAGCAGAAACAAAGGAAAACACGAGGCTGAAGTGAAAATTGTTGAAAGTGATAAAAGTGATACAGATGCTTACACATTTCCCGAGAAAAATGATAATGAAACAGGCCTGGTTTCGTTATTGCTAAACATTAAAATTGGTTCAAAGTTATACCGTAAAACATTAGCCGGCGCCAGTTTTGAAGATATTCAGGTTTTGCAATATTCCTTCGATGATTTCAAATACACCAAAAGAGAGCTTCGTAATCAGGTAAGAGGCTTTTTATTTGGTGGAGCTCAGTTATATATAGAAGCCGATGGCCCTACTACAGCAATGGCCATTTCTGATGTGCTTAAAGCTCAACTAACAAACAGAGCCTGGGGTGAAGCTTTACTGAATGACGATATTGATCTGGCAAAAGAAGCTTATGAAAAAGGGACCAGAAATGTATCCGGAAGTCTATTGTCATTGCTTACGAGACCAAAAAACGTTGTAACCCAAAGCAGTCTAACCTACGTCAGCGGTTATAGATTAGCCTTATATAAAACTTCCATGCCCGTCGAAGACGAAAACGGTAGCGTTTCTTTTGATTACTTTCAATCCTCCGATTATAAAACTTTAGGTAAAGATCCAATTTCAAATTTTAAAAGAACAGCTGCTATTACTGCTCAGTTGGCGCTGAGAGAGTTTGAATTTTTTGAAAATAACACTTACCGATCTCTCTCTAGTTCAAAATTAATATCAGATCAGGAATTCAAGACTAGCAAGGATAAAGATTTTGTGAGTCAGACAAGAGAAGTTATTTACAACAAGAACATGAGGAAAAAACTCATAGATAATGTTGGAAATTATGTTGTATTTGATAGAAATTTAAACTCATGGGCTTATTGGAAAATAAATACCAACAGTGGGGAATTATATGGTATGCTCCCAAACGGAACCGGAGGCGGCGGGGATGATTTACCTTATGACAATACGTTGGATGATACTTTATCCCTATTGTTAAACCTGGTAGCCATCATGGAGCATATTGTAAAAATTGCCACGGCGGGTAGAGTGGCCATGTTGGCCAATCCAGCGGCAGGTGTTTCATTGGCTATAGTAGCAAAATATGGTGTGACTCTGGCAAAAATATACGGCATTGTAACCCAAACCATCATTGTAATGGATGCGTCTGGTCTAAACGAAAAAGTAAAAAAAGAGCTGCAAATACTGGCTTGTCAGGTTTATAAGGAAATAGTATTTGGAATGTTTGGTGATGCCGGCACGGCCTATTCTGGTTTAGAATCAATTATCGGTATGCTCTCACCACAAACAGAATCGCCTTTTAAATGTAAATAAAATATATCTCAATTCTTCATCCTAGAATGATAACAGATGGGATGTAGAAGGCAGCCTAATTAATTTTAGGCTGTTTTTTTTGGTTTAGTTTTCAATAGTGTTCTACAAAATGTAGTAATTATTTTGATTTACAAGTAATTAGTTTTAATTTAGAATTCTTATTTTGAGCATAACCTACTATGAAACTAAAACTTTATCTTTTTTTCCTGTTACTTTTTTATCCATTTTTTAAAGGAATTGCGCAGGATAACTCAAAAACTGAACTAGATAGTATTTATGCGTTACAAGCCGTGCATTACAGAGCAAAGGAATACCAAAAAATCATAGACCTCAGCCATTATGCTGAAAAATTTGAGTTGAAAAATGCTCAAGACAGCATCACTATGGCCAGGATTACGGCTTATATTGGTTATGCCAACAACCGTTTCAACAATTTTTATGGGTCGATAGTTGGTTTTGAAGAGGCTTTAAAATACATTCCAAAAGAAAAAGACAGAGCCATAGTAAATACAAATTATGGTATTTTATATGATTTAATGACCAGGTATTATAGTCTTCGTCGCTACAAAAAAGCGCTCTCCATTGCACTTCAAGCAGAAGAATTTATCAATACTACAGATTTTATAAGACCAGGAAGGCATGCTTGGTTATACCAACGAAAATTTAGAATTTACTCTGCTCTAGGATTTTATGACAAAGCCAAAATTGAGGTTGAAAAAATTAAAAAAATTGCAGAATCGATTACCAATGAAACCATAGAATCTCAACGCTATGCCTGGATAAGATACTATAGAACGGATTTACTATTAAATTATGACCAGGCACTCTACCTAAAAGATGAAAATCTTGAAGAATACTTAAACAAAAAAGATGATTTTAAAGCGCGTATTGACTATAATCTATCTCAATTAGACTCCATTTATACAACAACAGAAACGCTTCAAAATCCTCAAAACCGAACGCAGATTTCTAATCTTTCTCTCTTTGTTGGCGCCCTCTATTATGTAAGTGATTTTTATAAAGAATTAGAGGATTATTCTAAATCCTTGGATTACATAGAAAAGGCCATCAGTTTAAGTGAAAAATCACAAGAACCTAAACGAAATGTGACAGAATTTTTACGTTTTAGAGCCAATGTTTTGAATCAACTGGGTAAAACAGATTTAGCTTTAGCTCAAATTGATAGCATCTTAAATCATTTTGAGCCCAATACATTCAACATCGAAGAAACCTATGTTTTTAAAGGAGATATCTATGCGCAAAATAAAAATTTAGATTCAACACTTTACTACTACACGAAGGCCATCAAATTTATGCATAATTCAACTGACAGCTTAAAATCAGACTTTAGCAATTATGCTTCCAGATACCAATACATAAACGATGCTAAGCAATTGGAATACATGAGTTATAAGCTGATGGATAAATTTACAGAAGAAGAAAAGGCCATTGCATATTCTAATTTTATAAATAATATCGCTTACAATGAGTTTTTGGAAGGCCATAAAAATTTAGACCTAAGCATAGGAAACAAGCAACTGTTTTACAAGATTTTGAATAACAAACTATACTTAAACAAAGAGGAGTTTGACGATAAAAAGGCTTTTGTAACCAATATTGAAAATATTAACAACGCCTTTGCGTGGAGAAAGTTCAGCCAAAGTCGAAATATTGTTCAATTTCCATTAATTGATTCTTTAGAAAATATTGAATACAATCTCAGAAAACAAATTGTTGCTGCCAAAAAAGAACGACTTTCAAAACGAGAAGATTCTTTACAAATTGAACTTAGCAATTTACATAGCGTAATAGCTGAAGATTATCCAATTCTAGCAAACTACACCCAAAATAACTTTAGAGTTACTGAGTTTCAAAATCAATTAAACTCCAATGAAATAGTTCTTAAGTATTTATTTTTTTATGACCAATTTGTCATAATTTCGATTAGCAAAAACGATATTTTATTTGACTTTAGACATTGGAAATCTGCACAAAAAGACTTGGTAAAGTCACATTTAAAGCTATTAGAAAAATCCGGCAGTTCTATGGAGGTAAATCCTGAATTAACCGCATTGCTGTTACCAGAATCAGCTTTCAATTTTGAATCTATAATCGTGGTTCCCGATACACCAATTTACAATTTACCTTTCGAAACCTTGAGTTATAATTCAGATTATCTCATTAAAGAAAAAGCAATCCATTATTCATCGCACTTAAGGTTTGTGCGTATTCCCGATAGCGCTAATAAACAAGCGGAGCCAAAATCGACCATATTTGCCCCGGAGTACGCTTCAGAGTCTACCCAACTGGTAACTAGAAGTGAACCTGTTTTTCTTGAAGGCGCTCAAAAAGAAGCCAAATGGCTGGAGAACTTATTCCCTTCGGAATCTTTTATTGGAGAAAAAGCAACCAAAATCAATTTTATTGAAAACAAAACCAAAGGCAATATTTTACACCTCGCCATGCACGCCTCAGTAGATGAAGAAGATCCAAGCTTTAGCCATTTCAACTTTGCAAACGATGAAAAACTGTATTTGGAAGAACTCTATGCATTAAAAATTCCAGCAGATTTAGCAGTTCTAAGCGCCTGTAATACGGGAATTGGAAAGGAAGACGGGACCTCTAGCATGGCTTCGCTTCAGAGGGCCTTTAATTATGCCGGAACAACAGCCACCATAGCCAGTCTTTGGGAAGTTCCGGACGAAACTACGAGTGAAATTATGATTGCTTTTTACGAATACCTCAAAGACGGAGAAACCAAATCTTCAGCCTTACAAAAAGCAAAAATTGACTACTTAAATAACACGACAATTGAAAAACTAAAACATCCCTACTACTGGGCTGGATTTGTGCTCTATGGAGATGACGCTCCTGTAGTAGAGTCTTCAGATAATTTGATTAGATATGTATTAGGTATATCAATCCTCCTCATCATATTTATCATTTTTAAGAAATGGAAGAAGACTTAATTTTTAATAAACTTTCGACTAATTTTTTGGCCTTGAGCATTTGTTAGTTGAAGAATGTAAACCCCTTTTTCAAGTTGTCTTACAGCAATGCTGTTTTGATTTGAATACTCTTTTTTAAGTAATTGCTTCCCTTGTAAATCATATATCTCAACCAACTTGAAATCTTGTATATCCGACTTGATAAAAATAACATCTTGAGAAGGGTTAGGATAGATAGCGAATGTGTTACTTTCAAATTCGTCTACATCGAGGATAATAAATTCATTAAAGGTTGCAGTATCTCCGTTAGGATTAGTAAGCTGAATATTCGAAAAAGAGGGTGTATTTGAGTCTCCTAAGTAATTAAAGGTAAATGTAGTATGCCACGCCTGTGAAACTGGATCTTTTAAAAAATTATTTATAAATAAATCCGTATCAGCTTGATGTTGCGGATCACATGGATCATTATTATTTGGTGGTAAAGGATCAAGATATTGGTTAGTTATATCAAAATTTTGATTAGTGGAATTGCTAAATTCAGCGTGAAAACTCGTGCAACCAAATAAACAAATCTCAAAATCATAGGCGTAGTCATCCTCCACAGGATCGTAGTATAGATTTTCGAAATATTGGATATTTAGAATAT
>CAYNCI010000037.1:10933-29801 GCA_964396065.1 uncultured Mesohalobacter sp. | reverse complement strand
TAAGCACTTTCCATCTCCGTTTTTATCAATGTTTTTAATTCCTCAAGTTCAGTTTTATGCACGTCAAAAATCAATTCGTCATGAATCTGTAACAGCATTTTAGATTTATAATTGCCGTCTACTAACTTTTTATGAATGTTTATCATGGCCAACTTGATGATATCTGCAGCACTTCCCTGTATCGGCGCGTTCACAGCATTTCGCTCTGCACCACTACGCACCATGCCGTTACTGGCATTGATATCTTTTAAGTAGCGACGACGACCCATAACGGTTTTGACGTACTCGTTTTCGCGAGCAAATTCTATCTGCGCATCGATGTAAGAACGCAGCTTGGGATACGTTTTATAATAGGTTTCGATAAGTTCTTTAGATTCAGATCTCGTCAGGTTGGTTTGATTGCTCAACCCAAATGCAGACACGCCATAGATAATTCCAAAATTCACTGTTTTGGCCTGACTACGCTGTTCGCGAGTCACATCATCCAGAGCAATATCGAATATTTTGGCAGCCGTCGAGGCATGAATATCTTCCCCATTTTGAAAGGCTTTTATCATGGTTTCTTCCTGACTTAAAGCAGCAATGATGCGTAGTTCGATTTGAGAATAATCCGCAGCAATAAGAACATGATCTTTATCTCTGGGCACAAATGCTGTTCGTACTTGTCTTCCCCTTTCGGTTCGGATAGGGATATTCTGTAAATTTGGATTTGTAGAACTCAGTCGTCCCGTTGCGGCAACAGTCTGCATAAACTCTGTATGTATACGTCCTGTTTTCTTTTGGATTTGCTTTGGCAAGGCATCCACATAGGTATTTTGGAGTTTGGTTAAACCACGCCAATCCAGAACATTTTGTGCAATTTTATGCTCTTTAGCATGAAAAGACAGTACGTCCTCTGCTGTAGAATATTGGCCGGACTTGGTTTTCTTCGGTTTTTTAGCAATTTGAAGCTTCCCAAATAAAATCTCTCCAAGTTGTTTTGGCGACCCAATATTAAATTCTTCGCCGGCTTGCTCATATATGCTTTTTTCTAGCTCTGCAATGTCTTTATCCAAAGATTTAGAAATGTCTTTCAACACCTCAGCATCCAGATTGATGCCTTCCGTTTCCATGTCTGCTAAAACCCGGACCAAAGGAATTTCCAGGGTTTCAAACAAGGGTTCGTTATGGGCCTGTTTTAATTCTTCTTCAAAAAATTGTTTAAGCTGTAAAGTGATGTCTGCATCTTCAACGGCATATTCGGTAATCTTATCAAGCTCCACATCACGCATATTGCCTTGGTTTTTGCCTTTTTTACCAATGAGCTCCTCAATAGATTTAGGCGAATAATTAAGGTAAGTTTCTGCCAGCACATCCATATTATGACGCATATCCGGGTTGATGATGTAATGCGCCAGCATAGTATCGAACAATTTACCTTTTACAGAAACCCCATGTTGTTTCAGCACTTTGATATCGTATTTTAAATTCTGCCCTACTTTCTCGATGGCATCACTTTCAAAGAAAGGTTTGAGCAATTCTAACCTTTGTTTTACCTCTACCTCGTCTTCTGGAAAAGGGACATAAAAACCGGTATGGCTTTGCCACGAAAAGGCAATTCCAACCAACTTCGCGTCGAGTGTATTAAGACTTGTGGTTTCTGTATCAAAGCAAACCGAAGGCTGAGAGAGCATTTTCTTGACCAATAACTGGATTGAAGTTGTCGTATCTGCATATTGGTAGTGATGATCGGTAGTTTTCAGCGATTTATAACCTTGAAAATCTTCAGCTTTGATATCTTTTTTGGACAGGTCGTTTCCAAATAGGGAATACTGTCCAGCACCTGGTGTTTGCTTTACCTCTGGCGTGGCAGAAGATGTTTCAGTCTTTTCCTCTGCGCCTTCATTAAACATTTTAAGAAACTGGTCGGTAAGCCTTCTAAACTCAAGATCTTTAAAAATGTCTATCACTTTTTCAACATCTGGTTTGCTGAGTTCATAATCTTCTGCGTCAAATTGCACATCACAATCGGTAATAATGGTAGCCAACTTTTTAGACATTAGGCCTTGCTCGGCATGGGCTTCTACCTTTTCCTTCATCTTACCTTTTAGCTGGTCTATATTCTCAAGTAAACCCTCTAAACTCCCGAATTGCTTGATAAACTTTTTAGCCGTTTTATCGCCTACTCCAGGCAGTCCCGGAATATTATCGGACGCATCACCCATCATACCTAAATAGTCAATCACTTGTTCCGGCCGTTCTACACCAAAGCGCTTCTGCACTTCAGGAATTCCCCAAATTTCAATTGCATTTCCCATCCGCGCCGGGCGGTACATAAAAATATTTTCGCTTACGAGCTGACCAAAATCTTTATCAGGAGTAACCATAAAAACCTTATAGTTCTCCTTCTCGGCTTGTTTAGCCAAGGTTCCGATGATGTCGTCTGCTTCTAAACCGGACAATTCTACCACAGGAATATGCATGGCTTTCAAGATATCTTTAATGATAGGTATAGACTGCCTAATCACATCCGGTGTTTCATCTCTATTTGCTTTATAATCTTCAAATAATTCTGTCCGCTCAGCACTGCCATCTTTATCAAAACAGACGGCTAAATGGTCAGGGTTTTCGCGCTTAATTACATCAAACAAAGAATTGGTAAACCCTAAAATAGCAGACGTATCCTGGCCTTTAGAATTTATTCTTGGATTTTTGATCAAAGCATAGTAACCTCTAAAAATTAAAGCGTAAGCGTCTAGAAGAAAAAGTCGTTTTTGTTCCAAAATATGTGAGTTTAAAATTTGGTATGTGTTCTTTTTATTAGCTAATTCGTGTTCTAATAATTAATCTTCTAAAATACAAAATTGAAGTTAACTCCAACCTATTTCCTGAGCGTATTGTTTATTTTTCGCCTCGAAATCATGATGAATGAAAGCTTACTTCAAATCTTATTTACTTAATTTTAAAACGCCTAGCGGAACCTCGAGAGGCGTTTTAAGACAAAAAAAAACATACTTTTTAATTATAAAAACCGAACATAGCATTGGAATTGGAGAGTGTGGCGTTTTTAAAGGCCTAAGTTTTGACGATGTTCCGGAATATGAAGACAAATTATACTGGGTCTGTGAAAATATTCATCTTGGTTTGAGTAAGCTGCTACAGGCCACTCAAGCCTTTCCTTCTATACAAATTGGTTTGGAGATGGCATTTTTATCGCTTGAGTCTCAGAATGGTTATGAATTGTTTCCTAGCGATTTTACTCGAGGAAATGATGGCATTAAAATAAATGGCCTAATTTGGATGGGTGAAAAAGCCTATATGAAATCTCAGATTAAAGAAAAAATCGAACAAGGCTTCAGTTGTGTAAAACTCAAAATAGGTGCAATCAACTTTGATGAAGAATTAGAGCTCTTACAATTTATTAGAAAAGAATTTTCTTCAAAAGACATCGAGCTGCGAGTAGATGCAAATGGCGCCTTTTCGCCTTCTACAGCCTTAGAAAAACTAAGACAACTTAGCGAATTTGATTTACACAGCATTGAGCAGCCCATTAAACAGGGGCAATGGGAGGAAATGGCCACACTTTGCAAACAAACACCGCTCCCAATTGCTTTAGACGAAGAATTAATTGGTCTTACAGATGTAACAAAACGCGAAAAGTGCTTACAAACCATAAGACCACAATACATTATTTTGAAACCAACTTTAGTCGGCGGATTTGAGAATTCAAAACACTGGATGCAACTGGCAGATAAATACAATATTGGGTATTGGATAACCAGCGCACTAGAGAGTAATGTAGGCCTAAATGCGATTGCACAATTTACATACGACTTAGGCTTAAGTATGCCGCAAGGTTTGGGGACTGGCGGATTATTTACCAATAATATTGAAAGTCCCTTGGAAATAGTTGGAGAACGCTTACATCTTAACCTAAATAAAAAATGGGCTAGTATTGAAGAGATGCTCCATAATGGATAATAAGTAAAAAGTACAGAAAAAAAAGATTAAACCAATAACTAACGAATAAAAACAATTAAATGAAAGGATATATACAACAAGCGTTTAACGGCTATACCAACTGGTGGAGGTACCTCTTGGGTTTTTTATTTATATTTTTCATTTGGCAACTTGGCGCTACCATTCAAATTGGGGTGGTTTTGTCCAAATTAGCCAATGAAGGCTATTCGCTAAATGAAGCTTTGCTAAAAGTAGCTGATGTAGATGTGATAATGAATACGCTAGAGTCTAACCTCAATTTCTTTTTGTTGCTTTTAGGCTTTGCTTTTGGCTTTGGCGCCATCTTTATTGTTGTCAAGTTTTTCCACAATTTAGATTTTAAGGACATCTTAACTACCAGAGCTAATCTGGATTGGAAAAGAGTCTTTTTTGGAGCATCTTTAATAAGTATTGTTATTTTAATTTCTACTTTACTGGATTATTGGCTAAATCCTAATGACTATTTGTTAAGCTTTAAATTTGATAAGTTTATCATTCTTGCACTTATCGGTATAGTCATGGTTCCGATACAAACCACCTTCGAGGAGCTATTATTTAGAGGTTATTTTATGCAAGGTTTGGGTAGTGTTTTTAAAAGTAAAGCTGTAGCATTGATATTATCGTCAGTTATTTTTGGACTTTTACATATCGCGAACCCGGAAGTTGCGAAGTTGGGTTATCAGGCATTAATCGTATATATTGGAACGGGGTTTTTCTTCGGCATAATGACTTTGATGGACGAAGGCATGGAGCTTGCTATCGGATTTCATGCTGCAAACAACTTGCTTACAGCACTATTGGTCACTGCAGACTGGACAGCTTTTAAAACTTATTCTGTATTTACTTATCTTGGTGAACCATCCGTATTAGGCAATATTTATATTCCTGTGTTTATTGTTTATCCTATTTTAATATTCTTTCTGGCTAGAAAATATAAATGGAATAACTGGAAAGAGCGATTATTCGGAAAGGTTGTACCTCCACAAATCGAAACGCAAGGCTAAGTTTAATTAACAAGGGATTTACATAAGCTCAGGCTATTAATTAGTATAAATTTGATATTTTTACCCTTATATTTAATTTAATTTTTTTTTGAACGCCCGTTTTAATTGAAACATTCTACTAATAAGTAGATGTTTCGTTTAAATAAAATTTCTATCCAAATGAAAAAAGAAAGTTACGAAGTACACCCCGACTTTAAACTGAATGGAACACACTACTCAGCAAAAGATTTATTTGATGTGGCTTACAGTTTCATTAAAGAAGGTGAACCTTATGAAGAGCGGATAGGTAATTTTCTTATGGATTGGCTTAACGAAAACTACGTCGACATAAAGATCAGAACTTCCGGGTCCACGGGAGATCCTAAGATTATTTTTATCGACAAAGAAAAAATGATTAACTCTGCGCTATCCACGGGCAAACACCTGAAAGTTAACGAAAAAACCACAGCCTTACTTTGCATACCGGCTAAGCAGATTGGTGGAATGATGATGTTGGTGCGCGCAATGACTTTAGGTTGGCATTTAGATTTGGTAGAACCTAAATCTAATCCCTTAGACAGATTGTACCAGACTTACGATTTTTGTGCCATGACGCCGTTTCAACTTGATAATTCATTAAACAGACTACACTTAATTAAAAAATTAATTGTTGGAGGCGGCCGTGTTTCTGAAAACTTAAAAATGATGGTTCAAGGCATACCGACAGTCATTTATGAAACCTTTGGGATGACGGAAACCATTTCTCATATTGCTACGCGTAAAGTAAACAATAGAAAATCCGGGAGCACAGACAACAAACCCTTTAAGACCTTACCAAATGTTACCGTTAGTGCTGATGAAAACAATCGACTAATCATCAAAGCGCCTAAAATCTTAAACGAAACACTTGTTACAAACGATATTGTCGAAATAGAAACCTATAAGAAATTTTATTGGAAGGGCAGGTATGACAATGTGATAAATACAGGTGGTGTAAAAATTCATCCTGAAGAAGTTGAAAAAAAACTACAACGACTTATTACTAGTCGATTTTTTATCAGTTCCATAGAAGATGATGCCCTTGGGGATAAAGTGGTTCTTTTTGTAGAACTGCCTTATTCTGAAAAATTAAAAAACGATTTAAAGCACGCCATCGACAATTTGCCTGGACTCGAAAAGTTTGAAAAGCCAAAGCATATCTATATGCTGGAAAAGTTTGAAGAAACTGAATCCGGAAAAGTTAATCGACAAAAAACAGTGATGTCCCAAAAAGCCTAAGCTTTATTGGGTAAGTTTATACTCTTTTATTCAACACCACTATTCGACTATAACATCTACAAGGAAAAGCCTGTTATCAAAGTCAAATTTGTCTTCGCTTTTTAACTGAATCTCTTTCCAATCTGAGGTATTTGGAAAAAGCCATTGCTCTTGGCTGTCAATTCTTACTTTAATAGGCATATCAAAGTCTTCAACATCTGCTATCCATTTGTACTGATAGCCGTTTGTCGAATTTCTGAAAACTAATTTAGGGATTTCTGCGTAGTTTAAATACTGATCAAAAAAAGCAGTTAAATCCTTGTCTAAAGCTTTGCTGAAAAACGCTACAACTTCATCGGTATCAGTGGTTTTGTATTTGAATTTTGAATGAAAATCCTTCAGCGTTCTCCACCATAACTCATCGTTATCTACAAGGGTTCGCAGGGTGTTAATGATGTTGGCACCTTTAAAATACATGTCGGATGAACCTTCTTTATTCACCCCATAAGGCCCTTGTATGGGCACATCATTTTTGATTTTTCCACGTTGTCCATAAATATAGTCTAGCGCATCTTCTTTGCCGTATTCGCATTCTACAAAAACAGCTTCGGTATAAGTGGTAAAAGCTTCATGTATCCACAAGTCGGCGTTATCTTTTGCAGAAATGCTATTCCCAAACCATTCGTGACCGGATTCATGAATGATAATAAAATCGAATCTTGTTCCTATGCCTGTACCAGATAAATCGGTTCCTAAATAGCCATTCATGTACTGATTGCCATAGGCAACGGCACTTTGGTGCTCCATGCCTAAGTAAGGTGTTTCTACTAATTTAAAATTATCTTTTACAAACGGATATTCACCAAATTTTTCATAAAAACAAGCCATCATAGGTTTAACTTGCTCAAATTGGGCTTTGGCCTTATCAAGGTTGTAGGATAACACCCAATACTCTAACCTTAAGTCCTGATATTCGTCGGAAAAGTTGACATAATCTCCAATATTTAAAGTTATGTTGTAATTATTTATAGGATAAGACACTTTCCATCCGTAAGTGGTGTAATCTTTATTTTTCTTGTGGGTTTGGATTAACTTACCATTAGAAACAGCCATTAAATCTTTTGGGACCGATAAACGTATTACTGCCGAATCCGGCTCATCGCTTTGGTGGTCTTTGTTCGGGTACCATAAACTGGCCCCTGTGCCTTGAACAGCAACAGCAATCCAATGTTTTCCGTTTTTATCTTTTTTAAATACAAATCCTCCGTCCCATGGGGCATTTTTCGCTTCAATTGGATGACCGCGGTAGTAAAACTGAAGTTGCTTTTCTGTACCTTTCATGAGTTCGAAGCCAAAATCTATAAACACAGCATTGTGCTCTCTTTTGTATTTGAGCTGTTTCCCTTCAAAAACAATCGAATCGATTTGCATGTTTTCAAACAAATCCAGTTGCATTGTGCTTTGGCGCTCTAGAACTTCAAAATTAATTTTGTTGTACCCATGAATAAATTTTTCTTCTGGGTTAATTTCGATATTTAAATCGTATTTGAGCATATCAAAGGCGGTTCGCTCAGGACGTAAACTACCTCTTAAAGTGTCTGCTCTTGTGAATGAATTTTTACTGCTTAATAATTGTGCTTGAAGATTGAAACCAACAAATAAAGAAAAGACTAAAACTACATACCTCATAAATCACATTTTAGAATTATAATCATAGCAATAATTATTCCTTTTTTATAAATCCATCCTTTTAATGAAAAGAAAAAAGCAGTGAACATCCAAAGCGGATACTCAACTGCTAATGCTTATTTATTCTGACTTCGCTTAATACTGATTTTTTAAGAACAACAAAAAACCTGCAAGTCGAACCTGCAGGTTTAAGTATTTTAAAAAACTAAGAGTTTAAATGTAACCTATTGATTGTATCTGATATCAAATCGGTCTAAATTCATAACTTTTGTCCATGCCTCAACAAAATCATCAACAAATTGTTGCTTGTAATCCTCAGACGCATAAACTTCAGCAATGGCTCTTAACTCTGAGTTTGACCCAAAAATTAAGTCTACACGAGAAGCAGTCCATTTTTGATTTTCTGTTCCTCTCTCGTACCCTATAAACTCCTTACGCATTTCTGATGTTGGTTTCCACTCGTAATCCATGCTTAACAGATTTCTAAAGAAGTTGTTATTCAACTGTCCCGGTGTATCGGTTAAAATACCTTTATCAGAACCATCAAAATTAGCATTTAAAGCTCTCATTCCACCAACTAATACTGTCATCTCTGGTGGTGTAAGTGTTAAAAGCTGCGCTTTGTCTACAAGCAGTTGTTCCGGAGATAAGGTGTAATCTGTTTTTTGGTAATTTCTAAAGCCATCTGCCATTGGCTCTAATAAAGCTATACTTGCCTTATCGGTTTGCTCTTGAGATGCATCTGTTCTTCCCGGGTTAAATGGCACACTCACATCGTAGCCTGCTTTTTTTGCAGCATCTTCTATCGCTGCATTACCACCCAATACCACTAAGTCTGCAATAGATATTTTTCTGCTTGAATTAGAATTAAATCTGGTTTGAATACCTTCATAAACATCTAGTACTTTTTTCAAGACTTCTGGGTTATTTGAATCCCAGCTTGCCTGAGGCTCTAATCTTATTCTTCCTCCATTTGCACCACCTTTTCTGTCAGAATCTCTGAAGGTTGCTGCAGAAGCCCATGCTGTGCTTACCAGTTGACCAGTTGTTAAACCAGATTCTAAGATTTCTGCTTTCAACTTTTTAATATCATTGGCGTTTACAAGCTGATAATCTGCTTCCGGAATAGGGTCTTGCCATAAGAAATCGTTTTCCGGCACTTCAGGTCCTAGATAAGTAGATTTTGGCCCCATATCTCTGTGTGTTAATTTAAACCATGCTTTAGCAAAAGCGTCATCAAATTCTTCAGGGTTTTCATAAAAACGCTTAGAGATTTCTCTGTACTTAGGGTCTTTAATCATAGATAAATCCGTAACCAACATGGTAGGCTTCACTTCTTTACTTTCATCAAATGCATCCGGGTACATTTTTTTAGGATTTACAGCTTCAAACTGATGTGCTCCCGCTGGACTTTTTACCAGTTTCCATTCGTTTTCGAACAAACTTTTAAAGTATCCGTGATTCCACTGTGTTGGTGTTAATGTCCAAGTTACTTCCAATCCGGAAGTAATGGCATCCGGTCCTTTACCACTTTTGTAGTCGCTAGACCAGCCAAATCCTTGTTCTTCGATTGGTGCGCCTTCAGGACTTTTTCCCATGTGCGAGCCCGGTGCTTTACCATGTGTTTTTCCAAGAGTATGTCCACCAGCGATTAAAGCCACTGTTTCTTCGTCATTCATTCCCATTCTTCCAAATGTTTCTCTGATATCTTTGGCCGCTAATACAGGGTCTGGGTTGCCGTTTGGCCCTTCAGGATTCACATAAATTAAACCCATTTGTACTGCAGCTAGAGGCATCTCTAAATCTCCGTCTTTGCTGTAACGCTTATCGTTTGCTAAAAATTCTGTTTCTGCTCCCCAATACACATCGCTTTCCGGTTCCCAAACGTCTTCACGACCGGCAGAGAATCCGATGGTTTCAAAGCCCATAGATTCGAATGCAACATTTCCTGCTAGTATCATTAAATCTGCCCAAGAAATCTTTTGACCGTATTTTTGTTTTACAGGCCATAATAAACGTCTTGCCTTATCTAGGTTAGCGTTGTCCGGCCATGAGTTTAAAGGTGCAAAACGCTGCTGCCCAGCTCTGGAACCGCCACGGCCATCGCCTGTACGATAAGTTCCTGCACTGTGCCATGCCATTCTGATAAACAATCCGCCATAATTGCCAAAGTCTGCAGGCCACCAGTCTTGAGAATCGGTTAATGCTGCTTCGATGTCTTTTTTAAGTTCAAAATAATCTAACTTAGAAAATTCTTCGCGGTAATTAAAGTCCTCACCAAGCGGATTAGACTTCTGAGAGTTTTGTCTTAACACATCTAGATCCAGGCTGTTAGGCCAGAAAAATTTGTTAGTAGGTCCTTCATTCGCTACTACAGAACCTGAAGAACCTGTGCTTCCAAATCCAAAAGGACATTCGCCTTTGGCTTCGCTGTTCTCTGCAAAGCTATCATTGCTCTTTTCACTACAACTCAGGATAAAAAATCCTAAAAACAGGAGTAATAATTTATATTTCATATTATTTAATTTTTGAGTTAAACAAAATTACGATAACGTTATCATTTACAAAAACTATATTATCTATATTAACATCTAATCTATAGATAATATATTACCTTTGTAATTATGAATATTCAACAGATAGAGTATGTATTGGCGGTTGTAGATTTGAAAAATTTTCAATTGGCTGCAGAAAAATGTTTCGTTACCCAATCGACACTAAGTACAATGATTGGAAAACTTGAAAATGAGATAGACCTTCGGATATTTAACCAAAAAACAAAACCTGTTACCATCACAAAAGAGGGCAAAGTAATTGTCGAACATATGCGGAAGGCAAAATATGAAATCGATGCCTTGAAAAATGTGGTTTCAGACCTGAAAGGCAAACTAGAAGGCGAGATAAAAATTGGAATTATACCAACCATTGCGCCATACCTACTACCTTTAGTATATAAAGATTTTGAAAAGAAAATTCCACATGTTGCGGTGAAAATCCGTGAAATGACAACTTCTGAAATTCGGAATGGCCTAAAAAACAGAACGATTGATGTTGGTATTTTAGCACTGCCCTTGGAAGATAAAGAACTTGTAGAAACCGAAATTTACAACGAACCTTTTTTAGTTTACGACTGTACAGGGAACATTTCTTCGTTTGAGGCCTCATTAAAAGATTTGGATTACGATAAATTGTGCCTGCTTGAAGAAGGCCATTGCCTGCGTACACAAGTCCTCAAGATTTGCGAAAAATCTTTGATGCATTCTAAAACAAAAAACACATTCGACTTTCAATCAGGTTCGATGGATAGTTTGATTAAAATTACAAAAATCCGAAAAGGACTAACCCTTATTCCGCAATTGGCCATAAATAGCCTTGTGCTATCGGATGGAGAAACCATAAAACCATTTACAAAATCGCCACCAGCAAGAACTATTGGATTTGCAACGCATAAATATTTTGTAAAGAGAAAACTGAAAGATCAACTGATTTCCATCATCAAAAAAAATGTGCAGGACATGCTCCCACAAACCCGTAAAAATAAAATCATCAAACCCTTATGAAAGCGTTCTATTTTATCATCATCATTCTTCTAAGTGCATCTTGCCAAAAAGATTCTATTGTTAGAGGAAATGTATTTGATAACAATAATTTTCCTTTAGAAAATGTAAAGGTCTTAGTAAACAGCTCTGATATTTATACCCTAACAGATGCTGATGGGTATTTTGAAATCGACCCCAACGGATTAAGCAAAGAATTACTTTTTGACAAAGACGGATTTGAATTGAAGTTTCTACCAATATCCGATGAAAATAAGCTGCTTAAAGTAATTTTAAAAGAAAAAACCGACTGAGGAATCTAAAACTATACTTAATCTTCATTACATTCGTTTTTAAAATACGATTCTAAATAGTTTTTTTATGAAGTATCTACTTATTATTTGTTCCTGTTTTGTGTTTTATACTACTCATGCTCAGCAATCTTTAGGATACCAATCGGATTTGGCGACGTATCAGCAAGCGGTTAAGCTGTATAAAAGCAATCAATATAAAGCTGCTAGAGCCCTATTCCAAAACATTAAGTACAGTGACAACAAAACCATAGAGACAAACGCGGCTTACTATTTGGCCAATACCGCGGTAAGGTTAAACGAACCCAATGCACAACAAAAGGTTGAAGATTTTGTAAAAAATTACCCTACAAGTCCTAAACAAAATAACGCATATCTAGACGTGGCAGAATACCACTACAATTCTGGAGATTATAAAGAAGCAAAAAAGTGGTTCAAGCAGGTGAATACTTCTGGTTTTACATTTGCAGAATTGGAAAAATTTCAATTTCAGTATGGCTACACATTGTATAAAACTAAAAATTTCGATGGTGCGAAGCGCTATCTTGAAAAATTAAGAACATCTGCCAAATACGGCGCTGATGCCAAGTACTACATTGGCTATATGGCATATACTGAAGATCGTTACGAAGAAGCAACAGCCAATTTTGAAGAAGTTCAACAACAGGGTTCTAACAGGGAGTTGTCTTATTTTATGAGCGACATGAACTTTAAGCTTGGCAATTTTGAAAAAGCGATTGAACTGGGTCTTCAAAAACTTGAACAATCCAACAGACTTGAACAATCCCAACTCAACAAAATCATTGGTGAAAGTTATTTCAACCTCAAACAATACGATAAAGCCATACCCTACCTTCAAAATTATGAAGGAAACAGGGGTAAATGGAACAATACGGACTACTACCAATTAGGCTATGCCTATTATAAACAAAACGATTTTGAAAATGCCATTTCAGAATTCAATAAAATCATCGATGGCGAAAATGCAGTTGCTCAAAATGCCTATTACCATTTAGCGCAATCTTACATAAAGACCGGCAAAAAACCTCAAGCGCTTAATGCCTTTAAAAATGCCACGGAAATGAATTTTGACAAGACCATTCAGAAGGATGCATTTTTAAACTACGCCAAATTAAGTTACGATATTGGTAATAGTTATGAAAGCGTTCCCATGGTTCTTACCAGATTTATCGAAACCTATCCGAAAAGCAAAGAAGCTTCGACTATAAAAAGCTTGTTAATAGATTCTTTTTTAACTTCTCAAAACTTCAAGGAAGCGATAGACCTTTTAGCCAAAAGTAATAATTACGAGGAAAAAGTGATTTGGCAAAAAGCAAATTACTTTTATGCTGTCGAATTTTTTGAAGCCTTCGATTATGTGAATGCCATAAAATTTTTTGACGAAAGCTTGTCTAAACCTTTAGACAGAAATATCATAGCGAAAGCCACTTACTGGAAAGCCGAAGCTCAATTTAATTTAGGAAAATACGAAGACGCTTTATTCGGCTTCAAGACATTCAAAGGAATGTCTGCTGCAAAAAATACGGAAGAATACCAAAACATAGATTATGATATTGGCTATGCTTATTTTAAAACCAAAGCCTACGAACAAGCCAAGTCTCACTTTAAGTCGGCAGCAACCAAAATAACCAGCAAAGACAAAAAATTTGATGCGCACGTCAGGCTTGGCGATACCTATTATGTGACAAACGACTATTGGAATGCCATGGAAGAGTACAACAAAGCTTTAAACATGCCTGGCTATTCTAAAGACTATGTTGCATACCAAAAAGCCGTAAGTTATGGCTATGTAGGCAAAAACGATACCAAAATTTCTGAGCTGGAAAACTATGTTTCCTCCTACAAATCCTCGGTTTACTTAGATGATGCCTATTACCAATTGGGTAATACTTATATTGCAGAAAACAAAACATCCAAAGGGCTTCAAGCTTACCAAAGCTTGATGAATGCCAGACCTAAAAGTCCATTTGTCCCCAAAACCTTGTCTAAAATCGGACTTACCTATTACAACACCAATCAGTATGACAGTGCGCTAAAAACACTTAAAAATTTAGTGGCCAATTATCCTGCCACAGAAGAAGCGAAACAAGCCGTACAAACCGTCAAATTAATTTATATAGACCAACAAAAAACAGACGAATATGCAACATGGGTTAGAAATCTGGATTTTGTAAACATCACAGAGTCAGAAATTGAAAATACCGCTTATGAAGCTGCTGAAAACAAGTTTATTGAAAATAATTCGAGTGCAGCTATCAGAGGGTTTGAAAATTATTTAAAGCAATTTCCAAATGGTGTTCATGCTTTAAAGTCTCATTTTTATTTAGCACAATTGTATGATAACGCCGGCCAAATCGAAGAAAGTATTCCGCATTATGCCTTTGTCGTAGACGCTTCAAAATCTGAGTTTTTAGAAGAATCCCTGCTTAAATTATCACGCTACCACCTTGAGCAAAAGGACTTTGAAAGGGCTATAACTTACTTAACAAATTTGGAGACGGAAGCCAGTTTTACAGAAAACAAAACCTTTGCGCAATCCAACCTGATGAAGGCTAATTACGAATTAGAAAAATATCAAGAAGCTATCGACTATGCCAATATCGTTTTAACTATTCCGCAAATCGACGAAAACGTTAAGAGTGATGCTTATATATTTACGGCACGTGCTGCAGTGCAAACTGAAAATATGGAGTTGGCTAAATCGGCTTACGAAAATGTAGAAACCATTTCAGAGGGCCAACAAATGGCAGAAGCCTTGTACTACAAAGCGTATTTTCTAAATAAAGATGGTAAGCATCAAGCCTCTAATGACATTATTCAAAATGAGTTGGCTAAAAAGTACTCTAGGTTTAGAGAATTTGGTGTAAAAGCTTTAGTCATCATGGCCAAAAATTATTATGCCTTAGATGATGCATTCCAAGCCAATTACATCTTAGAATCTATTGTTAGCAATTACGCTGAAGCCTACCCGGATGTTGCAGAAGATGCTCAAAAAGAACTTGAGATCATTAAAGAAAAAGAAGCGGAAACTAATTCGTCGGTAGATAAACAATAATAATGGAGCAATAGAGTAATGTGACAATTTATCAATGGAGCAGTGAAGACATGTAACAATGGAGCAATTATTGGGTTTAGTCCTAGCAACTAAAATTTCCTTGTTAAAAATTTGCGGCCTTCGCGGCTTAAAAAACGAAATAGATTAAAAAAACTTCTAGCTTTCTAAACTCATAAACACATCAACTCAGAAACTTCAGAAAAACCTGTAACTTTAAAAAACCTGAAACCAGATTAAAATGAGCATCCAAGACTATCTTGACAAGGTTCCGGAGGACAAGAAAGAAGCCTTTGTTCTATTAAGAAAAACAGTTAAGAACAACATCCCGATGGGCTTTGTAGAGACGATGAGCTATAACATGATTGGTTATGTGGTGCCACATTCTGTTTTTCCGGAAGGTTACCATTGCGACCCAAAACTGCCCTTGCCTTTTATAAATATCGCTGCTCAGAAAAACCATATTGCTTTATACCATATGGGCATATATTCTAATAAAAAACTAGAGGACTGGTTTAGAGCAGAATATGCTAAACAGGTAAAAACCAAACTAGATATGGGGAAAAGCTGCATCCGTTTTAAAAATCCAAAACACATTCCGTTTGAGCTAATTGGAAAACTGGTCTCCAAAATTTCAGTTGACGAATGGGTTAAAACTTACAAAGCAGTTATTGTCAAATAAGCCTTCAGCAATGTAAAGACACTACTAATTTAAGATTCACGCGGATGATATCATTTCATGCACAACATTTTACGGACTTCAAAAAATACTGTAGAGTAATCTGCAAAGCCTAACATCAATAACACCTCTGCACATCAAAATATATGAAATTGGTAATGAAAATAGGATTTTTCATTATCTTCACCATATCAACTGACATAATTCAAATTTCATATAGCTTAAATTGTTCAAAACATGATTATCGATAAGGAACTCTTAGACCTCATAAATGCTGTAGCGCCGTTTTTTGCTATCATTTTGTTTAGTATTTTCTTTCTTGTTTACCTAAACAAAAACGAAAAACGCCAGAAAGAATCTGAAGAAAAAAGAATTCAAAATGAAAAAGAGGTTTCTGACCAATTAAAATTCATACAGGAGCAGTCGTTAAAAATCAGTAAAAAACAAGAAGAATTTCAGGAAAATACATCTTCTAATATATTAAGCATCCTTAAGGAAAATGTAGCCAAGACCGAGCAGCAAGCAGAGTTTCAAAAAAAATCGGGTGAGGAATTATTAAACCAATTAAAAAATGTTTCGACAAGCAAAGAACACTCAGCCAAAGATTCCGGTGGTTATATTGTATTGGAACTAACAAACGAACAGATTAGCCTTTTTCAGGACTTATTTAAAGGCTTTGAAGATTTTGCCACCTTAAGAGGTTACACCATTTCACTTTCCATAGACAATTCTATTCCAAATAGAGTAGGCTTTAAATTTACTATACAAGACACCGGAGTTATTGTAAGTACACAAACCGTTTGGGGTGATATTAAAGATTATTTAGACCGCATAAAAAATGAAGAAAGTCTGGAAAACTTACCCATTGTAATCCCTGTAGAAGACCACAAAATAGTCCTAAAAACATTACAAAGCAGGATTAGTTTCTTGAGAGAGAACTATCAGCTTCAAAAAAGTGCCATAAAGATTTATGAGCGGCTGTTAGATAAACTTAATTCGCCTAATACCATAATAAGTTCTCTTCCTCCGGTTTTTATTCAAACAGAAAAAAGCAATTACCGCAATCAGAATTTGCTGCACCATGCCCTTAAAGAAATTGAGGTTGAAGACATTACCATTGTTGAAAACAAGGTTAAAATCGGTAAATCTTTTGTAGAGAGAAAAAATCAGCTGGATAGCATATCAAAATTGATAAAATTAATAGCCAGAGATGAAATAGTTGAAGACGACAAGAAAGATATAGCCGTCTTAAATCTTGAAAAAGTGAAAAGTGAAATCGAAGAAGAAGGCGAACCGGATAAAGCTCGAGTAAAAAAATGGTTGGAAAAGGCAAAACCTATTCTTGACGAGGAAGATTTTGAAGATGAAGTCCTTGAACTTCGCGATAAGGTCTACGATTTATTTAATTTAGAATCAATAGAATAAAATAATTAATGAGAAATAATTTCCCGATAAGAAATTAGAAATGCATGTAATATGAAGAGACTTTCTAAAATGGCAACCTTGTCTGATCATAAAGATTTTGTGATTATAGACAAAAGCTTAATAGAGAAAAAAGCCCGACAAGCTACTGAAAACGAACGTTTACGAGAGATTCATATTCTGCACCAAGAACATAAAGACAACCTGCACCGAATGCTTAATGCCTTTCAGCCAAAAAGCTATGTTGTTCCGCATCGACACCTCGAAGACCCTAAAGATGAAGCGATTATTATCCTAAAAGGCAGCATAGGTTGTATTTGTTTTAATGAGGACGGAAGCATTATACCAGAATCGGTATGCTACTTATCTCAAAATTCTGATCGAATTGGTCTTGATGTTCGTGCCGGGGTTTGGCATACCTTTTTTGCCTTAGAAAAAGATACCGTTATTTTTGAAGTAAAATCAGGCCCATACACCAGAGCAACAGACAAAGATTTTGCGCCTTGGGCACCCAAGGAAGACAGTCCGGATGCTTTAGCTTATCTGGCAAAGCTGGAAGATACGGTGCGAGAAAAATTTGATTTAGAAAAGAGAAATTGGTCATTTTAATTAGATTTAAAATCTTGTAGATGCTTATATAATAAGGCCTATATAATGGATTAGATATGAGAAAAATAATCTTAATTTTAGCAGTACTTTCCCTATCCTCTTGTAAAGTAGGACGCTTTGTGTATTACAACTTTGCCAATATCACCGACCATAAGGTGTTCCCAAAGCGAAATATTGAAAACGACACTTCCAATGTGTTTTATTTTAAAAATACAGACAAAGGAAATTATCCTTTTAAAATGTCTGATGGCAGCAGTTTTGAAGAATTCCTGGAAGACAATCATACTGTTGCGTTTTTGGTGATACAAAATGATACAATTAAGTATGAAAATTATTTTAATAAGTATGACAAATCCTCTATAGTAGCTTCATTTTCAATGGCCAAATCTTTTACATCGTTTTTAATAGGTTGCGCCATAGAAGATAAACTTATAAAATCGGTTAATGAACCAGTCACCAATTATATCCCTGAGCTTAAGGAAAATGGCTTTGACAAGGTGAGCATAGAAAACCTTTTACAAATGACCTCCGGATTGGATTTTAACGAAAGCTACGTCAACCCGTTTGGACATGCTGCCACATTCTACTATGGAAGGCGACTAGAAAAATCAAGCTTAAGGTTAAAGTTGAAACAAGACCCTAGTCTTAGCACAAACTATGTGAGCGGTAATACACAGTTATTAGGATTAATTTTAGATAGAGTTTTAGTAGACAAAAGCATATCAGAGTATCTTGAAGAGAAATTATGGACAAAGGCAGGTATGGAATACACTGCTTCGTGGAGCATAGACAAAAAGAAAGATGGGTTAGAGAAAACCTTTTGCTGTTTAAATGCCAGAGCAATCGACTTTGCAAAATTTGGCAGACTTTATATGCATAATGGCAACTGGGAAGGCAATCAATTAGTTTCTGAAAAATGGGTAAAAACCTCAACTAAAATCGACACACTCAACGGAAGTGATGCCAACTATCAGTACCAGTGGTGGATTCCAAATGACAAAGGAGACTTTATCGCTGAAGGTATTTTAGGCCAATTTATCTATGTAAGTCCTTCTGAAAACCTCATTATTGTTAGGCTGGGGGAAAAGTATGGCAATGTAAACTGGGAAAGCTTTTTCGAAAAAATCAAAGTTGTTTTAAACAAAAAACAAAAGTCCGACAATCCATAATCTTTAATATTAATCTTAAAGCGTAAACTATACTTCTATTTCAATAAATATTTTCAACTACATTTTACCATTACCATGAAAACCATTAAATCAATAGGCATTTTGCTTGCTTCGTTTAGCTTATTTCTTTCTTGTCAAAAAAATCCTGAAAACCCTTCAGCA
>CAYNCI010000037.1:0-10833 GCA_964396065.1 uncultured Mesohalobacter sp. | reverse complement strand
ATGGATTCTCAAACCAATTTATATGGTATTTATACCGGCGTATTGCCTTGTGCAGATTGTGAGGGCATCGAAACCGAGATTGAATTGCTAGAGAATAATACAATTGTAAAAACTACAAAATACCTGGGCAAATCGGACAATACATTTACAGACAAAGGTACTTTCTCAAAAACAGATACAATTTCAATAAAGGCCACTTTCGAAGACGACAGCTCACAGTGGTTTGAAATAGGACAGAATGAAATTTTCCAGCTGGATCAAGATGGAAATAGGATCTCAGGCAGTTTCGCAGACAGGTACAAGCTGGTTAAAAAGCGAAAAGATAAAAAACTCGAAGATAAAACTTGGGTTTTGGTGGAATTGATGGGTAAAACTATCGAGCCAAAAGAAAAACCATATGAAATGTATTTAAAGTTCGTGAGCAGTGAGGGATTATTAACCGGCTCGGATGGCTGTAATCAATTTAGTGGCAACTATGAATTATTAAAAGGAAGCAGATACAAGTCCGGACCTTTTGCATCAACAATGAAGGCTTGTCTAGATATGACATATGCTGTAGAATTTTTGAACGCTGTAGAAAAATCAGACACATACATCCTTACAGACAGCACTTTAAGCATTACAAAAGCCCGTATGGCTATTATGGCAAAATTCAAATTAAAATCTGAATAAGCTGAAATAAAGGTAATTTTAATTTACCTCTTTAGAAATTTCGCTGTAGCAGTAATCGTATATTTCTTTAAAAGAATGTGCTTTAGCGGAAATAGGAGAATGCACTTTAAATTGAATTTTTGTTCCAATGGGTAGAGGAAACGAACCCCATTCTTGAAGTTTCCACGAATGCTGAATACTTATGGGGAGGACTTGAGCATCCGGACAATGTTCGATTAATGTTTTTAGACCATTTTCATAAAACTTTTTCAACTGCCCATTTCGGCTTCTGGTACCTTCCGGAAAAATAACACCAGAGCGTTTATGTTTGCTTAGATACTCGCCGAAACCTTTTATAGCGCTTACAGCTTGCTTAGTATCTTTCCGATTAATAAGGACGGAACCGCCATGTCTCAAATTGTAAGACACCGATGGAATACCCTTGCCTAGTTCTTTTTTGCTGATAAACTTAGGATGCACTTTACGCATATACCATATAATTGGTGGAATATCATACATGCTTTGATGGTTGGAAACTATAATATAAGACTGATTTGGCAGTAGTTTTTGCTTATTTTCAAATTTAATCCGGGTTCCTAAAAGGTTCAGACACCGCATGATAAAAAAGTTAAGCACATCGACACTTGTTTTGTGGGCTTTGTAACCAAACACATTTAAAGCGATGACTTGGATACCGTGAAATACAACCAAAACTAAACCAAAAGCAAGGTAAAAGAGAACTGAAAATGGGTATGCTATGATTTTCTTCATTCGACAAAATTAAAAACCCCTTTCTAAATAAAAAGGGGTTCACGTAAATTTATTATAACATAACGACTTAAATTCTAAAAACAGAAAAGTCAAAATGAGTACACCATTAGCAATGCTGGTCGAAAGCGGCCATAAGGTTATCAGCTATCATTTCTGCCGGACGGCCTTCAATATGATGACGCTCTAACATGTGTACTAATTCGCCGTCTTTAAATAAAGCGATAGATGGCGAGCTTGGTGGAAATGGCACCATGTGCTCTCTAGCTTTTTGAGTAGCTTCAGTATCTACACCTGCAAAAACGGTGTATAAATTTTCAGGTTTCTTAGAGTTTTCTATTGCTTTTCTCGCGCCTGGTCTTGCATTTGCTGCAGCACAACCACATACCGAATTTACTAAAACTAAAGCCGTTCCTTTTTGTGCTAATGCGCTATCTACATCTTGAGCTGAAAGTAGTTCTTTAAAACCTACAGTGGTCAACTCTTCTTTCATTGGTCTTACAAGTTCTGGTGGATACATAATATCTTTTTTTATTTGAGGTGCAAATATCGCATTTTATTCATTTTTAGATTCCTACATCTAACAAAATCTTAGGAAAATAAAGCCCATATTACTCACGACAAACTATAACTGACATACGCCTTGTGAAAGGTTGCCGTGGCGCTTACCCCATAAAAAATTTTTAAATCTATATGACAAAATGGTATTTAAAAGACTGTAGCAGCAATGTTAATCAAGATTTTGCAACCTGAAATGACGGTCAAAATTGAATATTTTACCCAGAGTTAATCTGACGTTCAAGTACTCGCCATTGAGAGGAGTACCTCCAAAATTTTCATAATCTGCCCAATTATAGCGTACCTGCAATCCTACATAAGCTCCTCTTTTGCCATATTTGTATTTAACAACCAGGCCAACATTGTAATTAAAGCTTTCCAAAAACTTTCCGTCATCATCCGAATCTTCGTCTGTACTTAAAGCTGTGATGCTTTCATAACCAATACCCGGAGAAATGCCAACATCAAATGTTTTGGTATTTATGAAGTCGAAAGTATATTCTGCACCAAAATATATACCTGTCCAGGTGTCGTCGGTTATCACATCTCCTTGATAAACAAATGTATAGTCTTCCTCTGAAGGACCGACCCTAATATCCATTATCAAATCGATATTATGTCTTAGATGTTTTCCGCCCATGACCAATCCAACTGTTGGTCTGGTGCCAAAAAGAGATATGTTTCCATAGGGCACATAAACGCCACCTGCAAAAGCCCAGTGCCACTGCCACATGCGGTATGCCCGCTGATAGGCTTCGGAATGCATTTCCTTTACTCGGCTTGTATTTGGCGCATTTTTTATAGCAGCAAATGTTGGCTTTTCCTGAGCATAAAAGTCGACGATAAGCCTTTCGTCTATTGTTCGCGGATTCGAATTTCTTGCAATAGTCTGAATTAATTGATCGAGAGACTTTAAACTTCTATCCAATTCACTTTCGCCTCCATCAAAATTATTGATGCTGTTACTTTCAGCATTCCGTAAATTTCGGTAATACAGTAAATCCTCTATAGTTTCTTCTGAAATGCTAAGCGAATTAAATTGGTTTCCATTGATGTCCAGTACTGTCCTTAGCCTGTATATTTCTTCAATTTCTCCACATTTGCTTTCCCAATAAGTCAAAAATTCATAAATTTTATCGATTTGCTTATTGTCATAAAACCCTCTAATCATGGTCGATGCGTTTAATGTAACGTCATCACAATTGATGTAGCGATTAGAGGAAATAATTTCATCAAAATTCTGTGCCGTGTTCGATTGAAAACAAAACACAAAAAAAAGGAGAACAGGAAAAAGCGAGAAATTAGGTGTATAAAAATTTAACATAAAAGACGTATTAGTGTTTTAAGAACACCGACCAACTTTCATTCCACTTTTATGTTAAGGAAATAACAAAATTTAAGAATAAACTCAGGCCTTAGAATCGGAGTGTATTACGTAATACAAAATTGTTTGATTTTCAGAATTTAGTTCAAATTTCCATTCAATAGATCTTCATAAACATCTCTTGTTGGGTTTTCTTTTTTGCCCCAAATTAGCCTTAGATTTAGGTAATTTCCATCAAGAGTCGTTCCGCCTGAATTGTTGTAATCGGCCCAATGGTATCTTAACTGAATTCCGAAAAAAAATCCTTTTTTTCCATATTCATGTTCCATTACCAAACCTATATTTCTATTAAAACTCGGTAAATTTTTCGAATCTTCTTCTTCTTCTAATTCATCATCATTAGGACTGTAAGCAGTGATTCTTTCATATCCTAGACCACCGGATATACCAATATGGAATCGTCTATTGCTATAGAAATTGTAGGTATACTCTGCACCAGCATAAAAAGACGTATAATTGTTTGTAATGAGCAATTCACCATTGTAAACAGTAGAATATTCTTGATCTGCAGGACCAATTCTTACATCCAAAATGGCGTCTAAAATGTGTCGTTTCATTTGTAAACCTAAGCCAAAACCTACACTGGGTCTGGTTCCGAAAATGGATAGCTTATCCATATTATCAATACCTCCTGTGATGAATAGATACCTAAACTCTAAAAAATCAATCGGACTATTAAAGAAGATACCGTAAAAATCGTCATAGACTTGTCTGAGTCTGCTTGTTTTTGGAGCTTTTTTAATGTTATCAAAAGATGGATTATCGTCAGCATAAAAGTCCAAAAGCAATTGTTCATCAATATTATTTGATATAGTATTTTTAGCCAATTCCTGTGTTATATTAAAGTAGGCATCAAAATTATTGTAATAATCACGATCTAATTCGACTCCACTGTTAATGCTATCTTTAACCTTATTGTATAAAGATTTATATACGATCAGATTATCTAATGTAGCTTCATCTATACTACTGATGTTAAAGCTCCTCCGTTCAATATCAAGAATAGTTCTTAATCTATAGATTTGTTCTATTTCTCCACAATTAGACTCCCAATAGTCTAAAAAATCATATACTTTTAAAATTTGATTTTTATCAATTAAATCATTTACAATCAAAGGAGCATTATAGATTACATCATTACAATCAATTGTCTCTTTGGAATTTGCAAAATCACCAAGAGTCTGGCTGCTAGAAATTGAAAAAATGAAACAAAACACTAATGATAGTGAAATCTTAACTTGATAAATACTTCGAAGAATCAACATAAATCGGTTATAGTGTTAAATTAAACACCTCAACTATTATTCCATAAAATCTTAAGCTAATACTAAAATTTTAAATTAGAATAAGGGATGATGTGTTGAATTTGATTGATACTTCGAATCGTTTACTCTCGCGATTTCCTGCATTTTCAAATTTTCAAACAAGAAAATCTTCAAATTAGCTTAGCCTTTCCAGGAATCTCTAAGACCAACCGTTTTGTTAAAAACCAAATGATCTGTTGTTGAAGTTGTATCTACACAGAAATAGCCCATACGTTGGAATTGAAACCTATCACCTGCTTTAGCTTCACTTAAACTTGGTTCAACCTGTGCTGTAATGCTTTGCAAAGAATCTGGGTTTACAAACTCAAGGAAATCTTTATCTTTATCCTGATCCGGATTTTCGACCATAAATAGTCGATCGTATAACTTAACCTCAGCCGGTACAGCATGTTTGGTAGACACCCAATGCAAAGTGCCTTTTACTTTTCTCAACGAGGCTTCAGTACCGCTACCACTTTTAGAATCTTCATCGTATGTACAATGTACTTCCACCACATTCCCGTCTTCATCTTTTACGCAACTTTCGGCCTTTATGATGTACGCATTTTTCAAGCGTACTTCTTTGCCTAATTTCAGTCTAAAGAATTTTCTATTAGCTTCTTCTCTAAAATCTTCTTTTTCGATATAAATTTCTCTGGAAAATGGCACTATTCTGCTTCCTGCAGCCTCGTTTTCAGGGTTGTTTTCCGCATCAAGCCACTCTTCTTTGTCGTCAGGATAGTTGGTAATTACTACTTTTAGCGGGTCCAACACCGCCATAACACGTGGTGCTTTTTTATTTAAATCCTCTCTTACACAAAACTCAAGATGAGACAGATTTACAGTATTTTCACGTTTACCAATGCCGATGGAATTAGCAAAATTTACAATCGATTCCGGTGTGTAGCCTCGTCTGCGCATACCCGAAATGGTCGGCATTCTTGGGTCGTCCCAAGATTCGACAATACCATTCTCAATGAGCTTTAAAAGCTTACGTTTGCTTACAACGGTATGGCTTAAATTTCTTCGTGCAAATTCCCGCTGCTTGGGTTTTAAGGTGTCTGGCGCCAATACCTTTTTGGCAAACCAATTATACAATTCGCGATGCGGTTGAAATTCTAAAGTACAAAACGAATGGGATACCCTTTCGATATAATCCGACTGGCCATGCGCCCAATCGTACATGGGGTAAATTTTCCATGCCGAGCCTGTTCTGTGGTGAGATTTGTGCATAGAACGGTACATCACAGGGTCGCGCATCAACATATTTTTAGCGCTCATGCTAATTTTAGCACGCAAGACATGCTTCCCTTCTTCTGCTTCGCCGGTTCTCATGGCGTTAAAAAGCTCTAAATTTTCTTCTGCCGAACGATTTCTGTATGGACTGTCTGTACCAGGCGTAGTTGGTGTGCCTTTTTGTTGAGCAATCTCCTGAGAGGTTTGACTGTCTACGTAAGCATCTCCATTTTTAATCAACATCACTGCCCAATCGTACAGTTGTTGAAAATAATCTGAAGCATAGCATTCGTTAGCCCATGTAAATCCTAACCATTCCACATCGCGTTTTATGGCATCCACATATTCCTGCTCCTCCTTTGTAGGGTTGGTGTCGTCAAATCTTAAATTTACAGGTGCATTGTACCTTAAACCTAATCCAAAATTTAAACAAATTGCCGAAGCGTGGCCTATATGTAAATAGCCATTTGGCTCCGGTGGAAAACGAAATTGAAGCTGACTCTGCGTATAGTCTTGCTTTAGATCGTCTTCGATGATTTGTTCTATAAAATTTAAAGATTTTACCTCTTCTGCCATAGTTTCAAAAATTGAATTGCAAAATTACATGAATTTTTTCATTTAGGTACTAGACAAAGACTGTTCAGATATAGTCTTATAATTAGTTCAACTTAAAATAAAACTAAAATTCACTAACGGCCTAAGATATCCTTATCTACACTAAAGGCTACAAAACGGCCATCATGGGTAATGCTAAGGCTATTTTTTTGACGTGTTTTTGTATTTATAAGCCATGGGATTTGGTTTTCATTTTTTTCAATAACCAAATGTTTTTTTGCTAAATCCTTTGAAAAACACGCATAAGCACCCTTATTCATGACTTTATTATAATGATCTCTCGAATTGATGTAAGAGTAAATGTATTCTGGATTTACTTCAGTTTTAATTGAAAACAAGTGGCATTCATGCTTTACTTCAGAAGCTATGCAAGTTTGTGATGTATGGTATGAAATGATTTCGAAAGCTACCGGATTAAAAACAGGTTTTGAATTTGTTGCTCGCTGCCAAGCTTTGTAGGCCGTTTCTTTGATAGACCATAACACCCAAAACTCCAGCAAAGGCTCTGCTGAAGTCTGAATATGTTCAATTTCTGATGCCTTAAAAAGCTTTTCCAGACAACGCGTTCTCAACTTTTGCTGTTGTATGCACGCTATAGACCAGTCTATTATGTCGTTACCAATAAAGTTTATGGGGTTTTGAGTTGATAGGTTTATGAGGATATACGTTTATTTTTTAAAAAAATTATATAAGAATCAGAAATCAATTCAGCTTTGACCGGATAATTTCCAGTGATGCGCCAACGGATAACATTTTTTCCATTTCCTCATTTTCAATTCTTATGTCAAATTCATCCTCAACATCCAGAATAATGTCTACCAGATTGGCTGAATTGATATCCAAATCTTTTATAAATTCAGTTTTTTCATCAAGGTTTTCAAAATTATCCAGATTGTTTACATAAGGCTTGACAATGTTTTTAAGCTTTTCAATAATATCGGCTGTATCTGTACTCATCCTATTTTTGTTTGTAAATCGGAAGAAGCATATTTTTTACTTCACCAAAGCCTATGCGTACCTCATGATTTTGGCAATAGCCTCTCATGGTTACTGTATCATAATCTTCAATAAATCGACGCTCGGCACCATCATCCAGTTTTAATGGTTTTTCGCCTCTCCAGGACAATTCCAGCATAGACCCATAAGAATCCGGCGTTGGCCCTGAGATGGTTCCACTCGCAAGCATATCGCCAGAATTTACATTACAGCCGTTCACTGTATGATGAGCAAGCTGCTGACTCATATTCCAATACATGTATTTGAAATTGGTACGAGAAACAACGGTTTCGAAACTATCTTTTGGCGTGATGCTAACTTCTAGGTTTATATCAAAACTTTTCTTTGAATCGCTGGACACAAGATAAGGCAATAATGGCTTAATAGGTTTTGGACTTTCGGTTCTGAAAGGTTCTAAAGCATCCAAAGTTACAATCCAGGGTGAAATGGACGACGCAAAGTTTTTGGCTAAAAATGGACCGAGTGGCACGTATTCCCACTTTTGTATATCTCTGGCACTCCAGTCGTTAAAAATGACCATCCCAAAAATATTGCTTTCCGCTTCGTCTATCGGAATTGGTTTTCCTAAAGGATTACCCGCTGTGGTGATAAAAGCCATTTCCAACTCAAAATCTACCAATCGCGAAGGACCAAATATAGGCGAATCTGCACCTTTAGGCAGCTTCTGCCCTTGTGGTCTATGTATTTTTCTACCACTCGTTACGATGGATGAACTTCTGCCGTGATATCCTACTGGAATGTGCAGCCAGTTTGGAAGCAAAGCATTTTCCGGATCTCTAAACATTTTACCGACATTAGTCGCATGTTCTTTACTCGAGTAAAAATCGGTGTAGTCGCCTACCTGAACAGGCATTTGCATCTCTATCTCATCAAGACTAAACAAAACAACTTCTTTATGCTTTTCGTTCTCCTTAAGTTTTGGATTATTTATATCAAAAATTTCAGCGATCCTATTTCTTACTCTTCGCCATGTTTTTCTTCCATCGGCAATAAAATCGTTCAATGTATCTTGAAGAAAGATATCATCTGTAAGGGCAATACCTTCAAAATAGCCTAGCTGATGTAAAGCTCCTAAATCGATTGCATAATCGCCTATTCTGGTTCCGATGGTGATGATATCATCTCGCGTCAGGAAAACGCCAAAGGGAATATTTTGAATAGGGAAATCTGTATTTTCGGGTGTATCTAACCAAGTTTTTCGATTAGGATCATTAGCCAATAGACTCATATTTTTACTTTTTGTCATTAAGAATTGTTAACGTCTTTCAAATATATTATTTTATGTTAATTAACCGAATGCTTTTCTTATTTTTGAATGAATTTAACTAAAATGATTATGTCAGAAGATTTTGAAATATTCGACCTGATTAAAGCTGAAGAAAATCGGCAGCGAAATGGCTTAGAACTTATCGCAAGTGAAAATTTTGCCAGTCCTAACGTCATGAAAGCTACAGGGTCTGTTTTAACCAACAAATATGCTGAAGGCTATCCGGGCAAACGCTATTATGGCGGATGCGAAGTAGTTGACGAAGTTGAAAATATTGCCATAGATAGAGCTAAAGCCCTATTCGGCGCAAGTTATGCCAATGTGCAACCACATTCCGGCTCTCAGGCCAATACAGCTGTGTTTTCGATGTGCTTAAAACCGGGAGATAAAATTCTAGGTTTCGACCTGGCGCATGGGGGTCATCTTACACATGGGTCTCCGGTAAATTTTTCCGGAAAACTATACAATCCTGTATTTTACGGTGTTGACGAAAAAACTGGTCGATTAGACTACGATAATATAGAGCACATAGCCTTACAAGAAAAGCCAAAAATGATTATTGCCGGCGCTTCGGCCTATTCCAGAGAGATAGACTACAAAGCCTTTAGAACCATTGCCGATAAGGTAGGCGCTGTACTCTTGGCAGATATTGCTCACCCGGCAGGTTTAATCGCCAAAGGTTTGCTGCAAGACCCGGTACCACATTGCCACATCGTAACATCTACCACACACAAAACCCTTCGTGGACCAAGAGGTGGTATTATTTTAGTAGGAGAAGACATCGACAATCCATTTGGAGAAAAATTGAGAAATGGAAAGCTGAAAAAAATGTCATCACTGATGAATTCCGGTGTTTTTCCTGGAAATCAAGGTGGTCCGTTAGAACACGTGATTGCCGCTAAAGCGGTTGCTTTTGGCGAAGCACTTACGGATGAGTTTTTGCATTACATGATACAAGTGAAAAAGAATGCAGCCGTTATGGCTAAAGCTTTTGTCGACAAAGATTACCATCTCATTTCCGGCGGCACAGACAATCATATGATGCTTATCGATTTAAGAAACAAAAACATAACAGGAAAACTAGCTGAAGAATCTTTAGGCAAAGCCGGCATAACCGTAAATAAAAACATGGTGCCATTCGATACGCAATCGCCTTTTGTAACCTCCGGTATACGTATAGGCACGCCGGCTGTAACAACTCGCGGATTTACTGAAGCCGATATGCCTTGGATCGTAGAAAAAATTGATGATGTAATTTTAAATCACGATAACGAAGAAAAACTAAATGATATTAAAGTTGAAATTGAAACAAAGGTGAAAGACATGCCTTTGTTCTCTATGACAACAACAGTTTAAAAATTTTAAAATCAAAACAAATATAAAAATGAAAAAAACGATTGTAATTGCTATTGCCTTATTCCTTGGCTCGTTAGTGAATGTTAATGCACAAGATGCTGAATTTAAGGCTGATGCCATAAAACTGACAAAGATGAGTTCCGGCGCAGCCGAAGCAGGGATGGCACAAGTGTACACCATGATTCCGGAAGATAAAGTTGAAGACTTTAAAAAAGAACTTGAACCTATCATGGATGAGTACTATGAAAAAATCGCTGTAAAGAGCATGGAATACTACACACATGACGATGTAAAGGAATTATTAGATTTTTATAATTCTGAAATTGGGCAAAAAAGCTTGAAAGTACAGGAAGAAATGGCAAAAGCTGCTATGGGCGATATGGCTCAGGAGCTACAATATAAGGTGATGCCAATTTTACAAAAGTACATGCAGCGCTAAGCTTCATAGAAAAGAAATAAAAACATTTACACCTGATTTATCCTTAAGATAGATCAGGTTTTTTATTCTTCGTCAAATACTGCACTTTGGTATGCACCCGCATCAGGGTTTGAAGTTCGGCTTACGCCGAGAATATCAAAAGGTACTTCTGCAGCTGTGGTCGTATTCCCTAAATTAACAGCCGGAGATTCACTACTGATAATAAGTTGATTAAACTGCGGGTTAAAAAACAAAGGCG
>CAYNCI010000036.1:24871-42136 GCA_964396065.1 uncultured Mesohalobacter sp. | reverse complement strand
AGGCAAACCATTCGTAAATCCCTAAAAAGCCTCCAAGGCTTCGGCTTTTCTTAACGGGATTTACTCATATATGCTGTCAAAAAAGAATTTAAAAACACATTTATAGTTTATTAAACTCATAACCTCATACCCTTTAACCTCAAAAAACTAGCCTCTACTTACTATTCACGTCATAACGAGGAAGCTGATGATAATCAGGTGACGTGGTTATCTTTATTTTATGGAAACTGTTTCGTTAAGTTCTGACTTAGTTGAGAGAGATTGCCTGCCCGACTTCAGGCGGGCTGCAGCCGCTGTGCTCCTTCGCAATGACGGATTAACTCGTTTCAGGTTTTTCTAAACTCATAAACTTATTACCAGATAAACTCATAAACTCGTAAACTCATCACCTCAAAACAACAACTTACTATTCACGTCATAACGAGGAGGCTGATGATAGTCAGCCGACGTGGTTATCTTTTTCTGATGGAATCTATAGCGTTTTCTGACTTAGTTGAGAGAGATTGCCTGCCCGACTTTAGGCGGGCTGCAGTCGCTGTGCTCCTTCGCAATGACGGATTAACTCGTTTCAGGTTTTTCTAAACTCATAAACTTATTACCTGATAAACTTATAAACTCATCAACTCATCACCTCAAAACAACAACTTACTATTCACGTCATAACGAGGAGGCTAATGGGAATTAGCTGACGTGGTTATCTTTTTCTTATGGAAACCGAGGCGTTGAATCATGTTCCTAACATAGTTGGGAGAGATTGCCTGCCCGACTTCAGGCGGGCTGCAGTCGCTGTGCTCCTTCGCAATGACGGATTAACTCGTTTCAGGTTTTTCTAAACTCATAAACTTATCACCTTTAAACATAAAATAAACTGTATAATTCTTTGCGAGCCTTGCGGATGCTTGGCTTCCCTTGCGGTTAGATTTAGTTTTTAGTGGTTTCATCCCAAATCGCTTTTGCTCTCGGGACATATGTTTCGGGTTTTTCTATACTTTTAATCTCATAACGTTATAAACTCAAAAAGACAATTTTTTTTCTGAAATCACTCATCTACAGACCAGCTGTACACCAGGGAGGCGTCGCCGCTAAAGTCTTTTTTACGATCGATTTCGTATTGGTCTTCAAATTCAGGTCCAAAACGTTCAAAAGCACTCATAAATCCAAAATCTCTATCCGGTATTTTGGAGATAATTTTACCGATTAAAGGCACGGCTTTTTTTGCTATTACCAACCAAGGCACCGTGGTAGTCCCAACGATATCAGTTACTAAACCAAATGTGTCGCCTGCTATGCCTTTTTCGACATCTTGTAATATCTCACCTAAATCTCTGGTGGATTTTCGGGTGTGTCTTAGGTAAACGTGCACGTTCAACTCCCGATCTTCAGGAAGCTCTCGGCTTAACACAAATAAACCTTCGGAGCCAATCTCGTCAGTATCAAACTGAAAAGAGTTATCATGTCTTCGGCTTAACTTAAAAGGTTCTGTAGGTAAAGTCGTCATGATCATTTTATCAGATTCGGTAGGATGTTCTGCTAAAACCATAAAATACAGCCGCCATCTTTTCTTGGGCCGATGAATTTGGACTTCATCGATTTCTAATCTTACTTTAGTCATGATTATTTGATTTATATGAGATTAATTTTTGAACAATTTCATCTAAGACTTTATTCACTTGACTGTCGGAAACATAAGTCAGGCCATCTTCTTTTAGTTTTATTAAATTTTCAGTTTTTGCACTATCCATCTGCGCATCCGCTGTCACAATCTGAGGCTCTAACCTGTAATAATCCTGCTTGTCATCATGGTTTAGCGTATCGTAGATTTGAGTTAAATGGTGGTGAACGGTTTGCGAATTGCCTGTCATCATGATTTCGATGATGGGTTTTATCCAGCCCACAGCACCCCAGTCTTTTGCTTTTTTATAATCATACTTTTGGTTGCTGCTTCCTGTTCCGATGGATACAATCAACATGTCTTTGGCAGTAGGGAAGTGGTCTATGCCCTCAAATCGCATTGAGCGGACTTCGGAGTAGGCAACAAGTGCCGGATTGTTGACAAACACTCCACCATCGATAAGGGGATAAGGTGTGCCTAATTGACTTTTTACGCGTGCTGTTTCAAAATAAGTAGGTGCAGCAGAAGTAGCTCTGGCGATATCCTTTACTTTAAAATTGAATATCTCATCATTGGATTTGTGTTGTTTAAAAAAATAAGGTCTTCCGTTTTTTATATCGTAAGAACTTATAATGCAAGGTTTTAGAAGATTAGACAACATAACATCGCCAAAGGTGTCATGAAGGGCTTTTTCCAAGGCAGCAGCATTGTATTTTTCATCGGTTATGCCTTTTACCGTTTTGATATTACGCCAGAAGCTCACATCAAAAATACCATCACCACGGTCTAAATACAAGCTCACCGCTTCTTCGGCTTTAAGTTTAGGCCGTTGGTCTAATCCCGGAGTAAGGTAGGCTAAGCTTAAAATCCCGCCTGTACTTGTTCCTGCCATAAAGTCGAACATGTCTGCAAGTCGAACATTAGGGTCATTAAGAGCTTTTTGAAGTTTACCTTCAATTTGAGTTAACACGATGCCGGGTAGTATTCCTCGAATTCCACCACCATCAATGGATAAAATTCTTACTTTTTTCATGCGTTTTAGATTTAAAAGGAAATTAAATCGAGGCTAATGCCCTAAAGATACGCATTATTTAGCATAAGTTCGATTTAAGCAAGAGGTTAAATTATTGATAATCTCAATAAGTGTAAAAATATTACGTCGAACTCCCGTTATTTAGTTTCGCTATTTAATTGGTAAAGGCATAAAACTGAAGTGCCATTCCTGTCTTTACTGAATGTTTTAAGGCACATTTATTTGACATTGAAGATACTATTCCGTTTTGCTTGAACAACCGATTTTTTAAAAGCATAAAAAAACCGCCTGTAAAAACAAGCGGTTGGTATTGATAAAATTACAATTTAAATATGCTTTAATCGTGGTCCATATAGTCTTCAGACATTTCAAAATCTTCCATAAATTTGGTGGTGTAATTTCCGGCTATATAGTCAGGATGATCCATGAGTTGTCTGTGAAATGGTATGGTAGTCTGAATGCCTTCCACAATAAATTCATTAAGCGCTCTTCTCATTTTGCTGATGGCTTCTTCTCTTGTACGAGCAGTTGTAATCAGCTTAGCGATCATGGAATCGTAATTCGGTGGGATGACATACCCGCTATACACATGCGTGTCCAAACGAATACCATGTCCGCCTGGCGCGTGTAGGTTTGTGATTTTACCTGGAGAGGGTCTGAATCCGCGATAAGGGTCTTCCGCATTTATTCGGCATTCGATAGAGTGGAGTCTAGGGTAGTAGTTTTTTCCGGAAATGGGTATACCTGCAGCGACTTTAATTTGTTCTCTAATCAAATCATGTTCAACCACTTCGTCTGTAATAGGGTGTTCTACCTGGATTCTCGTATTCATTTCCATAAAGTAGAAGTTCTTATGCTTATCGACAAGAAACTCTATTGTTCCTGCGCCTTCGTATCCTATATATTCAGCTGCTTTTACAGCTGCCATACCCATTTTATCTCTTAGGGTTTTGTTCATAAAAGGTGATGGCGTTTCTTCTGTGAGTTTCTGGTGTCTTCTCTGTATAGAGCAGTCTCTTTCTGATAAGTGACAGGCTTTTCCGGTTTGGTCTCCTACAATTTGAATTTCGATATGTCGAGGCTCTTCAATAAGCTTTTCCATATACATATCGTCGTTGCCAAAGGCCGCTTTAGATTCTTGTCTGGCAGATTCCCAAGCCTTAAGTAAGTCTTCTTCGCTCCAGACGGCTCTCATCCCTTTTCCGCCTCCACCTGCTGTGGCTTTCAGCATGACAGGATAGCCTGTTTCTTTAGCTATTTTTTTGCAGTGTTCAAAATCTTCGATAATGCCATCGGAGCCTGGCACACAGGGTACGCCAGCTTCTTTCATGGTGGCTTTAGCAGTGGCTTTGTCTCCCATGCGTTCAATCATTTCAGCTGAAGCACCAATAAATTTTATCCCATTTTCTTCACAGACCTTAGAAAAATTGGCGTTCTCGGAAAGAAATCCGTAACCGGGGTGAATGGCATCTGCATTCGTGATTTCGGCAGCGGCAATAATGTTTGGGATTTTAAGGTAAGAATCGCTACTTGGCGGTGGTCCGATACACACTGCTTCGTCTGCAAACCTTACATGTAGGCTTTCTTTATCGGCAGTCGAATACACGGCTACTGTTTGAATGCCCATCTCTTTACACGTCCTGATAATTCTCAGGGCTATTTCTCCACGGTTGGCAATTAGTATTTTTTTAAACATACCTTTATTTTTATAATTAATAAAATATCTTGTCGGAGCGCAGATTAAGGCTCAACAAGAAATAAAGGTTGGTCAAATTCTACCGGTGTAGCATCATCGACTAAAACTTTTACAATTTTCCCGGATACTTCACTTTCAATTTCGTTGAAAAGCTTCATCGCTTCTATAGTACATAATACATCGCCTTCTTTAATGCTGTCGCCTACTTCAACAAAAGCAGGTTTGTCAGGTGAAGGTTTTCTGTAAAATGTACCAATAATTGGAGATTTTATGGTGATGTAATTATCATTAGCCGGTTCTTTGTCTTCCGTTTTTGCCTGAGCAGCCGAGGATTCCTGCTCTGGATGAGGCTGAGTCATCATGGGTTGTGTTGGCATAGCGCCCATGGGCACCTGTTGTACAATGGTTTCTACACTCTTTTCGCCACTAGAGGTCTTAATTGTAATCTTTACATCGTCGGTTTCAAGCTTGACTTCGCTTGCACCAGACTTTGCGACGAAACGAATTAAATTTTGAATGTCTTTTAAATTCATAACTTGTTTTGTTTAAAGTTTTTAGGAATTATAGGCCCATTTGAGGTAAATGGAACCCCATGAAAAACCACCACCAAAGGCAGCAAATACTAAATTGTCTCCTTTTTTGAGTTTATGTTCGAAATCTGTTAATAACAACGGCAATGTAGCCGAGGTTGTGTTCCCATAGCGTTCGATATTCATCAGAACCTTATCCTCAGATAGATTCATACGTCTCGCTGTAGCATCAACAATACGTTTATTAGCCTGATGCGGTACCAGCCAGTCGACATCGTCGCCCATCAGGTTGTTTCGTTCCATGATTTTGGAGCACACATCTGCCATATTGGACACGGCAAATTTGAAAACGTTTTTGCCATCCTGAAATACATAATGTTGGTTGTTTTCTATGGTTTCCTTGCTTGCAGGAAGAACAGAACCTCCTGCATCTATTTTTAGGAAATTACGCCCTACACCATCTGTTCTCAGGTATTCGTCTTGTAGGCCTAAACCTTCATAGTTTGGCTCAAAAAGTACACAACCTGCAGCATCTCCAAAGATGATACAGGTTGTTCTGTCTTTATAATTTATGATGGAAGACATTTTGTCTGCGCCCACCAATAAGATTTTTTTGTAGCGTCCGCTTTCGATATAACTTGCTGCAGTGGACATCCCATATAAAAAACTGGAACATGCAGACTGTAGGTCGAATGAAAAGGCGTTGGTGGCGCCAATTTCGCTAGCGACATAGGCTGCAGTCGATGCGACAGGCATATCCGGCGTAGCAGTTGCGACTATAACCAGGTCTACCTCCTTTGGGTCTAAACCGCTTTTTTCAATTAAATTTTCACACGCTTTTATGCCTAAATAGGATGAGCCTTCACCTTCCTTTTTGAGTATTCGTCTTTCTTTTATCCCAGTTCTGGTCGTAATCCATTCGTCATTGGTGTCTACCATTTTTTCCAGGTCTTTATTAGTTAGAACATCCTCCGGTAGATAATGACCTGTTGCTGTAATGCATGCTGAGATTTTCTCCATACTCTATAAACTCAAAAAGATTCTAATGCAAATTAAAACTATTTTTAAGGAAATCAAAAAAAACTGAGTTAACAATTATTTTACATTATCAAAAAAGCTGTGATATTTTTGATTTCGTTTTAGCTTCTAATCTTATGACAAGCAGTACTATAAGTTGAATTTGATGCCCTGAGCTAATGGTAACTCTGTGGTGTAATTTATAGTGTTTGTTTGTCTTCTCATATATATTTTCCAGGCATCGGAACCAGATTCTCTTCCGCCGCCTGTTTCTTTTTCGCCCCCAAATGCTCCGCCAATCTCAGCGCCTGATGTGCCGATGTTGACATTTGCAATCCCACAGTCAGAGCCTTGCGCAGACAAGAATAACTCCGCTTCTCTTAAGTTGCTGGTCATGATTGCCGAAGATAAGCCTTGGACAACATTGTTTTGCATTGCGATTGCGTTTTCAACACTGCCGCTGTATTTTAAGAGGTAAAGAACGGGTGCAAATGTTTCTTCTTGAACGATTTCAAAATGGTTTTCAGCTTCTGCAATCGCCGGTTTAACGTAGCAGCCACTTTCGTAACCAGCGCCTTCCAAGACACCACCTTCAACCACTAGTTTTCCGCCTTCGGTAACCACTTTTTCTAAGGCGTTCTTGTAATTTTTTACGGCGTCTTTGTCAATAAGTGGTCCGACATGATTGCTTTCATCTAAAGGATTTCCAATTTTTAACTGCTTATATGCTTCAATTAAAGCATTTTTTACCTTATCGTACACATTTTCATGAATAATAAGTCTACGGGTAGAGGTACAGCGTTGTCCACAGGTACCTACAGCGCCAAATACAGCGCCAATTACTGTATTTTTTATATCTGCATTTTCAGTTATGATGATGGCATTGTTGCCTCCTAATTCTAGTAAACTTTTACCTAAACGTTTAGCTACGGCTTGTGCTACAATTTTACCCATACGAATTGAGCCTGTTGCAGAAACAAGTGGTACTCTTTTGTCGTTTGTCATCAGTTCACCAACTTTGTAATCGCCTGTTACCAGACAAGAGACACCGGCAGGAACATTATTTTTTTCAAAAACCTTCGCCGCTATTTTTTGGCAGGCAACCGATGTGATTGGTGTTTTTTCGGAGCCTTTCCATACGCAGGCATCTCCACATACCCAAGCAAGTGCTGTGTTCCAAGACCATACGGCTACAGGAAAATTAAATGCGGAAATAATTCCAACAATACCTAACGGATGCCATTGCTCATACATGCGGTGGCCAGGTCGCTCGCTATGCATGGTAAGCCCATAAAGCTGTCTGGAAAGCCCAACTGCAAAGTCGCAGATGTCTATCATCTCCTGTACCTCGCCTAGGCCTTCCTGGTAGGATTTTCCCATTTCGTAGGATACCAATTTGCCAAGAGGGGCTTTTAATCGACGAAGCTCGTCTCCAAACTGTCTTACAACCTCTCCGCGCTGAGGAGCTGTCCATTGCCTCCAGGCTTTAAAGCCTTCCTCTGCTGCAGTCATGACTTTTTCATAGTCTTCTGGAGAGGTTTGGCTAACTTTACCAATTAAGGCGCCATCTACTGGAGAAAAAGAAGAAATTAACTCGCCTGATCCAAAAAATGAGGCATCAAAAGATGTTCCGTGATTAACATCTTCAATCCCTAAGGTGTTGAGAGCATTGTGTATATCGTATTTTTTCGCAGTATTTTCCATATATTTTTAAGTAATTTTATATTTAGGAATATTTTTTTGCGAATTTACTAAATTAAATCAGTAAATGTTATCGTAATATAGCTTACTTTTAGCGATATTTTTTTTCGATGATTAAATCTTTCTATTTTAATAAGAAGCTTAAGCAAAATTTAGAGTCGTTAGAAGTAAAGGGTTACCCTCAAAGAGTGAAACATATTGGCCTATTTTGCCAGCATAACTCGCTTGATGTTGAAAATTTTATATTCAAAATTCAAAAATTGCACTTAAATATACCCATGGTAACGGTATTTGAATTTGATAAGATTTCAAAAGACAAAGAATACTTTATAAGTAAAAAGCAATTTGACCTGCAAGGAAATTTTAAAAAACGCTATATAGGTGAAGAAATTTCAAATTTAGATTTGGTTATAGACATTACTGAAGATGATGGCTTAGTTAAAAATTATGCAATAAGTTTAGCGACTCGCGCCTATAAAATATCTTTGGGGTACGCTGATCAATCGCAATTCCATTTAAGTATTAAATTGAATTCTAGTGATTTGAATGAATTTTATAGAGAAGTTGAAAAATACCATAATATATTAAAGCATGGATAGATCTAAATTTGTAGGCACAGGTGTTGCTCTTATTACACCATTTGATGATGAGAATAATATTGATGTTGCCGCGTTGTCAAAAATTGTAAATTATCAAATAGATAATGGTATAGATTATTTGGTGGTTTTAGGCACAACGGCAGAAACAGCCACCTTGACAACACACGAAAAGGAGCTGGTAAAAGAAACCGTCATTAACGCCAATAAAGGAAGACTTCCACTTGTTTTGGGTATTGGTTCCAATAACACTTCTAGTGTAGTAAATGAAATAGAATCTACAGATTTAAGTCATTTTGATGCTATTTTGTCGGTCTCGCCCTATTACAATAAGCCAACTCAGGAAGGGATATACCAGCATTTTAAGCATATTGCAATGTCCACGAATAAGCCTATCATTTTGTACAACGTGCCTGGAAGAACAGCAAGCAACATGAGTGTAGAAACAGTTGTGCGTTTGGCTACCGATTTCTCCAATATAATAGGGATAAAAGAAGCTGCAGGCGATTTGTTGAAAGCTTATGCGCTCATTCGTGAAACACCTGACGACTTTTTGGTGATTTCCGGAGACGATATGATGACCTTGCCCATGGTTTTAGGCGGTGGTTCCGGTGTTATTTCTGTTATTGGCGAAGGTTTTCCTAAAGCTTTTTCAACACTTGTCAATTTAGCTTTGGCAGGAAATAGTCAAGAAGCCTTTAAAATTCATCATAAAATTGCACCGGCAATAGATATGATTTTTGAGCAAGGGAATCCGGCAGGAATTAAATGTGTATTCAAGCATTTAGGCCTTTCTGAAGAACATGTACGATTGCCGCTTGTAAAAGTGGACACAGATTTACAAAAAAGACTAGGAGAATTTGTGCATTATTTTTAAGCTCCTTATCAAATATTTCTTTCGTTTTTTAGTTAGACAATAAATCTCTATTTTTGCAAATTATTTTTTATGAAAAGAATTGTCTACATATTACCCGTTGTTTTATTTCTGTTTTCTTGTAGTGAATACCAGAAAGTGATGAAGCAAAAAGAAATCAAGCCAAAGTTTGATATGGCCAATGCTTTATATGCGGAAGGTGTAGAAGATGAAAAATCCTCCAAACTTAACAAAGCGATACGCTTGTATGAGCAAATAGAAGCGCAGTTGCAAGGTAAGCCACAGGCGCAGATCGTGCAGTTTAATTTGGCAAATGCGCTTTACCACGCTAAGTATTATTCGCTTTCTGCTGCAAAATTTGAACGTTTTAGAAAGGCTTATCCTAATAGTCAAAAAGTTGAAGAAGCTTATTTTAAAAGTGCAGAATGCTTGTACCAAGAATCGCCTGTGTACAGTTTGGATCAAGCTGATACCAATGCTGCCATTTTTAGATTACAGGCTTATATAAATGATTATCCGGAAGGAGAATACTTTGATAAAGCCAATGAGTATCTTCGGGAGTTACGCCTTAAGCTTGAAAAAAAATACTACGAAATTGCTAAGCAATACCATTTTACTTATCAATACAAAGCAGCGATAAGCGATTTTGATAATTACCTGATTAATTATCCCGGTTCTGCATTTAAAGAAAAAGCATTTTACTACAAATTCGAGTCGGCTTACCTTTTGGCGATTAACAGTTTTCAGTATTTGGTAGAAGAGCGCCTTGAAGAAGCATCTACGTATTACGATGATTATATAGAGCGTTATCCTGAAGGAGAATTTGCAGAACAAATAAATACCTATAAGCAGGATATAGACGACAGACTAACAGAGATTAATAATAACAAAATTGTACAACAATAAAACATTGTCATGAATTCAAACCTAAGATTTCAAAAAGGAGAAGTAAGCACAACAACTATCGATAAGAACAAGATTGATGCAAAGACGGATAACATTTACGAAGCCATATCGATTATTGCGAAACGCTCTGATCAGGTTGGTGTAGACCTTAAAAAAGAACTCATCGAAAAGCTTGAGGAATTTGCTACGCATAATGATAGTTTAGAGGAGGTTTTTGAAAACAAAGAACAAATCGAAGTTTCAAAATACTACGAAAGATTACCTAAGCCACATGCGATAGCAACAGACGAGTGGTTAAACGAAAAAATATACTACAGACACACAAAGGAAGACGATACTGATATATAGATGTCTGTCCTTAAAGGTAAACACATATTATTAGGAGTTACAGGTGGAATAGCAGCTTACAAAGCTGCTTTTCTAGTTAGGCTTTTTGTTAAACAAGAAGCGCAGGTAAAAGTCATTATGACCAAAGATGCCGAAGAATTTGTAACGCCTTTAACCTTATCGACCCTGTCCAAAAATCCAGTTGTTTCCAGCTTTACAGACACAGAAAAGAATTGGAACAACCATGTTGAGCTTGCAGAATGGGCAGACCTTTTAGTGATAGCCCCGGCTACGGCCAACACCATTGCCAAAATGGTCCAGGGAAAGTCTGACAATTTGTTGCTCACCACTTATTTTTCAGCAACATGTCCTGTATATGTGGCACCAGCCATGGATTTGGACATGTATCAGCACGACTCTATTCAAAAAAATATTACACATCTTTCCAAAAACAAACACTTTGTTATCGATCCTGAATCTGGCGAACTAGCCAGCGGATTGGTAGGTAAAGGCAGAATGGCAGAACCTGAAAATATAGTTTCATATATTAAAAATCAACTTTCTGGCGAGCTGCCGCTAAACCATAAAGCGGTACTTATCACTGCAGGACCAACTTACGAGGCGATAGATCCTGTAAGGTTTATTGGCAACCATTCCAGCGGAAAAATGGGATTTGCCTTAGCTAAAGTGGCTTTAGATTTAGGAGCGAAAGTAATTTTGGTTTCAGGACCTACTGCCTTAGATATGTCTCATGAGAATTTAGATTTGATAAGAGTAGTAAGCGCTGAGCAAATGTTTAAACACGCTACAGAGGTATTTTCTAAAGTAGATATTGCGATTGCTGCTGCAGCTGTTTCAGATTATAGGCCAAAGCATCAGTTTGATCAAAAGATTAAAAAGTCTGAGGATGGATTGACCTTAGAGTTGGTTAAAAACCCAGATATCCTAAAAACGCTTGGACAGCACAAAACACATCAGTTTTTAGTAGGTTTTGCATTGGAAACCAACAACGAAGTTCAAAATGCCAGACTCAAATTTGATCAAAAAAATCTTGACATGATTGTATTAAATTCTTTACAGGATAAAGGTGCAGGCTTTAAAAAGGATACAAATAAAATAAGCATTATAACAAAAACAGACTTAAAGCGTTTTGATACAAAAGCCAAAGACCTTGTTGCTTTCGATATTTTTCAGTTTATTTTACAACAACTAAATGCTCAATAGCATGAAACACCTATTTGTCTTTTTTAGTATATTCTTTAGTCTTCAGCTTTGTGCGCAGGAATTTAATGGTACTGTTACTATCGATGCTCGTCAAACTGGACAAATACGACTCCGTGTTTTTAAAATTTTGGAGGAATCGCTTGAAGAGTTTATCAACCAGACGGCTTTTACAGACGAAAATTTTACAGAATTACAAAAGATAGAGTGCAGTTTTTTTATTACTATTAATAGTTTTGATTCTGATAATTTTAGTGGAAATATTCAAGTCCAAGCTTCACGACCGGTTTTTGGAGGCGTGACAAAAACATCTCTTCTTAATGTCCGAGATCAGGATTTCAATTTTTTTTATACTGAAAACCAACCCTTAATTTACGATGTCAACAACTATCAATCTAACCTGACATCTGTAGTTAGCTTTTACCTTTTAACCATACTAGGGCTGGATGCAGATTCTTTTTCATTAAATGGTGGTACAAATTTTCACCAATTAGCCAGGCAAATTGTAAATGCAGCTCAACCCAATGCCGGTGCCGGCTGGCAACAGACAGGTATAGGCTTTTCAAGATTTAATTTAAATAATGACTTACTGTCCCAGAATTTTGACCGCTTTAGGGAAGTCTTTTACGATTACCATAGAAAAGGATTGGACCTTATGCATAAAGACGTTAATGAAGCCAAGCAAAATATTTTAAATTGTATTGAAGGTCTTAAAGAAGTAAATGACCAACGTCCAAATTCTGTATTGATGCGTGTCTTCTTTGATACCAAAGCTGGTGAAATACAACAGATTTTGAGTGGTGGGCCAAAATTAAATATTGCCCAGACAAAAGAATACCTGTACAGAATCGCGCCCGTTCACAATAACAAGTGGCGAAAAATTCAGAATTAAGAGGTTGGTATATGCCAAGTTGAATTGCTTATTAAATTTCATCAACTTCAATCCTGTCAACTTCAGATATTGTTATATTTGTTTTTATAAAATAAAAGGATCTTGCTAAAGTCTTTACATATATCCAACTACGCGTTAATTAAAGATATAAGTCTTCAGTTTGAAGGGTCGTTTACGACCATTACTGGCGAAACCGGCGCAGGAAAATCCATTTTACTTGGTGCTTTAGGCTTGCTTCTCGGCAATCGCGCAGATAAAGATGCTATTAGAGACCATTCTAAAAAATGCATCATCGAAGCCGAGTTTGATTTAAAAAACTACAACCTAAAAGAGGTGTTTAATCAATTGGATTTAGACTACGAAGACCTCACAATTTTGAGGAGAGAACTTATGTCCAATAAATCCAGGACATTTGTAAACGACACCCCTGTAAACCTTAAGGTCTTACAAACTTTAAAAACCTATTTGATAGACATACACAGCCAAAATGATTCTTATGTTTTCTCTAATCCGCAGTTTCAGTACAACATTTTAGATAAATTATCTTCTGAAAATCAGACACTATTAAAAACATTTAAGGCAAAACTTAAAGAATACCAGTCCTTACAAAAAGAATTACAAGAATTAGAGGACAAAAAAGCGGAGTCTTTAAAAAAGCAGGATTACACCCAATTTTTATTTGATGAATTACATGAGGCAAACCTTTACAAGGGTTGTCAGGAAGAGATTGAACAAGAATACCAGGGGCTAAAAAATGCTGAAGACATCCAGTTGTTGCTCTCCGAAAGCACAAATATATTACAGCAGGAAGATATTGGTGTTTACGACCAATTATCTTTGGTAAATAACAGGTTGATAGAGCTTTCAAATTATTTAAACACCTATCAGGAGCTAAAAGAACGCATCCATAGCGTTTACATCGAAATAGATGATATTGCTCAGGAGCTCGATAATTGTTTAGATAAAGTTGAAGTTAACCCTGAGAAATTGGTTGAGGTGGAGCGCAACCTGCAAGTATTAAACACATTATTGCTTAAGCATCAGGTCAATTCCGATGAAGAATTAATACAGATTAAGGAAAATTTAGAATCAGAATTACAGGAATATGCTGATTACGATGAGAATATAGACAACATCAAGTTAGACATCAAAAATGCATCGGAACAACTTAATGCTATTGCTCGTCAATTATTTGAAAACAGAAAAAAATCAGCTAAACTCGTAGAAAAACAATTAATTGAAGGTTTGTCACAGCTAGGTATGCAGAATTCAAACATTCAGATTAAACTTATTAAAGCATCCGATTTCAACTCGTTTGGCAAAGACGAATTGGAGTGGTTGTTCTCTGCTAACGTGGGTATGCCGCTACGTCCCGTCGCAAAGGTTGTTTCAGGTGGTGAGATGTCTAGAATATTGCTGGTTATCAAGAGTATATTGGCCAAGTACGGCAATTTGCCATGTATTATTTTTGATGAAATCGACACTGGTGTCTCCGGAGAAATAGCTTTAAAAATGGCTGAAATAATGTTTCGTATGAGTAAGACCATGCAGGTCATTTCTATCACACATCTACCACAGATTGCCTCAAAGGGAAATCAACATTTAAAGGTGCAAAAGTTTACAAGCCAGACCCATACGGAAACACAAATTGTAAACCTTAGCCCTGAAGATCGTATTTTAGAATTAGCCTATATGCTTGGCGGCGACAGGAAATCTAAATCTGCAATTGCTCATGCCAAAAATTTACTGAATTAAAATATGTATTTTTGTGTCGGAGAAAATAAAAGAAATAACAATAAACGCATAATAAAACCATGTCACATAACTTACTTAAGGGAAAACGCGGAATAATATTTGGCGCTTTAGATGAAAATTCAATTGCTTGGAAAACAGCTGAAAAAGTTCACGAAGAAGGCGGGAAATTTGTACTTACAAATGCACCTATTGCCATGAGAATGGGAACAATAAAAGATTTGGCTGAAAAGACCAATTCAGAAATCATTCCGGCAGACGCTACCAATTTGGATGACTTGAAAAATTTAGTCTCCAAATCACAAGAGATTTTAGGTGGTAAACTAGACTTTGTTTTACATTCTATTGGAATGTCCATAAACGTCAGAAAAGGAAAACATTACACTGAACAAAATTACGATTGGACGCATAAAGGTTTAGATGTTTCTGCGATGTCTTTTCATAAAGTCATGCAGGTATTATACCATGAAGACGCGATGAACGAGTGGGGTAGTATAGTAGCGTTAACCTATATGGCAGCACAGCGCGTATTTCCGGATTATAACGATATGGCAGATAACAAGGCTTTCTTAGAATCTATAGCAAGAAGCTTTGGGTATCATTTTGGAAAACATAAAAAAGTTAGGGTAAATACCATATCACAATCGCCAACGCCAACTACTGCCGGAAAAGGCGTAAAAGGCTTTGATGGGTTTATCGAATACGCAGAAAAAATGTCGCCATTAGGAAATGCTACTGCTCAGGATTGTGCAGATTACACAGTGACTTTATTTTCAGATTTAACTAGACGTGTTACCCTTCAGAACTTGTTTAACGATGGCGGGTTTTCTAATATGGGCGTGAGCGATGCAGTAATGGAAAAATTCACCTAAACCAATAAACATAGGTTTTTTAAAACCCATAATTATATGACTTCAATTTTTGAAGTCATATTTTTTTTGATAAAAGCCTTAATAAGTTTGCATAGTCAGAACATTTGTATAATTTTAACGGCAAATTGTAAAAAAATTAACGTATGAAGAAAATTCTACTATTTTTTGGGTTGCTCATGTTTATGTGGCAGTCCAATGCACAAACGTATTGTACCGATGGAGGTCCTAGTAATCAGTTCGACACAAATGTAGAAAGTGTTGATTTAGCTGGTGAAACAACTGCCATCGCCTATTTAGGATGTCAGGCTTCAGGTCTTGGCGTAACTGGTGTTGAAGATCAAACCGCACAAGTTGCCGACTTAATAGCCGGTAACACTTATACCATCGATGTCCAATTTGGAACATGTGGTGGTAATTTTGGATGGGCTGGTGAGCTTTGGCTTGATTTTGACAGAGATTTTGTTTTCGACCCGACGGAGTCATTAGGTACAGCGACTGGTACAGGGAATCCTGGATCGGTCTCAAGTTATACCTTTACCGTACCGGCTGGAGCAATCAATGGTTCTACAAGGCTGAGAGTGATGCAATGGGAAGGTGGTTCAAACCCGCTAGATCCATGTGCTTCTTTCTTTTATGGGTCGGTTGTAGACTTAGGTATTTCAGTTTCAGGAGGTGTTGATATTTTATGTGATTTCCCATTTAATCCTGCTCTTGTTGAAACTTTTGATACTTCAGCAGAATTTAGCTGGGATCCGGTTGCTGATGCTTCCAATGGTTATGTTTGGGAAGTGTACGCGCAAGGTGCAGACCCTGCTGTAGACAGTTCTGTAGCAAATGGTACTTTTCCTACGGGAACAAGTGGTGTTGTGACCGGGCTAACAGAACTTTCAGATTATGATTTTTATATTGCATCAGATTGTGATGCAGATGGGCTGAGTGATTTTAATGGACCTATTTCATTTTCCACAATTGCGACGTGTCCAGATCCGACTAATATTACGATAGGTTCTGTGGCAGACGTGACAGCAAGTGTAACTTGGGTAGAATCTTTTGCTGCTGTGAATGGTTATGCTTGGGAAGTATATGCTCAAGGCGATACACCAGGTGTAGATCCTGTAGTTTCTAGTGGAACTTTCCCTACAGGAACATCTACTGGCCAGCTTACAGGCTTAACAGCACAAACTTCTTATGATTTATACATGTCGTCAGATTGTGGTGCAGATGGTCAGAGTGTCCTTAATGGCCCAATTTCATTTACAACGGCATGTTCTGTATTTACTGCACCATATTTTAATGATTTTGAAAACTTTACAGCCACAACTACTTTTAACAGTGAGGAGTGTTGGTCTGAAAATTCTACAGGTACTTTTGGTTGGGATGTGTCCTCCGCAGGAACACCTTCTTTGGGCACAGGACCAAACTCAGCATTCAGTGGGTCTAACTTCTTGTTTACTGAAGCTTCTTCAGGTTCAGCCGGAAACGAAGCCTTATTAGTTTCACCGTTAATTGATTTATCTGCTTTGACCAATCCAGCCTTATCTTTCTATTTCCACATGTTCGGAGATGATATGGATTCTCTAAATGTTGATGTCGACGCAGGATCAGGTTATGATCTAAATGTTTTGACGCTTACAGGACAGCAACAGGCTAATCAAGGCGATGCCTGGATTCAGCAATTCGTAGACTTAACCGCTTATACTGGGCAAACTGTTACAGTAAGGTTCAGAGTTGTTAGAGGGGCATCCTTTGAAGGAGATGTGTCTATAGACGATGTGAGTGTAGATGAAGCGCCATCATGTTTCGCACCAATCAATGTTGTTGTTTCAAACTTAGGTTCTGATTCTGCAGACGTGACCTGGAGCGAGGTTTCCAACGCTACAAATGGCTATAACTGGGAATTGTACTTGGCTGGAGAAGATCCTGCTACAGCTACAGCAACCCAAAGTGGTAATTTACCTTTTGGAACCACAAATGTAAGTTTAACAGGCTTAGGACTTTTAACAGCATACGATTTTTATGTCAGCGCAGATTGTGATAACGGAGGTGTATCCTCAACAGTAGGTCCGGTCAGCTTTACAACAATTCCTCCAAATGATAATGCTTGTGGAGCTATTCCGCTTACAGTTGGTGTCGTACCTCCGGGAGACACCTATTCAAACTTTGCGGCTACAGAAGAGCTAAACGAGCCGGTAGCCGCCTGCTTTAATGGCGGTATAGATGGTTCTGTATGGTTTAC
>CAYNCI010000036.1:0-24771 GCA_964396065.1 uncultured Mesohalobacter sp. | reverse complement strand
ACTTTTGGTATTAGTGTATTGGATACTAATCCACCATGTCCTAATCCTGAAAATGTTCAGTTTATTTCTTCTACTACAACAACAGCAGATTTTTCTTGGGATGATGTAACCGCAGAAACAGATGGTTACAATTGGTATGTTTTTGATTTTGGCGCAGATACTAGTTCAGATACGCCATTATTTTCAGGTTCAGTGGGTGCAGATGTAACTACTGTAAACGTTACAGGCTTATCTTCAAGTACGACTTATCAGTTTTATGTAGAGGCAAATTGTGGAGCTGCTAATGGTTTAAGTATATTAAGTGATGCTGTTACTTTTTCAACTGAATGTGATGCTTTCCAAGCACCATATTTTGAAGATTTTAGTGCCTTTACGGTAACAACTGCATTTGACGATGATGGATGCTGGACAGAGGCATCACCTGGTGGATTTGCCTGGGACGTCGGTACAGGTCAAACGCCTTCTACTGCAACAGGGCCTAGTGGTGCTCAGTTTGGAGCCAATTATCTTTTTGCTGAATCAAGTTCCGGAGTAGCAGGAGATGAGGCAATTGTTCTTTCTCCTCAAGTAGACCTTACAAACCTAACCGAACCATCATTATCTTTCTGGTATCATATGTTTGGTGCAACGATGGGAACTTTACATGTTGACATAGATGATGGAACCAACTTAGATCTTTCAGTTTTTTCAATTACTGGAGAGCAACAAACTTCACTGGGAGATGCTTGGATTGAAGTAATTATAGATTTAAATGCATATGCTGGTCAAACTATTCAAGCTCGTTTTAGAGCGGAAAGAGGTACTAGTTTTACAAGTGATATGGCCATAGATGGTGTAAAATTTGACGAGTTACCAACTTGTTTAGCTGTCACTAATTTATTGGCAACCAATATTGGCGATACAACAGCTGATATGTCTTGGACAGGTAACTCTACTGCGGTTTCATACAATTGGGAAGTTTACTTATCAGGTGATGACCCGGCAGTGGATGCTCCAGTATTAACTGGTACAGAACCTAATTCCAACTTTACATTAACTGGTCTTACAGCATCTACGACATACGATTTTTATGTTACTACAGATTGTGGTGCTGATGGCTTAAGTGGAACAACAGGTCCGCTTACATTTTCTACAGCAACATGTCCTTTTACAGACCAATGTGATCATACTTTTATCTTGAATGACTCATTTGGTGATGGATGGAATGGAAATACGATGGATGTTATCCAAAATGGTATTGTTGTAGCTACACTAGGTTCAGGTTTCACTACAGGAAACACATTCACAGAAATTGTATCTCTTTGTGATGGTGCTAATTTCGAATTATTTTGGAATGCTGGTGGTTCTTTTGTAAACGAGGTTGGTGTTCAAATCATTGATCCATTTGGCGAGCAGCTATACGAACTTATCCCAGCTGTAGGAAATTCTAACAATACAAGTTTATTTACAGGTACTGTATCTTGTACGCCTCCACCATGTCCTAAACCTTCAAACCTTTCAGTTACAAATTTATTAGATGTATCTGTTACTTTAAATTGGGATGATAATGGAAATGCAGTAAATGGTTATACCTGGTTTATATTTGCTTTAGGTTCAGACCCTAGTGTAGATGCGCCATTGTTCTCAGGAACTACACCGGACGGCGTCACTACAGTCGATGTTACTGGCCTTACGCAATTAACAGATTATGAATTTTATGTGGAGGCCGATTGTGGTACTGATGGTTTAAGTGATATTTCTAACCCTTTTCCTTTCAGTACACCATGTTCAATTTTTGTAGCACCATATTTTAATGATTTTGAAGCTTTCCCTGCGACAACTTCATTAACAGCAGCAGACTGCTGGACAGAAGCTTCTACGGGTGCTTATACTTGGGATGTGTCTAATGCAGGCACAGGTTCCTTTGGAACCGGGCCAAACTCAGCTTTTAGTGGTACTAATTTTGTATTTACTGAAGCATCTTCCGGAGGTCTAGGAGACGAAGCGATTTTAATTTCGCCATTAGTAGATTTAAGTGCATTATCAAGTCCTGCTTTATCTTTCTGGTACCATATGCATGGTGGAGATATGGGGACTATTAATGTAGATGTAGATGGAGGTGCAGGTTTCGACTTGGCTGTATTCTCACTTTCCGGTGAGCAACAGCCAAACCAAGATGATGCTTGGATACAGCAATATGTTGATTTATCTGCTTATTCTGGACAAATTGTTACGGTAAGACTTAGAGCCGAAAGAGGTGCAGGTTTTGAAAGTGATATTTCTATAGACGATTTTAGAATCGACGAAGCACCGTCTTGTCTGTCGCCAACTGGATTGTCATTTTCTAATGAAGGCATAAACTCAGTTGATATCGCATGGAACCCTGTGGGTAACGCTAGTACCGGTTACAATTGGTTTGTGTATTTTGCAGGAGACGATCCTGATGTAGCTACACCGTTTTTAACAGGTTCCGTGGGTGTTGGAGTTACTACTGCAACCATAACAGGTCTTAACCCTGCTACAACTTATGATATCTATGTACAATCCGATTGTGGAGCTGTAGATGGAACAAGCGAATTGTCTAATAGTGTGACCTTCCAAACATTATGTGCGCCTATACTTGCACCATATTTTAATGACTTTGAAGGGTTCTCAGCGGGAGATTTAATTGAACAAGAGTGTTGGATTGATGTGACAACTTCTACTTTTGACTGGGAAGTGTCTAATGCAGGTACAGGTTCATTTGCTACCGGTCCAAACCAAGCCTTCAGTGGTACAAACTTCTTATTTACTGAAGCATCTTCTGGCTTATTGGGCGATGAAGCATTATTAGAATCGCCAGAAATAGATTTAAGCGCACTGGGTGTTCCGGCTCTATCGTTCTATTACCATATGCATGGTGGAGATATGGGAACTTTACATATCGATGTTAATGCTGGTAATGGTTACGATCTAAGTGTGTTCTCTTTAGTTGGTGAACAGCAGCCTAATCAAGATGACGAATGGATTCAGCAATTTGTTGATCTTTCTGCATATGCCGGGCAAACAGTAACAATTAGATTTAGAGGTGAAAGAGGTGATGGCTTCGAAGGTGATATGTCTATAGACGACGTAAGAGTCGACGAGGCGCCTACATGTTTTGATCCTGTAGGTTTAACAACAATATCAGTTACAGATATAACGGCCGATTTAAGTTGGGTAGCAGGTTCTTCAGAAACCGTATTTGATGTGGAAATTGTGCCGGCTGGTTCAGCACCAACTGGTGTGCCAACTTTTGAGGACGTGACTTTGCCATTTACAGCAACAGGCCTTTCGCCAGAAACTGACTATGATTTTTATGTCAGAGCAGATTGTGGACCAGGTGATGTGAGTAATTGGGTAGGGCCTTCGTCATTTACAACAACGTTCTCACCAATTATCGTGACTGTAAATGCACCTCCAATAAATAACACCTATTGTTATGGAAATAATGAATTTAAGGAATGGTTGTTTACATCATCCGATGGGACTACGCCTGTAGAAATAAACTTTAATTCTGGAACCATAGAAGATGGTACAGGATCTACAGACAGATGTAGAATATTTGATGGATTTGATACAACAGCCCCTGTGCTTTATGATTCTGATGTTGACGGTACAGATATGGCTGGTGTTACAGTTATAGCTAATTCCGGTACGGCATACATGCTACTAGAGTCTGATATATTCGGATCATGTCAAGGTGGTGTGGATGATGAAGACCTATTGGATTTCGATGTTTTTGCAGGGACCATTTCTACTGTAGAATTCTCGGCTGAAAACTTTAGGTATTTCCCTAATCCGGTTGAAAACCAGTTGAATATTGAATCTAGCTCAACTATCGAAAGTATCGAGTTGTTTGATATTAGCGGTAAGCGCGTTATGAATTCTAACTTTAACAACACTAATATAGCTTTAGACTTAGAAGCTCTAAGTAGTGGTGTATATATGATGAAAGTTAAAATAGGATCGGCTTCGCAAACTTTTAAAGTTGTAAAACGTTAACCTATACATTACAAGTCATTTTAAATTAAAGCCACCTCTTCTGAGGTGGTTTTTTTATATCTTATTTTAACCCGTATTATGTATTAGAACTTTGTGATGAGAATAAAAAACACAATAAATCAGGATGTTAGATTCGAAAAGCATAGCACTGCTATGGTTAGAGAATATAACGAAGCGAAGCGACTGATTTGCAGTACTTTTGATTCGTAATAGATTTTCTAATGCCTAATTCGAGTTTAATGTTTGGTAATAATTTAAATTTGATTAGGATTGTTTAGTTCTGAAATTATTAGCTTAAATTTTTTTATTTTAATAATATTTACATAAATTTATAAACTTTTAGATAACATTTTTAACTCAAATATTTAAATTTTAATTTATGAAAAAATTCATACTTTTTTTAGGGCTTCTGGTCCTTGGCTGGCAAGCAAATGCACAAGATTTGATTATAACAGGAGTTATAGACGGTACGCTTACGGGTGGTAACCCTAAAGCTGTTGAGCTATATGCTGTTAATGACATTCCGGATTTAACGCTGTATGGTATAGGAAGTGCCAATAATGGCGGTGGATCTGATGGACAAGAATTTACATTATCTGGTACTTCCGCTTCTGCAGGTGATTTTCTGTATGTAACAGCAGATGATGGCCCATTTTTTGGTTATTTTGGAGTTGCAGCACAATATGTGTCTGATGCAGCTGGCATAAACGGTGACGATGCTATTGAATTATATTACAATGGCAGTGTCATAGATGTTTTTGGAGATATCAATGTAGATGGATCAGGGCAGTCTTGGGAATATGCAGACGGCTGGGCGTATAGAGTAAGTGGTACAGGTCCTGACGGAACTACCTTTGTAGAGTCAAATTGGACATATAGTGGAGCTGATGCTCTGGATCTTTGTGATACTGACAATGCTTCTTGTGCATCCATGTTTCCTATAGGGACTTACATGCCTCCGGCTCCGGTTACAAGCCCTACAACTTCAGCACCTACTCCAATGGAAGATGCTGCAGATGTGGTGTCTATATTCTCGGATGCGTACACCAATTTGCCAATAGCAAATTACGACCCTAACTGGGGACAAACAGGACACACATTAGTCAATACGATGTTTGACCCGACAGGTACTGGTACAGATTTTGTCATGGCTTATCCAAACTTCAATTACCAAGGTACTGACTTTGGTTCAAATGAAGATCTATCAGATATGGAGTTTCTACATGTTGATATTTGGGTTGCTTCAAGTGTAACCGATAGAATGGTAAAAGTGTCACCTATTAATAATGGAACTGGACCTGCAGAAGTTCTTGTAGAAGTTCCTGTTACACCAGGTGCGTGGAATAGTGTCACCTTACCAAAATCTGACTTTACTGACCCAGTGACTGGGGAAATGACTTGGGATTCTGTTTTTCAAATTAAATTTGATGGGCAATTTAATGCAGATGGAAGCGCCAATACAACACCATTTGATATCTACTTAGATAATATTTACTTTAGTAAGACACCGTCTTCAACTACGTTTGATGATTGTGCTGGCGCCATAAACCTAGATGGTGTTTTAAATAGTGATGGGACTTGTACACTTACACAAGCATATGATAATACTGGTGCCACTTTCTCTTCAGAAGAAGGTTTACAGTCGTCTACTTGTACAAATGCAAGTAACGATACAGCGCCGCCAGATATTTGGTTTACGCTTACTGTACCTGCTTCTGGTGAATTTACCTTCGATGATATTGCTACACCAGGAATTTCTAATGTTACAGAGTTTTACACTGGTACGTGTGGAAGTTTAACTCCTGTTGCTGGTGCACCATGTAATAATTCTAGTAGTCCTAAAACAGTCTCTGGTTTAACACCAGGAGAGACAGTTTATATAAGAATATGGGATTTTGGACAAACTGATTTTGGTCCGGGTGAATTCTGTGTTTCTTTCGAAGCCTGTCCTAGTCCTTCTGGACTTGCTGTTACAAATATAACAGGAGATAGTGCTCAGGTTGATTGGGCAGACAGTCCTGTATCTAACGGTTATGAGTACATATTAGCATTAGATGGTGATCCTGCACCTGATGCTACTTCTACAGGGACACCTGTAGGCACAAATACATTGGCTTTAGATAATTTAAGTCCAAATACCGAATATACATTTTATGTGCGTTCAGATTGTGGAAGCGGTGTATTAAGTGGATGGTCAGATGTAGATTTTTCTACATTATGTACTTCTTTCATTCCAGATTATGTTGAAGATTTTTCTTCAATGAGCTTCTCCGCAGCACCTAACTGTTGGAGCGAAGCGTCTAATGGAGACCCTGTTACTGGTCCTGTGGAAATTGGAACAGGAGAATGGACTTCAGATGGTTTCTTAAATTCAGGTTCATCAGGCTCTGCTAGAATAAATCTTTATAACTTAGGAACATCAGATTGGCTAATTTCTCCAATATTTGATTTGTCTGGAGGTAGCTATGAAGTGGTATTTGATATCGGAAGAACTGCTTTTTCTGGCTCAAGTGATGTTTCTATGGGAAGTGATGACGAGGTTCAGCTGTTATACTCAGACGATGGAGGAGCGACTTGGAATAATTTAATAACATGGAATTTATCTAATCAGCCTTCAAATTCAGGAGAACTTTCAGCTACAGATCTTTCTGCTATTACTGGTTCAAGTGTACAGTTTGCTTTTTGGGCTTCTGAGGGTACTGTTGATGATCCTGAAGATTATAATATTTACATAGATAATTTTGAGGTTAGAACACCACTTTTGTGTCCTGAGCCTCTTGGACTTAGTGTTTCAAATATTACAGAAACTTCTGTAGATATCAGTTGGACAGATGATCCAGCTGCAACTAGTGGTTATAACTGGAGCGTATATATGTCTCCTAGTGACCCAGCTGTTGATACTCCTGTGGACTCAGGAACAACTGCTGCTGGTATGGCAATGGCGCAAAGCACATTACTAATGTCACAGACAGATTATGATGTATACTTGAGTGCAGATTGTGGAGCGGATGGCCAAAGTCCTTTAGCTGGACCAGTAACCTTTACAACGCCATGTGGTGCTTTTCCAATTAACTTTGAAGAAGATTTTACAAATTTAACATTTAACGTAAACACTTCCTTAAATTGCTGGGAAGAAGGTTCAGGTATTTTTACGCCAGTTGGTTCTGGTGGTTGGGGAAATCAAACTTTTAATAACGATTCTTCTAACGATAATGGAAACGGAAATGCACTTTATACAAATCTTTATAATTTTGGCGGACAAACAAATGAGTTTGTCGCTACACCAGTAATAGATTTAGGAGCAGGTGATCCAGACATGTATCTAAGTTATGATGTATTTGTTAGGCCATGGTCAGGTGATGACCAAGTAACAGATATGGGACTTCATAGTGTAAGTGTTGTGATATCTACCGATGGTGGAGCAACATGGGATTTAGCTACAAATACATTAACAACATACGATACATCAAACATTCCAAATGATTTATCTAACACTTTTGAATCTATATCACTAGCGGCTTATTCTGGAGAAATTAAAATAGGCTTCCTAACTGATGAGGAAGGTACTGCTGATGACTTCAGATTTTATATAGACAATTTATATGTTGGTACACCACCACCACCGGCAAGTGTACAAGTTATTCATAACTCAGCCGATCCGGCTGCAGAGTTTGTCGATGTATATGTGAACGGTGTTCTAACACTTGATGATTTCGAATTTAGAAATGCAACACCATTTGTTGACTTACCTTCAGGTGTGCCTGTAAGTATTGACATCGCACCATCTACGAGTGCAGATGTTTCTGAAAGCTTGTATAACTTAACAACGACTTTAGATGCTGGCGAAACTTATGTGGTTGTAGCAAATGGAGTACTAGATCCAACGCAATTTGATGCGTCGGTGAATACCATAGACTTTGAGCTTAGTGTATTTGCAGGTGCTCAGCAAGCGTCTACAAATGCTGGTGAAACCAGTATTCTTATCAATCACGGTTCTACAGATGCACCTTCAGTAGACGTTGTTGAAGTGAGCGTTCCTGCAGGAACACTTGCAGACGATTTAGCATATCCTCAGTTTGCAGGTTATGTAGATGTACCAACTGCAGATTATATCATTAATGTAGAATTAGCTGATAACTCAGCAGTTGTAGCGTCTTACCAAGCCCCTTTAGCTACATTAGGTACAAGTGATTTGGCCTTAACGGTTGTGGCTAGTGGTTTCTTAGATCCTGCTGCTAACCAAAATGGTGAAGCGTTTGGATTATGGGCTGCGTTGCCAACAGGTGGTGCCTTAGTAGAGTTACCATTATTTATTCCGCCACCAGCTAACGATAATGCTTGTGATGCAATTCCTTTAACAGTAGGAGCACCTTCTGCAGGCGATGCATACACCAACGTATCGGCAACAGCAGAAGCTAATGAGCCGGTGCCAGGATGCTTCAACGGAGATATTAATGGATCAGTTTGGTTTACATTTGTAGCACCAGATTCTGGTGATGTGACTGTAACTACAGATATTGCCGGAGGTACATTAACAGATACTGAAATTGCTATTTATGATGCACCTGGAGACTGCACTGATTTGACAACCTTTGGCGCTGATTTAGATTGTGATCAAGATGGAGGTTCAGTAGTTAACTTTAACTCTATTATAAGTATCTCAGGACTTACACCTGGAAATACTTATTATGTTCAAGTAGATCAGTGGGGTTCAGCTACACCAGGTACGTTTGGTATAAGAGTATTAGATAATAATCCTCCATGTCCGGAGCCAAGTAACTTAAGTGCTACAAATATTACAGCAGATTCAGCAACGTTAAACTGGGACGATGTAACAGAAGCAACTCAAGGTTATGAGTGGTTCGTTTATGCTTCGCCAAGTGACCCAACAGTAGATTCTCCTATAGCTACTGGAACTACAGGAGCCGGTGTGACTACGGCTGATGTTTCCGGATTAACGCCTGAAACAGATTACGATTTTTATGTATCATCAGACTGTGACGTTGATGGACAAAGTATTTTAGCTGGTCCTTCAACATTTACAACAGGCTGTGCTGCTATCGCACCTGATTATGAAGAGAATTTTGATACATTCCTGCCAGATTGCTGGAACGAAGCTGGATCTGGAGACCCAACAACAGGACCTTCTGATCTTGGTACAGGTCTATGGGGCCCGGATGGCTTCTTAAACAATGGATTCTCTGGTTCTGCAAGAATCAATTTATACACAGATAATAGAGAAGATTGGTTAATTTCACCTGCATTCGACTTGTCAGGCGGCACTTACGAGTTAGTCTTCGATATCGGTATAACAGCGTTCACAGGAACTGGAAATTCTGCAATGGGTAGTGATGATGAAGTGCAATTACTGTATAGTGAAGATGGTGGAGCTACTTGGGTGAATTTACAAACTTGGGCTCAAGGGACTGAACCTTCTAATGCAGGCGAAACTTTAACTTATGACCTTTCAGCATTAACTGGAACTAGCGTACAATTTGCTTTCTGGGGAACAGACGGTAGTGTAAATGATCCTGAAGATTACAACGTTTATGTTGATAATTTTGAGGTAAGAACACCACCAAACTGTCCAGAACCATCAAATCTTGTGGTGTCTAATGTAACATTAGATTCCGCAGACTTATCATGGGATGATGTTGTTGAGGCAACAAATGGATATGTGTGGAGTATTTATACTTCTCCAAGTGATCCAAGTGAAGACACACCAGTTGCTTCAGGAAATACAGCTGCAGGAATGACAATGGATACTGTAACAGGTTTAATGTCTGGAACAGATTATGATTTCTACTTGCAAGCAGATTGTGATACCAATGGAACAAGCGCTTTAGTTGGTCCAGTGACATTCTCAACATTACCGGATTACTGTGGTGGAGATTTATTTTATGATAATGGAGGTCCGGGAGCTAACTATGCAAACAATTCAAACGAAACCATTACAATTTCACCTTCTAATGCAGGTGATGTGGTAACTGTTGATTTCTTAAGTTTCAGCACTGAATTAAACTGGGATGGACTGCAAATTTATGATGGACCTGATACTTCGGCTCCACTCATAGATTCAGGTTTTGTAAACCCTGGTTTTGGTCCGTTAATTGATGGTACCTGGACTGGTTTGGCAGGAGATTCTTCAAATGCTGAAGGGCTTACTTTTATATCTACACACCCAACAGGTGCTTTGACCTTTGTATTTACTTCTGATGGGTCATTTACTGACATAGGTTGGGAAGCAGTTGTAACATGTGGACCAGCGCCAGCACCTGCTAGCGTACAGGTTATTCATAATTCTGCAGATCCTGCAGCTCAGCTCGTGGATGTGTATGTAAATGGTGCTTTAACGCTCGATGACTTTGCATTTAGAACGGCAACACCATTTGTAGATTTACCTGCAGAAACGCAGATAAGTATAGATGTTGCGCCATCTACAAGTACAGATGTATCAGAAAGTATATATAACTTTACAGGCACTCTAGCGTCTGGAGAATCTTACATAGTGGTTGCTAATGGTGTTCTTGATCCAACTCAATTTGATAGTTCAGTCAATACACCAATTGCATTCAATCTGGATATATTTGCCGGCGCACAGCAAGCATCAACAAACCCTGGAGAAAATAGTATATTAGTTCACCATGGAGCAACAGATGCACCAATGGTAGATATATCTGAAATTACGGTGCCTTTAGGTGTTGTGGTAGATGATATTTCTTACACTGAATTCCAAGGCTATTTAGATGTGCCAAATGCAGACTATGTTATAAATGTAGAATTGGCAGACAACTCTGCTGTGGTGGCTTCTTACGAGGCTAATTTGGCATCTTTTGTTGGAGGAAACCTTTCCGATTTAGCCATTACTGTTTTAGCTAGTGGTTTCTTAGATCCGGTAGCGAACCAGAATGGTGCTTCATTCGGATTATGGGCTGCAATTCCGACGGGTGGACCGCTTGTAGAATTGCCGTTAACAACAATCTCTACAACAGGATTTGAGTTTGATAACTTCTCATTCTATCCAAACCCTGTAGAGCATAACCTTTACTTACAAACTACATCTACTGTAGAACAGGTAAAAGTGATTAATATGCTTGGTCAAGAAGTATTAAATCAGTTACCAAATAATGTATCACCAACATTAAATGTAGAATCGCTTCAAGCGGGTACATATATTATGAGTGTTACAATTGATGGTACTGTTAAGAACTTTAAATTTGTTAAAGAATAACTTTAACTCATAAATAGGATAAAAACCCTGGCTTTTAGTCAGGGTTTTTTGTTATGTATTGCTCTCAGGTTTGCTTTAGGTATCTCACACTTTTAAAGTTATATTTGAAACATGAAATATGATTTTTCTTTTATTATTCCTGTTTACAACAGAAAAGATGAGATAGAAGAACTTCTTCAGTCATTTACATACGTCAAAGAAATTCAACACTCAGAAATACTTATAATCGAAGATGGCTCGACTTTGACTTGCAAAACTGTTGTCGACAGTTATTCAGAAAATCTACACATCAGGTATTTTTTCAAAGACAATACAGGGCCCGGCGATTCCAGAAATTATGGCATGCAAAGAGCTCATAGTGATTATTTTATCATATTAGATAGTGATGTCTTAATGTCTGAGGACTATATCTTAAATCTTAAGCAACATCTAAATACAAGCTTCGTAGACTGTTTTGGTGGTCCGGATAAAGCTCATAAAGACTTTAGCACACTCCAAAAAGCTATTAATTATACAATGACGTCGGTTTTTACAACAGGTGGAATAAGAGGCGGAAAACAACAAGAGCATAAGTTTGAACCACGCAGCTTTAATATGGGGATGTCTAAGACAGCTTTTCAGGCTACTGCCGGCTTTATCGACATTCACCCAGGTGAAGACCCGGATTTATCAATTAGACTAAAAAAAATGGGGTTCAAAACTGCATTGTTTTCAGATTGCTACGTGTATCATAAACGAAGAATAGATTTTACAAAGTTTATACAGCAAGTCTATAAATTTGGTCTGGTCAGGCCAATTTTAAATCTATGGCACCCGGATTCGTCAAGGCTAATTTATTGGTTTCCTTCCCTTTTTGGTGTTGGTTTTCTGTTTTCTTTAATAGCATATTTTGCTAATATTTATCTTTTATTGTTGCTGTATTTTTTTTATTTCATCCTGATTTTCGTACATTCATCATTACTGAATAAAAGTTTGATAATAGGTGCATATTCCGTTATTTCGACTTTGATTCAGTTTTTTGGGTATGGCTATGGTTTTTTAAAAAGTACTTTTAATATATTTATATTGAAAAAACAACCTAGACTAGTTTTTCCATTTTTGTTTTTTAAATCCTAAGAGCTATTAAAAATATTTTCAAACACATATCATTTAAGAATAAAGAAGCATTCTTTCTTTTTCTAGCGCTTACGTTAATCTTATGGTTCATTATACAAATGACCAAGTCTTATTCGTATTCCACTCAGATTACTCTAAAAATTGTAGATATACCGGCTCAAATCGCTATCGAGAACCCGGAAGTGAAAATTCCGCTAGAACTTGAAGCTATTGGGTTTAGATTATGGGTATACAACATTACTAAAAAGAAGATAGAAGTAAGCTACGATAGATTTGAAATTAGACAACAAGATTTGGTTTTAAACACAAACGGGCTAAAACAGGAGCTTTTAAATACAGGTGACTTTACCTCTAAAAACATTACATTTTTAGAAGATAAGGTTATGGTAAGCTATTATGAAAAAGATACCAAAACAGTTGCTGTTCATTCCAATATCAGTTACGATTTTGCTGATGGGTATAATGCCTTAGAACCAATTAGGTTAGAGCCTGATTCTGTTGTGGTGTCCGGTTCTTCCAAAGATTTAAACGCCATTACATTTGTCGATACAGAAAAAAAGTCTATTAATGCTATAAATCAAAATCAAAAGGGAACTGTCAATCTGATATCAGACAATCCTGCTATAAGCTTATCTACACAGAAAGTTGATTATTATCTAAATGTAGAAAAGTTTTCTGAAAATTCAGTTATGGTGGATATCGAAATGATTAACGTGCCGGACAGTATAAAACTCAATATTTTTCCTGCAGAGGTAAAAGTTTCATTTTTGGTAAGCTTAAAGTCTTTTGAAAAGGTATCTAAGGAAGATTTTAAAGTGGTTTGCGATTACAATAAGCGGTTTCCGAAAGAAGCTGTTATTATTCCAGAGCTAATTATAAAGCCTGATAATATCAAAAATGCTAAGATGCATTCCTCTAAGGTAGATTATTTGTTGGTTCAAGACCTTTAAAACTTGTATTTTGAAATCAGAAAAAATTCCCAAAATAGTTGGTATTACCGGTGGTATAGGCAGTGGTAAAACCTCTGTCATAAAAAAATTTGAAGAGATAGGAGTTCCAATTTATATTGCAGATGAAAGAGCAAAGCAGCTCATGCAATCCAGTCAAGTGATTAAGAATAAAATCATAGATACATTTGGAGAAGACGCTTACACAAACCAAGGCGTGCTGAACAGAAGCTACCTGGCTCATAAAGTTTTTGTAGACAGCGATAAACTAAAAGCATTAAATGCGATAGTACATCCTGAAGTTAGAAAAGACTTCAACAAATGGGTAAGTGAACAACATTCAGCCTATGTTTTATACGAGTCTGCACTCATCTTCGAGCATCAACAAGAGGGTAGTTTTGATACGATTATTCTGGTTACCGCGCCGCTTGAGCAAAGAATAAATCGCGTGATGAAAAGAAGCCAAATGTCCAGAGAAGAGGTTATTCAGCGCATAAACAAACAGCTTAGCGATGAGGAAAAAGCAAAGAAATCAGATATAATTGTTGAAAATCTCGATAATATGTTAAATAATATAAATATAATTGAAATAAATAACAATATAATTAGTAATAATTAAAAATTTAATTAAATAAATAGAATACTTTCAATCTGTTAACTATTGGTTAAACAGCCCTTCTACTCTTAAAGAAATCAATATTTTTGATAATCTTTTGAAAAAATAGTAATTATTTCTTCTTTTTTTAACTTTTAGAAAATAAATATGAAGCAATCCTATTTCCGATTTATTGTCATTCTGATGAGTGTTTCGCTTGTTGGAATAATACTAATTCAGGGATATTGGATTAAAAAATCGGTTGTTAATAGCGCTGATCAGTTTTCGTTTACAGCAAAGCAAGTCCTTTTAAATGTTGCCGAAAAAATTGAAAAGGCAGAATTGGATAGTTATTACTACAAGTTTTTTTTAGCTTCAGATAGCTTAAAGCCTGTAAAAACCCAAGTTAAAGAAATATTCAAGATTGAAGAATCCGACGATTATTCTACAGACTACCTTATCTATACAAATAGTGTTTTAAGTAAAGATTACAAGCTAGCGTCTCCATTTTTAGCAGGAGGTAATGATAGTATTGAATTCCAAAAGCTGGAGAATAAAAAGATTACCAAATTAGTTCGTAACAAAGATTTAGAGAGCTCAAGAAATACTATCGAACAGGGTTACGAAAAGGTTAATAACTTACCAGATGTCGAAAAGTTATTAATTACAGATTATGTTCAACAAGAGGCTAACAAGATTCCTATACATCTACGTGTTGATAAGGAAGAAGTAAGAGCGCTCATAGAGTCCGAAATTTTGAAGCGAAATATAAATTCTGAGTTCGAATTTGGAATTCTTAATGACGACCTGCCTACAAAAGTAAAGTCAGACGATTTTACATTAGATGAAGAAGCAACATATGGTATTCAAATATTTGATTACAATGAAAAAAGCATGAATTACAAGTTGTTTGTGAGTTTTTCTGACAAGAAATCGCAAATACTTTCTTCCATTGCTGTTATGGGGAGTGTGTCAATAATATTTACGCTTATCATCGTTCTCGCTTTTGCTTCAGCCATTAACCAATTAATAAAGCAAAGACAGATTTCTGAGATAAAAACAGACTTTATCAACAACATGACTCACGAGTTTAAAACACCTATTGCGACAATAAATTTAGCCCTAGATTCTATAAAAAACCCGATGATAGCCCAAAACCCGGAGATACTTCAGCGTTATCATAAGATGATTAGGGAAGAAAACAAAAGGATGCACGCTCAAGTCGAAAATGTACTGCGCATTTCAAAACTAGAGAAAAACGAATTAGACATTTCTAAGGAGCGCCTTAAATTGCATGACATCATCAATATTTCTATAAGCCATGTGGACTTAATCATAAAAAATAGAAATGGATATATCAAAACCCATTTAGAGGCTAATAAATCCTCAATTCTTGCCAACGATACCCATATGACAAATGTGGTAGTGAATATTTTAGACAACGCCATTAAATATTCTACAGGCGAACCTAAGATTGATATTTATACAGAAAATGTAAGAAATAACATCATATTAAAGATTGCAGACCAGGGTAATGGAATGTCGAAAGCCGTTACCAAAAAAATCTTTGATAAGTTTTATAGAGAACACACCGGAGATGTTCATAACGTTAAAGGACATGGCTTAGGTCTAGCCTATGTTAAACAAATTGTTGACGATCATCAAGGTGAAATCACTGTTGAAAGTGAAAAAGGAAAAGGAACAACTTTTATAATAAAATTACCATTAATAACTTAAAATCATGGAAACTGAAAACAAAAAAATTCTTCTTGTAGAAGACGATCCAAATTTTGGGATTGTACTTAAAGATTACTTAGCAATGAATAACTACAACGTTACTCATGCAAAGAATGGTATGGAAGGCTTTGAAAAATTTAAAAAAGATAATTTCGATTTATGTATTTTGGATGTGATGATGCCTTACAAAGACGGCTTTACACTTGCTAAAGAAATTAGAGAAAAAAATGAAAATATCCCAATTATTTTCTTGACAGCAAAAGCGATGAAGGAAGACGTGCTTAAAGGCTACAAAGTAGGGGCAGACGACTACTTAAATAAGCCTTTTGACAGCGAAGTTTTGTTGATGAAAATCAAAGCTATTATGCAACGTAAGAGCGTGGACAGCATAGCAGATTCCAATCAATTTGAATTCGAAATAGGGAACTTCCACCTCAATTCTAAGTTAAGATTCTTAACCTACAAAGACGAAGAGCCTTCAAAACTATCACCGAAGGAAAATGAACTGCTTAGATTATTAGCGCTTCATGAAAATGATTTAATGCCTAGAGAACTGGCATTAACAAAGATCTGGAGAGATGACAATTACTTTACATCAAGAAGTATGGACGTTTACATTGCAAAACTTAGAAAGTACCTTAAAAAAGACGATACTGTTGAAATTTTAAACATTCACGGAGAAGGGTTTAGACTGGTTGTACACGGAAAAGACAACGAGAAAGCTTAAACCCGAATTATGAATTAGAAAATCTATTACGAATCAAAAGCACTGCAAATCAGTCGCTACGCTTCGTTATATTCTCTAACCATAGCGGTACTATGCTTTTCGAATCTAACATCCTGATTTATTGTGTTTTTGATTCTCATCACAAAGTTCTAATACATAATCTGGGTTAAAGTCTTTTTTAGATAAACATTTAACCTCTTTTGGAATTTTTCAAAAGAGGTTTTTTTAATGTTTATAGTGAAATTTTTTTGGAAATCTGTTCTATGATAGTGCTTGGATCGGTGTTCATGTCAAACCATATAATATCTTCCTGCTTTCTGTACCAGGTGAGTTGTCGTTTGGCGTAACGCCTTGTATTCTTTTTAATTTCAGAAGTAGCCTCTTCTAATGTCAATTTTCCGTCTAAATAATCGAAAATCTCAGCATATCCAACGGTTTTTAAAGCGTTCAAATTTCTGTAGGCATATAGTTCTTTTGCTTCTTCTAGAAGTCCTTCTTTAAACATGATATCTACGCGTTTATTTATTCTATCGTAAATAATTTCTCTCTCGGCAGTCAGTCCGATTTTTAAAGATTTAAATAGTCTTTTCTTGGAGGATTGCGTTAAAAAAAACGAATAAGGTTTTTCTGAGCTTTTGCATATTTCCAAGGCTCTAATAAGTCTTTGGGGGTTTTGTTTATCTACGTTTTCGTAGTGCTTAGGATCTAATTCTTTAAGTTCTTTTTGTAGAGGTTCAATCCCTTTTGTAGCATAAATAAGGTTTAGTTCCTCTCTTATGGCTTTGTTAACTTCCGGAAAATCATCCAGGCCATAAAGAACTGCATTTTGGTATAAGCCGCTGCCGCCGGTGAGTATCAGAACATCATGCTGTTTAAAAAGTGCTTCGGCCGTGCGCAGCGCGTCTTTTTCAAAGTCGCCAACAGAATAATAGTCTTGAATAGATTTGTTTTTAATAAAGTGATGTTTCACCTCAGCAAGTTCAGCATCAGATGGTACGGCAGTGCCAATTTTCATTTCTTTATAAAACTGTCTGGAATCGCAAGACATGATTTCAGTCTTAAAGTGCTTAGCGACTTTAAGGCTAAGGCTTGTTTTACCAATAGCCGTTGGGCCTACAATACTAATAAGCGTCTTGTCCATTTTTAATCCTTATTTAAAGAATACCCACATTGGTGGCACACTTTAGCTTTGTCTGTATGATGGCTTTCACCACAATTAAAACAAGATTGCGTATTATTTTTCTGGGCGCTGTTTGAGGTGGCATATTCGGCGCCAACAATACCAGTTGGTACTGCTATAATGCCATAACCTAAAATCATAACCAGGGTTGCGATAAACTGCCCTAAGGGAGTTACAGGGTGTATGTCGCCAAATCCTACAGTGGTGAGCGTTACAATTGTCCAGTAAATGCTTATGGGAATAGACGTAAATCCACTTTCCGGCCCTTCTACCAAATACATGATTGTTCCTACTATAAACGAAACGATTACCACACTGTATAGAAATACGAATATTTTAGGCAAGCTAGACCGTATTGCAACGGCTAATCTATTTCCGGCACCAATGTATTTTGTTGTTTTTAAAATTCGAAATACTCTCAATAACCTTAAGGCACGAAGCGTAAGTAATGGCGAATTGCCTACTAAAATTAGACTTAAGTACAAAGGAAGGGTAGAAAGCAGGTCTACAATTCCATAAAAACTAAATATGTATTTGAAGGGTTTGTTAGTGCAAACAATTCTCAGTACATATTCTATAGTAAACAAGATGGTGATTATCCATTCTGCCGTAAGAAAAAAACTGATATTGGCATTGTGTATAGCTGTAACACTATCCAGCATCACTAAGATTAGACTTAAAATGATGGCAATGAGAAGAATGATATCAAATAGTCTTCCTGCTGGTGTGTCAGCTTCATAGATTATTTCATGTAATTTTTCTCTCCACTTCATAAAATCACTAACTTAACTAGGTTTGGGTAACGCCTTAAAAAACTCTGAGTGATGTGTTTAGCATCTCTTTGGTGCTCTATAGGAAATAGAATTCTTTCAAGAATTTCCAAATTTGTGATTTGTAAATTTAATTCAAAAAAACCAACTCCTGCAACTTCACCTTGTTTTATATGTACCAACGACTTTTCGTTAACGTTCCTGCCTTTGGTAATAAGTAACATATTCTTTTTGCCAAAACTGTAGCGGTCTATTAATGCCTGAACTCGCTCATTATAACTTTCAGGGCTTTCGTCACCAACGCAAGCTCCTAAACATTCTTTCAGACCATGTTTGAAACAGCTTTTTTGAGTATTGCCTAAACTGGTTTTGTTCAAGCATAATTGGTAACTAGTAACCATTTGTTCTAAAAAGCCTTTTGCAGATGTTAAGCTTGAAAAAGTAGTAATCGGCTTTCCCTTTGCATTAATAGGCTTTATTTTGAGCAGTTGATAGCCTTTTTTATCTGTGCTTAAATACACGCCATGTGTAAACTTTGTTTTTGTTAATGCAGAATTGTATTCAGGTTGAAGCTTTTTAATAAATTCATTTTCTTTCAATAGTGCTATAAGCTCACTTCCTGTTAATTCATGTTTAACATAAGCAATTTTACGTTGTAAAGACCTGGATTTCGGGTTTGTGCTGCTAAAGTGCTGACTGACACGTTTATGGATATTATTACTTTTGCCTACATACAAAGGATTATCTTCTTTATCGTAAAAAAAGTAAATCCCAGTTTCTTTGGGTAAAGGTTCTAGTATATTTAAAAGTTTGGTATCTACTTGTTTTTTAGGTCGTTCCCTAATATGTTTTTTAACAATGTTGTTTTCAGAATCCTTGTTAAGTATAATTTTGAGCAGCTTAACAGTTGCTTGTGCATCGCCTTCGGCACGATGTCGCTTACTTATAGGTATGCCTAAAGCCTTTGTTAACTTACCTAAACTATAGGAAGGCATATCGGGGATAAGTTCCTTTGATAACTCTATGGTACAAAGGGTTTCGCGTTTAAACTCATAACCAAGTCGGGTGAATTCTGTTTGCAGCATTCTATAGTCAAACTGCGCGTTGTGAGCTACAATGATGCAATCTTCTGTAATTTCGATTATACGCTTTGCAACTTCATAAAACTTAGGTGCCAGACGAGTTATTTCTTCATCTATACCTGTAAGTCTTTTTACAAAGGATTGGATTTTCCGTTCAGGATTGATAAGGCTTACAAATTTGTCTACAATTTCGTTGCCATCAAACTTGAAGATGGCAATTTCCATGATTCCTTCCTCATTGAATTTACCACCTGTAGACTCTATGTCGATTACTGCGTAGATAAGCTGTTTAAATAAAGTTTTAATTAATAATTAGAGCACAAAACTACAATGAAAATTATAATCCTATTCACTCTTATGCGTTTTGAAATTTAGTTTGTGTAATTTCTAGCACCAAAAATTTTACTTCCAACGCGAATCATTGTTGTGCCATGTTCTTGAGCCAAATGGTAATCTCCACTCATACCCATAGAAAGCGTAGTAAAATTATATTCGTCTTTAATCGCATGGAATAGGTTTTCTAATACCGAAAATTCGCGGTGTATTTGGGCTTCATCCTCTGTAAATGTTGCCATTCCCATTAACCCGACAACCTTTACATGAGCAAAAGCACCGGACTGTGTTTGATTTAAAATTTCTAACAAATCGTCTTTGGCTAGCCCAAATTTTGTATCTTCTTCTGCTATTTTAAGTTGAAGAAGCACATTAATCGCACGGTTTTCGTTTTTAGCTCGTTTATTTATTTCTTTTAGCAATTTAAGGCTGTCTACTGCATGAATCAAATGTACAAACTTGGCCATGTATTTTACCTTATTCCGCTGAACATGCCCAATCATATGCCAGCGGATATCTTTGGGTAAAACTTCATACTTGTCTGTCATCTCCTGTATTTTGTTTTCTCCAAAATCACGTTGACCAGCATCATAAGCTTCCTGTAAATCTTCTACAGGTTTGGTTTTCGATACCGCTACTAGTGTGATATGTTCAGGTAAGTTGTTTTTTATATTTTTAAGGTTTTCTGCAATCATATTCAATTATCATTTTGCTTAAAATTCGTATATCGTTACACCACTTCTTAATTTTGGATCTATGTAAGTTGTTTTTGGTGGCATAACGGAGCCTTCGTCGGCAATTTTCTTTATTTCATCAATATCAGGCGGCAGCATGCCAAACCCCACTTTAAATTCACCACGATCTACAGCACTTTTTACATAACCCATCTTCTTTTCTCCTTTTACATAACTTATGCGATTATCATTCTTTAAGTCATGAATATTTAGAATGGGTTTTAAAATTCTATTGTAAAGGATTTGTGCATCAAGTTCGTCTAAAGCCGTTTCAAACTTTCTTAGGGATTTTCGTAAATACAAAGAATAGTATTCTCCATCTAGATACATGCTAAAGTGATGCCTTTTCCCGGGTTTATAAGAGCGTTCTCCTCTGTTTTGTATCCTAAACGATTCGTCTAAAAGAATTAAAAATTCGTCTTTTTCTAAACCATTGAGATCTTTTACAAGCCGGTTAAACTCGTGAATGTTCAATTGATTTTCAGAAATTAAAAAAGACATAAAGTAATTGTATTCTTCATCTCCTGTATGATCAGGGTTTTCTATTTCTAGCTCTTTACAAAGTAAGGCAGAAGACGCACAACGGTGGTGCCCATCTGCTATGTAGATGCTCTTAAACTTAGAAAAAGCCTCTTCAATAAAATTGACATCCTCTTTGTTTTCAACAATCCACAGTTTATGCGTTTCTCTCGAGCGCGTAGCAAATTCATATTCTGGTCTTTCCTTAGTATATTTTGCTATAATTTTATTAATGTCTTTGTCCTCCGGGTAGGTAAGCAAGACAGGATCGGCATTAAACTTTACCGTTTGAAGGTACTCTGAAAAGGTTTTTTCCTTTTCAAAGATGGTATCTTCATGTTTTTTAATCTTTCCATCAAGGTAGTCGTGACAGCTGCTTCTCGCGATAATTCCTGTATAGGTTTTTGTATTTCGATACACAATCTGTTGTATATAAAACGAGGCAGTTTTATCCTGTATTAAAAACTTATCGTCTTTAAACTCTTGAAATCTATTTTTAACTAAAGTAAAACGCTTTCTGCCTATAATCCTTTTATGGTATTTATAGCCTGGATTTACGATTTGTAAAAACGAAAACGGATTGAATTCCAACATCGCATCGCGTTCTCGCTCACCATAGCTTTCGTAAGGTCTGGACGAAATTAAACCAACTTTATCTCTGGTCGGACGCGTGGCTTTAAAGGGTTTTACAAGTGTCATATTTCAATAAATCTCTAATGTTAAACACCCTCTTGATACTTATTTCCCATCGAGGTCGGTCTTCTATGTATGTCTTCCTCGAGAGGGAAAAAGATGGATGTTTTATTAATTAAAAAACGATATTAAGTCCAATCTAAGCAAATTGTTTTGAAACCTTTTCAGCCTTTTTGCTTTCGCTGTAATCGTAGAAACCTTCTCCAGACTTCACGCCTAATTTACCGGCTCTCACCATATTTACCAACAATGGGCAGGGCGCATATTTTGGGTTTTTAAAACCGTCGTACATGACCTCTAGGATTGATAAACAAACGTCCAGGCCTATAAAATCTGCCAGTTGAAGAGGGCCCATTGGATGCGCCATTCCTAATTTCATTACCGTGTCTATTTCAACCACACCGGCAACATTGTTGTATAAACTTTCTATGGCTTCGTTTATCATCGGCATTAAGATTCGATTGGCGACAAAGCCCGGGTAATCATTCACTTCTGTTGGAACTTTGTTGAGTTTCTTAGACAGTTCTAAAACAGTTTGTGTAGTTTCATCTGAAGTATTGTAACCTCTAATCACTTCAACAAGTTTCATGATTGGGACAGGATTCATAAAATGCATGCCTATAACCTTATCGGGTCTACTTGTAACTGCGGCTATCTTTGTAATAGGTATAGAACTTGTGTTGGTAGCCAGTATAGTATTTTCAGGACATATTTCATCCAGTTTTCTAAATAAATCCAACTTAATGCTTTCATTTTCTGTAGCGGCTTCTACTACTAGCCCTGCATGTTCTGCTCCTTTCTCTAATTCTGTATAAGTTGTAATGTTACTTAGCGTTGCCGCTTTGTCGTCTTCGCTAATTTTTTCTTTAGCGACCATTCTATCAAGATTTCTCGAGATCGTTGCTATACCTTTATCTAAGCTTTCTTGCGAAATATCGATAAGACTAACCTTGTATCCAAATTGTGCGAATGTGTGTGCGATACCATTTCCCATAGTACCAGCACCTATTATTGCGATGTTTTTCATTGTAGTTTTTTATTTACGTTAAAAATCATTTATTATCTCGTGTGCAACACGTAAAGCATCGGCTGCCTGTCTTAGTGTTACAGCCGGGGTTGTGTCGTTATTTATGGCGCGGGCAAAACTTTCTAATTCGTCTTGAATGGCATTATTGGCTTTTACCTCAGGATTGTCAAAGTAAATTTGCTTTTTCACACCTTCAGCATTTTGAAGAATCATATCAAAATCACCTGGGGTTTCAGGGGCATCTTTCATTTTTACCACTTCAGATTTTTTTTCTAGAAAATCTACTGAAATATAAGCGTCTTTCTGAAAAAACCGTGCTTTACGCATGTTTTTTAGAGATATTCGGCTAGCCGTAAGGTTGGCTACACATCCATTTTCAAATTGAAGTCTGGCGTTGGCGATGTCCGGTGTCTCACTTATTACAGAAACGCCGCTTGCATTTACAGAAACTACAGGAGACTGTACCACACTCAATATAGCGTCTATATCGTGAATCATCAAGTCTAAAACCACTGGCACATCAGTACCTCTTGGGTTAAACTCGGCTAAGCGATGCGCTTCGATAAACATGGGTTTGTTTATTTTGGGCACACTTGCGATAAATGCAGGATTAAAACGTTCTACATGACCAACCTGACCTTTAACCTTATATTCTTGTAGTAGCTCTATCAGTTTCTCAGCCTCTTCCACAGTGTTGGTAATGGGCTTTTCTATAAATACGTGTTTGCCTTTTTTGATGGCTAGTTCTGCCATATCAAAATGGGATAGGGTAGGCGTAACAATATCTATAACCTGAACTTGATCTAATAAATCTTGATACTTGTCAAAAAAGCTATAACCTAACTCTTTATTTAGCTTTTCCCCTTGCTCGATATTGGTGTCATAAAATCCCACTAAATCAAATTCCGGAGAAGCTTGTAATAATTTTAAATGAATTTTACCTAAATGCCCAGCTCCTAAAACGCCTACTTTTAATGCCATATGATTACTATTAAATTTAAAAATAAACTATCGATATAACAATCGATATTCTACAAAAATAAGATATCTTTATTGAAAACTATTTAAAACTAGAAAGCTTTAAGAGCCTGTTTTTGATAATATGTGATTTTGAAATACTTTAGCTAAAATAATTCTGATCACTTATTAGTTCTTTAGCCCTTTTCTGTACATTTCTCTGAACTTTATTTTTTCGTTTTCTCGCTCAATCAAAAGCTTAGCTAAGATAAAGCCATTGGTTTCTGTTTCTTTTTTATTGGCCAAGGCTTGCCTTGCTTTTTGCTCAGAAACATCAACGCGGTATAGAATATTTAGCAGTTTATTAAAATCGTAGGCAACCAGATGGTCTAAGTAATCTGCCAGCTTTAAAAATTTTTCTTCAGAAGAAGAATCTGTCTTTTCTAATTGCAGGTTATGGAATATTTGAAGTAGCGCTTTTTCCAATGTTTAGATATTTTATTTAAGCTCTATAATTACAAAGATAGATAAGCTTTCAGTCAATGTATAATGCTTAGCGCACTTTCTGATTTTGCTTATGGTATAAATTATGCCGAAAGTTATTTTAAATGTCGCATATGCCCTCCTTAAAATACACGCTCGAGGCCGACAGTTCCATCACTATTAAGCATTAAAGTGTTTACTGCTGACATTAGTTAATCAAATTGATTTATCTTTTTTCTTTAAAAATTACAATGGTAAAATAAGTTTGAAAATGTACTTCAAGCTTATATAAAGTCATTTTTCACTAATAGATTCAATCCAAAACCAACAAAGAGCAGGGTAATTCATGCCTTTATGTCAGTATAATTAACATAATATTAAGTATGCTTTTTTAGCCTACCTTTTCTAATACTCTTTCAGAGAGAACATTAGATTTCGATTAGTAAGACTTTAACATAACATACTCTTAATTACGGTTAGTCTGCATCATGCTTGATGCATGTATGTCAACAGGTTTATCAAAAATTGCTAAGAATAATCTGGTATCGATAAAAAGATTGACAACATTATTTAAATTTTATGGAAGAACACAGTCTAAAAAAACTTGTAAAGAAACCGGCTCTTGAAGCCTTTAACAC
>CAYNCI010000035.1:0-42594 GCA_964396065.1 uncultured Mesohalobacter sp. | reverse complement strand
GATGTGTAATCTGTAAAGCCCTCAGGTCCTTTACGTCTTATAAAAACTTTGTTGCTGTATGTTGGTATCTCAATAGTTTTAGAGAGTGAACCATTTATTGTAGCTCCTGTGAATTTTAATTTGTAGATTATCCCATCATTCAAGATTTCATCGTAACTTAGTTCAGTATCATCACCTTGTGGGGTTCTAAATTCGGTATAAATCTTATAAATAGGATTTTCATCGCTATTTTCATCACTTATTGTGATTGCCACATCATTTTTTGTGCTAAAATCAAAACCTTCAGGAATATCAAGTGTCGGTCTTGTGTCGTTAGGGTCTTCTGTGTTTATATCTCCGTTAACAATATCGGAGGTACAAGCTGTAAAAAAAGCAATTAAGCTTAGAATTGAAATTTTCTTAAGAGTTGTCATGGTTAAATAATAAAATATTGCAAATATACGCTAACTTATGCATAGACTCACGGAAATTCGTTTAAATACCTTTTACGGCCGTTCAATATCAAATTTACGAAGTCTTTGGTTTTAGCTTGGTAAGGCATTGTTTGTAAAAACCTAGTTTACAGGCTCAATAATTTCCTTAAGTTTATCCACTGGGATAGGTTTGATTAGGTAATCTGTTACGATTTTGTATTCTTTAGATTTTTCGATATCCGCTGTAAAAATAGAAGAAGACAGCATGTATATTTTTGGTTGTTTTGGGAGCGTATCATAAAACGTTTTGAAGGCATCCAAAAATTGCCATCCATCTAAAATAGGCATATTAATATCTAACAAAATGATATCTGGAAATGTGTCGGTTTCAGTATTACTATTTTTTAGGTAATCTAAAATTTCTTTCCCATTTTTAAATGTGGTCAATTGGTTGATGTGTCCAATTTTTTTCAAAGATCTTTTTAAAAGCATTGTAAAAAGATCATCATCTTCTACTAGAAATATTTCTGGTGGCGTACTACTCATATTACTGCATTTTTAAATTTTACAAAGAAAGTGCTGCCTTTATCTGGTTCGCTTTCAACCCAGATTTCACCTTTCATTGCATCGATTTGTGTTTTTATCAAAAATAAACCAAAACCTTTGGCATCAGTATGGTTATGGAAAACTTTTCTAATTTTAAATAGGTTTTTTTCTGCTATTTTCATGTCTATGCCTAAGCCATTGTCTTTAACAGAAAGTATGATGTCTCTATTAACCCTTTCAGTTTTAATGGATATTACAGGGTTTCGTTTCGGCGATTTATACTTTAAGGCATTGCTTATTAGGTTACTTAGTATACTATCAATGTATTTTGAAGGAAATTTCATCTTGGATACAGCTGTAATATCAATATCAACCTTCGCACCGTAATTAACAATCTGGCTATTTAAGCTTTTTAATATTTTATGTATGCGCTCGTTTAAGTCTATTTTATCGCTTTTTATATCAAGGTCTTGTCTGATTTGAATCGATTCCATTAGCTCATTAAACACTTCATTTAAGTGGTCGAGAACATTTTTTAGTTGAGTCGTAAATTCGGCGGTTTCTTCCGGATCTTCAGACTCTTCAATAAAATCGACAAGCATTCCTATATTTACCAGCGGGGCTCTGAGGTTATGTGCCAAAATGTTACTAAAATCTACAAGTTGTTTATTTTTAAATTCTAAACTGCGTTGATGAATCTGAGATTCAGTAACATCCATATTTACCCCAATCAACTTCACAGCGAGGCCTTTGTCATCTCTTATTACATCTCCATAAGCTTTGATGTAATATTCTTTTCCGTCAGGATTTATAATTCTAAACAAAGAATTGAAATCTTCATTACCATTTAATGCCGTGTTTAAGTCTTCTAGCGCTTTCTCTAAATCATCGGGATGTATCCTATTTGACCATACATCAAAAGTTAGTTCGGTATTTTCTTTATCTACATCGTAGAGCTTATACATCCTATCGTCCCAAATTAATTTGTCCTCAAGAATTTCCCATTCAAAAATACCGAGTCCGGCAGAGGTTGATGCGACTCGCAATCGTTTTGCTGCAGATTCGTGCTGTTCTTTAGATTTGTTAAGCTCAAGCTCTAATTGCTTTCTGTTGGTGGTGTCTTGAGCAACTCCTCTTAGACCAATAATTTTACCATCGTCATTATAAACTGCCTCACCTTTGGCCCATAACCAGCCTTTGGTTTTATCTGCTTTAATAAAGTTTAATTCTAACTCGTAAGGTGTACCGTATTTTTTTGCATTATCCACAGCATCTGTTAGCTTTTTCCAACTGTCTGCGGTATATAAATTCTCTTGTTCGGTGAAAGCTGGTGCTGGTCCAGATGGATCAAAACCATACATTTTATACAGTTCTTTACTCCAAGTTACTTGGTTGCTGTATAAATTATAATGCCAAGTTGCTAGACTTGCCACTTTTTGAGCCTCTTCCAACTCTAATGCGTTTTGCTCTGCTTTTTCTTTTTGTTTAAGCATTTCTTCGTCTGCTATTCTCCTTTTGGTAATGTTTACAAGCATTTCAGAAAATAAAATAAGCAGATCTTCTTCACTTTTAGAGTAGGTGTGATAGTTTTTTACGGAATCGAAACCAACAAACCCAATACAATCCTGGTCTTTCATTAAAGGAAGCGTAATCAGGCTTTTAATGCCTTGAGGATCAAGTATATGACGCATAGTGTCATCTTTGTCTAGCTCTTGCACATTAGGGACTACCATTTTCTCTCCTTTAATGTGTGTAGAAACCCACTGTGGTAGGTATTCCAAAGGCACATCTTTTAGGTTTTCTATCTCTGGAGTAATGCCTTCTGCACACCATTCGTAGGTGTTTATACAAATACGCTTTTCCCAATCGTAGTCGAAAATATAGGACCTGTCCACACCGAAATGCTCTCCAGTATAGGCCAGTGCACTGTTTATGGCTTTATCAACATCTTTAAGTGGTACATTTATAAACGAAGAGGCCAACTCTAATAATAGTTTTTGGCTGGCATTTTGTTTTGCAATCTTAGCTTCATCTTGCTTTCGTTGTGTAATATCATGAGATAAGCCATCAAATAATTTTACTGCTCCGGTAGCATCCTTTTTAAAGCTTCCGCTAGAACTATGCCATCGCCATGAACCATCCTTATGTCGTATCCGATATTCGAAAGCATCTATGGTTTTACCGCTGTAATATGCTTCTCTTAGTTTTCCAATAGAAGGTTCAAACTCGTCTGGATGCAGGAATTTTTTAAACGACTTTCCTATGACTTCTTCTCTGTCATGGCCAAGTTGCCTTTTCCAAGCATTAGAGACATAAGTAAATTCGCCATCGGTATTTATGGTATAAATAACATCGGTAGTGTTTTCTACCAATTCTCGGTATTTGGTTTCGCTATTGGCTAATTGTGTTTCAGCCTCTTTTCTTTCTGTAATGTCTTGATGCGTCCCCATTGCAATCAAGGGTTCGCCAGCTTCTGTCCATGACACTATTTTGCCTCTATCTAATATCCATATCCAACCACCATTTTTGTGTTTCATTCTAAATTCACACTCGTAGTGATTGGTCTTTTTTTGGCAATGTAATTCAAAGGCCCTGTCACTTTTTTCTCGATCTTCGGGATGACAAAGGTCAAACCAGGTCTGCTGACCAATAGGTTTAAGCTCCTCAATCTTGTAACCCAGCATTTCTGCCCAGCGGTTATTTATTATTGTTTCTCCGGTTTGCACATTCCATTCCCAGGTTCCAGAGTTTGTGCCTTCGAGAATTCCACTTAGCCTTTCACGTTCTTTTTTTAGGGATTCCTCAGCTTTTTTTCTGTCGGTAATGTCTTGATGCGTCCCCATGGCGACCATGGCTTTACCAGCATCATCCCATGTGGTGACTTTGCCTCGATCTAAAATCCATACCCAGTCCCCATTTTTATGTTGCATTCTTACCTCGCACTCGTAATAATCTATTTTTCGACTAAAAAGCGACTCAAACAGCTTATTACTTTTTTTAAGGTCTTCGGGATGACAGAGTCTTATCCAGGTGTCTATGCTTATGGGCTCCAATTCTTCTAAAGAGTAGCCTAATATTTCTGCCCAACGTGCATTTGTGGTAACTTCTCCGGTCTGTATATGCCATTCCCATGTGCCAGAATTCGTGCCCTGTATAATCCCGCTTAAACGTTTTCGTTCTTTATTTAGTTCCTCCTGGATATTATTTTGGTCGGTTATATCATAGCAATACCCAAGATAACCCGTAAAGTTTTGTTGATTGTCGTAATATGGAAAGGCTTTTTCTCTTATAAGCCTGTATACATCGTCGTGTCGTTTTAGGCGGAAATCCAACTCGTAGGATTGTCTTTTATCAAAATTAGATTTGAATTCTTTTATAACTCTCTCTAAGTCTTCAGGATGTATGCCATCTGCCCATCCGTTTACGAGTTCCTGATCTAAGCTTCTCCCTCTAAAGTCTAGCCATGCCTTGTTGAAATAACTAACTGTCTTATCAGTATTTGTTTTCCAAATAAAATTAGGAGAACTAACAATAATAGCTTTTAGTTCTTCGTAGCTAAGGCTCATGGGCTTTAGTTTGGATTAAGATTAAGGTTACATATTTCAAATATATATAAAAGATTGTAAGTTTCAATCAACTTAGAGGTTTAAATATAGGATAGAGTAAATGAATTTTAAAAAACTATTAAAAAATTAGAAATTACATTATTTGTTCTATTTTGAAATCCCGAACGAAGCTTTAATAAGGCGAGTTTTTTTTGTGTCTCAATATATAACTTTCATGAAATGGAGAGGGTAAGATAATAGGATTTGAAACGTTTTATATTTTAAAGTAACCCTTGTTTTTAATTTTACATTAAATAAAGAAATTATATAGAAATTGATTAATTCCAAATATTTTTGAATATGACTATTTTAGCCAAAATGAAAATTACATCTTCAAGAACTCAAGACAATACTTAAAGATTAATGCAAACTTTCGTACATTATTTTTTACATTTTGGTTTCCCCTTTTTTATAGCTTATGTGTTTTTTAAAAAAGATTGGAAAAAAGTATATCTTATATTTTTAGCAACGATGTTGGTCGATTTAGACCATCTATTGGCTAATCCTATTTTTCAAGCCAATCGCTGTAGTATTAATTTTCATATTTTGCATACATACTATGCCATGCTGGTCTATGTGTTGCTTTTGTTTTTTCGGAAACCCTTTAATATAATAGGTTTGGGCTTAATATTTCACATGTTTACTGATTTTGTAGACTGTATGATTATGTATGCTAAATGTGTAGAATGTTATAATGATGCTCCTGCTCATAAACTTTTGGAATTTACAGTCAACCTATTTAGCCGGTAAATAAAATAGACTTAAAATTGAATTTGTTACATCAAAATAGTTGGCTCAAATAATAATGAAATTTTAGTTCCTTTGCTTCTATGGCAAAATTAAGACTTGAAAGATTGGTAAAATTAGGATGCAAATATCATAAGAATGAACATTGAAGACGTAGTTAAAAACGTATATAATAGTGTTACAAAAATTGAAGATAAAGGTCAGCTAGCTACATATATTCCGGAGTTAGCTAACGTAAATCCTTCTTCGTTTGGGGTTCATGTCTCAACCACAATGCAGAATTGTTTTGGTGTTGGGGATTATACTAAAAAATTTTCTATACAAAGTATTGTAAAAGTGCTGTCTTTGGCCTTGGCTTACACTTTGGTGAAAGAAAAATTGTGGGATAGAGTCAAGGTAGAGCCTTCTGGTACTGCATTTAATTCTTTAATCCAGCTTGAAATTGAACATGGTATTCCTAGAAACCCATTTATCAATGCCGGAGCGATTGTTGTTTGCGATGTATTGTTAAGTGAGCTCGAGCGTCCAAAAGAAGATTTTTTCAATTTTTTGCGAACACTTTCTGATATTCAGCAAATACACTATTCAGATAAAGTTGCTAATTCAGAAAAGAAAGTAGGTTACCGTAATGCAGCAGTTTGTAATTTAATCAAATCCTTTGGAAATCTGGAGAATGATCCCTACGAGGTTCTAGACTTTTATTATCAAATATGTGCGATAGAATTGAGTTGCGAAGAACTATCTAAGCTTTTTTTATTTCTGGCGAATGATGGATTATCCCCTTTTAACAACAATACAATAGTCTCTAAAAGCCAAGCCAAACGCTTAAATGCGCTTATGCAAACCTGTGGGTTTTATGACGAGTCCGGAGAGTTTGCCTTTAAAGTTGGATTACCCGGCAAAAGTGGTGTTGGTGGTGGTATTGTGGCCATACATCCCAAACAATATGCAATAGCGGTTTGGAGTCCTAAACTTAATCGAAAGGGAAATTCCTATAGAGGTATGCGATTTTTAGAGGAATTTACAACTCAAACCGAATTGTCTATTTTCTAAAAAACATAATGTTCAATTTTGAAATAAAACCATGTTCGCTAATGAGATTTACTTACTTTCTGATAAAATCGCTTACAAAATAACTTAAGGTTTTTGCAGTTTGGTTAAGTTCCGAAGGAATGCCTTCGCAGAAATGCAAATATTGAACAGAGGTTTTTTTAAGTATATTGATAAAGTTTCTCATTTCGTTTACAGAAAACCCACTACTTGTTTTAGCGCTGGCATTAAAGTTTTCAAAACTGTCACAATCGATTTCTAAACCAAAATAATCATTTAAAAAGTTGGTGCCATGTTTTAGCTTTTCAAGCTTTTCCATAGCGTTATGGTATAAAATATCTTCAAAAAATACACACTTTATATGGTGCTTATCTGCCATATAATCGAAAATGTATTGAGGTGTATAGGCTTTATGAACACCGAATATGAAGTATTTTTCTATCATTTGTTGTTCTAAGGCAAAAGAAAACCCATTTCCGGAATGCCTGTAATCTGTACGTCTAAGGTCTGTATGGGCATCGATGTTTAAAATATTTATAGGTTGATTAAAGGCGTTGTAATAGCCTTTTATAATACCGTAAGCATTGTTATGGCCGCCGCCAATAATAATGGGGATTTTACCTGCTTTAAATATTTTGGACAGCGTGGTTTCGACTTTATGGTCAATTTTTTCTACAATATCTCCTAAAAAAATATAGTAGTCTTTGTGGTTTTGGTCTAGCGTTCTTGCATCGTTTAATTCGTGTTCGCAATCAATTTCACCTAAAATTAAAACATCTTCGGATGAGTTGTGTTGATTTTCTTGCATGTTTAAAAACACGCTTAAAAAATTATCCCACATTAATTTTGTACCCGTTTTGCCTAAATTTGTGTACACGCCGATGTCCTCGGGAATACCCAATAGCACGTAGCTTTGAGGTTTTTCTATCAGGGTATCTATACTGTCAATGGCTTCGATACGCTCACCAATTTTAACTTCGCCAGCTCTTTTGTTGGTAAGCTTTTCAATCCTGGTTTTGTGAATGTAGTTAATGTGGTTCATAATTAAATTTTTTACCGTTTATCCAGACTTCTTCAATACAATTTTCACCATAAGAATAGGGTAGATAGTTGTAAGAAGATATGGGTTTTGTAATGATAAAGTTAGCTAACTTTCCTTTTGTTATGCTTCCAACTTTATGAGATAGTTCTACAGCTGCTGCTGCATTTAGCGTCATGGCATTAATAGCTTCTTCGGGTAGCAATTTCATTTTAATGCATGCAAGGGCTAAAATAAAGTTCATATTGCCATTTGGTGTGCTTCCCGGATTATAATCGCTGGCTAAAGTTAAGGGCAGTCCATTTTTTATCAGTTCTCTTCCGGGAGTGTAAGGAATATTAAGAAAAAAAGAACAACCGGGTAATGCTACAGGAAGGGTTTCAGCGTTTTTTAAATGTGTTATGTCTTCTTCAGTCAACACTTCTAAATGATCTACACTCAAGGCGTTGTTGTCCACAGATACTTTTACACCACCAAAGGCATTAAATTGGTTTACATGTACTTTTGGTTTAAGTCCGTAACTTTTAGCAGATTTTAAAATCCTATCCGTATCATTTAAGTCAAAATAGCCTTTCTCGCAAAATACGTCTATGTATTCAGCTAAGTTTTGTTCGGCCACTTGAGGAAGTGTCTTTTCAATGATTGAAGTTACATATTCTGTTTTTTTGTTTTTATAGCTTTGGGGTAGGGCATGAGCGGCGAGATAAGTAGCCTTTATGGGAATAGGAGCGCTTTCCTTCAATCTTTGAATAATTCTTAGCATTTTGAGTTCTGCATCATGCTGTAGTCCGTAACCACTTTTAATTTCTATTGCGCCTGTTCCTAAGGCAATAAGTTGATTTAATCGCTCCAGAGCTTGGTCATAAAGCTCGTCTTCGTTAGCATGTTCTAATTTTTCGGCAGAGTTTAAAATGCCACCGCCTCTTTCTGCAATTTCCTGATAGCTTAACCCTTTGATACGGTCTGTAAATTCGGTCTCCCGAGTACCTGCAAAAACCAAGTGCGTGTGCGAATCGACCCAAGTAGGCAGTACCAATTTTCCAGATAAATCTATGATTTTATCATCTGTGTTGGAGTTGAAAGTGTTCATTTCACCAAAATCAACAATCTGGTCATGTTCTATGCTTAAATAGGCATTTTCTATACATGGTAAAATAGCCATGTCTTTGCCTTTTACAAGCTCTATTTTTGCGTCTCTTACTTGTACTAAACTTTTTATATTGGTAAAATGTGTTTTCATCTAAACAATAAAAGTGGATGTTTTGTTAATTTGCGACAAGCAAAATAGGTAATATATTTTAAAATGAATAATAAAATTAAAGGTGTAAACTCAATTTGTGTCCACGAAGGCGAAGTTGAAGACAAAGTTTATAAGGGTGCGGTATCGCCAATTTACGTTACAACGGCTTATGCATACCACAACGAAGGCGATTCGCCCTATCCAAGGTATTTTAATACGCCGAACCAAAAACATTTGGGAGATAAAATCGCCAGATTAGAAAATGCAGAAGCGGGTCTCATCTTAGGTAGCGGAATGGCAGCGGTGAGTTGTGCGATGTTAAGCGTATTAAAATCAGGCGACCACGCGATAATACAGGATCAGATTTATGGTGGTACACGAAATTTTATCAAAAAGGAATTGGCTGATTTTAATATCGAGTTCGACTTTGTAGATCTTAATGATCTAGATGCAGTAGATGCATTGGTAAAAGATAACACTAAGCTTATATATCTTGAAACGCCTTCTAACCCATTGCTGGAGCTGGTTGATATACAAAAACTTACAGATTACTCTAAGAACCGAAAGCTGGTCACAATAATAGACAACACTTTTGCAACACCAATAAACCAACGTCCAATAGATTTAGGTGTAGATATTGTTTTGCATAGCGCAACAAAATACCTTGGAGGCCATAGCGATATTACTGCAGGAGCAATCGCCACTTCAGAGGAATTAATGTTGCCTATACTGCTTAAAGCACGAAATTTTGGAGGAAGTCTGGCAGACCAAACGGTTTGGTTGTTAGAAAGGAGTATGAAAACCTTGAATCTAAGAGTAAAGCAACAAACCCATAATGCTCAATTATTAGCCGAATTTTTACAAGCACAGGATTGGGTAGAGCAAGTGAATTATCCGGGCTTGGAAACACATCCACAGCATGAATTGGCCAAAATTCAAATGTTGGGATTTGGCGCCATGCTATCTTTTAGGTTGGATAAGAATATAGAGCCACTACAATTTTTAAATGGTTTAGCTCTAATTAAAGATGTGTTGAGTTTAGGAGGTGTAGAAACCACCATATTATCACCTGCCAAAACTTCGCACAGTTTATTGTCTGAAGAAGAACGAAAGTTGCAAGGTATTGATGACCATTTGCTTAGACTGTCTTGTGGTATTGAAGATGTAGAAGATCTAATTAGCGATTTTGAGACCTGTATTAAGAATATAACATAATTCTATTAGATATATTAAGCTATAGTTTTTATCTATACATCAATAAAAAATTACAACTTAATTTTAAGAATATACAGGTATCGAAGTTCTATTTTTGCAAAGAATTAAAACTTTAAAATTTATATTATGTCTATAGTTGGAAAAAAATTCCCTGATTTACAAGTTAATGCCATGACAGATCTTGGCGATACAATTAAAATTAACGTCTTAGAAGAGGCGGTGAAAAACAATAAAAAAGTCTTATTATTTTGGTATCCAAAAGACTTTACTTACGTATGTCCAACAGAGCTTCACGCTTTCCAGGAAGCTTTACCGGAATTTGAAAAAAGAAATACAGTTGTAATTGGTGCATCATGCGATACAGCTGAGGTACACTTTGCATGGTTAAATACTTCTAAAGACGATGGCGGAATAGAAGGTGTTACATATCCAATTTTAGCAGATTCTAACAGAAACTTGAGTAGCCGTTTAGGTATTTTAGATATTACAAACGAAAGATACGATGAAGAAACAGGAGATGTAACTGTAGATGGCGACAACGTAACTTACAGAGCAACTTATTTGATAGACGAAGAAGGAACAGTATTTCATGAAGGTGTAAACCACATGCCAGTGGGTAGAAATGTAAATGAATTCTTAAGAATGATTGATGCATTTTCTCATGTACAAAAACATGGTGAGGTTTGTCCTGCAAACTGGGAAGAAGGAAAAGATGCAATGCAAGCTAACAGAGAAGGAACAGCTGCTTACTTGTCTTCTAAATAATTAAAGATTAATTGTTTATAAATTACAATTGTCACACGGAGAGCAATCGATGTGTGACAATTCTTAAACTAAACTTTAAAACAAAAATAGTATGTTTAAAGAACTAACCGAAGATAACTTATTAGAAGAGTTAAATGACAACGAAACCGTAGTTGTGCAATATGCGGCATCATGGTGTGGAAACTGTCGTTTAATGAAACCAAAATTTAAAAAATTAGCGTCTGAAAATGAAGGTATACCATTCATTATTGTAGATGCAGAAAAATACCCTGAATCTAGAAAATTAGCTAACGTAAACAACTTACCTACGTTTGCTACATTTAGAAATGGAAAATTTGTTAATCAAGTTCAAACAAACAAGTTTGATTCTTTAAAAGAATTAGTAAATGAAGTTACCGATAATTAAACATTTGCAGAAAAACAACGATGTTGAAAAATTACAGCACACTATGGACGTTTTAGAGTCCTTTTGTGAGCATCGTTCTGTAAAAGAAGAAGAAATGAATGTTGTAGGAGAACTTATTACCAACATTGCCGGTGCCATTGAGATGGATAGAATGGTAAAAGATGGAATGAGTGAAAGAGACGCAGCCAATACATTTGCTAAACGTGTATTAGGGTCTATAGATCAATAAAATATAGGAATAAAAATTTTTAAAAGGCTGTTTCATAGTACGTATGAAACAGCTTTTTTAGTTTAACGCCACCAGCCATTTGTCTCTAATACTTTCCCAGCTAAATTGTTCTGCTTTACGCCTGGCATTTTGGGATAATGATTTTGCTAAGCTAGGATTTTCAATCAACCTTATAATCGAATTTACAAAAGCCTCCTTGTCGTTAGGCTCTACCAGAAGGCTGTCTCTTTCATCATTTAAAAGAGAAGGTATACCACCAACATTTGTGCTTATAACGAGCATGCCTAAACCCATGGCTTCGATAACAGAAACCGGCGTATTATCTGTGTTTGTAGTATTTAGAAAAATATCAAAATCTTCGGCGTAAGCAATCCATTCCTGTTTTGAAAGCTTTGCAGTAAAGGAAACCGGAAGTTGATGTTTTTCAACATAAGATTTGCAAATGTCATAGGAGTGATCTTTTTTTGGGCCTACCATGCTTAATCGGGCTTTAGGGTACGTTTTTAAAAGTAATTCTAAACTCCTTATCGCTAGCATTGGGTTATAAATTTCTGCAAAAGCTCTTACCCATAGCAAATGCGGTCGTGGTTTTACCCTGTTTTTGTAAACGTAGTTTTCTATTGATATGAAATTAGGAATCTTTAATACATTTTTTACGCCCTTTTGCTTAAAAAAATCATACAAATAATCTGATGGCGACACATTTAGTTTCGCATTGTTCAAAATAGCTAAGACTTCTTTTTTATTTTTATTAAACCTATTTGGGAGTTCGCCGCCATGTAAAATGAGAATATAAGGAATTTTTAAGAACCGGCACAGTTTGGCCGATAGGTAAGCAAACCAAAAAGCCGAAGTACTGTAAGTGTCTATTAATGTGATATCTATCTTTTTTCTATGTTTCAGTATGGCGAACAGCATATCAGCTAAACGAATAGCTTTATTTTTTTTGCTGGAATAGGCATAAACCTTTAGGTTTTCACTTCTTAGAACACCTGTAAAGATGTCAATTAGAGTAGGGTTGTTGCCTCTAGTCTGTAATTTGTTACCGAGATAGAGTATAGATTTAGCGCTCATTTTTTTCTGATATTAACACTTAGAAGCGCTAAGCCATAAAATACACCTGGCGCCGCAATTCTCATAGAAGAATGGCTTATGGTTAAAAACCAAAACGCTAGAAAAGGGATGATAAAGATGTTTCTGGTATCCGAAAAGTAATGCGTTAAAGGTACGCCAATAAGAAGGAAAATACTTAAAAGACCAAAAACCCCATGTTCGGATAAAAGTCTTGTGATTTCGTTGTGAGAAGCTTTTATGACACCTGTTTGCTCATACCTGTAAAACTTCCCCATGCCTGCACCAATTCCAAAAACAGGATGTTCTGCAAAAACCTCTAATTCACTTTCTATGATATCGATTCTTCCGGTTGTAAAGTCTCCTTGTTTCTCACCACTGGCATTTCTGTTTGTGTACTTGTTGTAAACCATATTGTTGGTTTGAGTCAGGCTAAAAAACCAAACGCCTACAGCCATAAGACCTATAAATACCAGCCTAAAGATATGCTTGGATTTAGCTTGTTCTGTGCTAAAATTTAAATAACTCGTAATAAAAAAAGCACACATTACGATAGCTGTAAAAACACCACCTCTTGAAAGTGTAGCCAGTGCTCTGTAAGTAATGAAAGCAAGAAAAGCATACATTAGATACCTTAAAAAAAGATTTTTATATGGCATGAATAATCTAACGACCAAAGCAAACATACCTAAACCAAGAACTGTTGAAACCTGATTAGGGCCATACCCGCCGCTGGCAGCAAAGTTAGCATCTGCTCCAGTTACAACATTTTGTAAATCTGGTGTGTAAAAAAATAAATAGCTCACCATTGCAACTATTGGCAGCGTAAGGGTGTCTAGTAGCTTAAGGTAGGTATTTAGATTTGTTTCTCTTTTATAACAATAAGCAGCAGAAAAGAATAAACTTAATGGACCACTGATATTAAATAAGATGGTTTTTCTAAAATCTATATCGTAAGTTACACTCAGGTAAGTAACAACGATACCTGGAACAAGCAGTAAAAGGTAGATGATAAAAACAAAAACCTTTTCTTTAAAATCGTGAAAGTATAAGCCAATTAAAATCACCAGGATAACAGCATATTTTCCGGTTTCATATAAAATTACGCCATCCGTCATCCTGAAAAATACTTCACCGGCGGCGATATAGCATGCAGCCTCAAGCACCACTATGGGTTTGTCGCTATGCACCAATATTCTTACGACGAAATATAAAATACTTCCTAGAGCATAAACTACTGCAATGGGTTTAAACACATAAATTAAAAAACCAATAAGGATATGAAATAATACCAGGTAGAGAAACTTCAACTCAGCTGTTTTATTCACACTCCTTTCTAAAACCGAAATAACAGACATGCTACAAATCTATTCAATTTTAAAACATAAATGAATCTACAGTACTCTGTATAAATCTATAATTTGATTAATGACTGTGTCTTCACTATATTGCTTGTAAACCTTATCATAAAGAAGAGTAGCATTCTTTTTTGCAAGCTCTTTGTTTAAAATAATATCATGAATATGCATGCTAAGTGCTTTGTAATCTTTTGGTTTAAAAAGTTTACCATAGTTTTCAACCAACTCGCCGCACTGACCAACTTGAGTGACGACCGTTGGTAATTTTGCTATAATGTATTCTATTAGGCTTAAAGGCAGGCCTTCTGATGTAGAGGTGAGTATGCCTATATCTGCATTTTTGAGATAATCGGTTATATTTTCCTTTACACCGTAAATAAAGACATGATTTTCAAGATGATTTTGTTGAATAAATTCTAATACATTTTTATAGTACGAACTATCTTCATCATAACTGCCAAAAAGATGATAAGATATTTGAATTTTGTCTTCTAATACATTTTTTATGGCCTTCAGCGCGGTAAGATGATCCTTTTGTGGTCTAAAGTTCGCAACATGAATAATTTTAATTGAATTTTTATCTCCTCTGAAAAGTATTGATTTAGATATCTTTTCGGTTTCAGTTAAGCTGATGAAGTTTTTTGCCACAACACTATTTTTACATTTCAAATGTGTAGCACCCCACGTCTTGAGTTCATCTTTCACAACTATAATGTAGTTGAATAGTAAAGAACAACATATTAGAACAACATCTGAAATTGATTTTACGCCTTTCCTTTCAGGGCCGTAGTGGTCATGCCACACAATCTTTAACCTAGGTAAAGTGAGTTTTAGTAAGCTTGCTGTAAAATAAGAAGTTGCGTGCGCATGAATAATCTTAATCTCGTGTTCAGATACAAAACGCCTTAAGCGAAACAGAGCTCTTAAATCTAAAGGGTGTTTCTTTTTTAGGTGTATAAATTCAACCTTTTGGTTTATTTCTTTTCTTAAAGGGCCTGTATTTCTTGTGCAACAGAGGGCAGAGAATTCAATTTTAGTGCTCAAGCTGTTAGCTATTTGTACTGCCATTTTTTCGGCACCGCCAACATCTAGACTGTCAATTATCTGTAATACCCTCACCTTAAAAGTTAGATAGAATTTGTTTTAGCAACAAATCTACAACTCTGCAGCTAAATGTTTGCAAAGGTATACATCAAAAAAAGAGCCCTAAAAAATAGGGCCCTTCCAACTTTAAACAACAAGTATCTAACAATACTATTTTATTGATTCGTTTAAGGAATGGTGCTCGTCAATTAACGGACCACCTTCTAATATGTGTTCAGAGGCTTCGCTTAAGAATTTTTCAAAATTCAAGTGGAACGAATGTGCTAATTGAATAGATTTACTCACATAAGCACCTTTCTGTAGCCAAGTATTCATAGGGTCTAACATTTCTTCAGGCACGTTTGGACACTCTGTTGGCATATATAATCCAAAGATTGGATGCTGTTCGTATTTTACATTATCTAGTTCTCCGTCAAGAATAGCTGTAATCATAGCTCTTGTATACTTAAGTTTTATACGAGAACCCACGCCGTAAGGGCCACCGCTCCAACCGGTATTTATCAACCATACATTTACGCCCGCTTCTTGCATTTTATTGCTTAGCATTTCCGCATACACTGTTGGGTGTAAAGGCATAAATGGTTCTCCAAAACATGCTGAGAATGAAGGTACAGGCTCTGTAATACCTGCTTCTGTACCAGCCACTTTTGCGGTATAACCAGAGATAAAGTGGTATGCTGCTTGTCCGGGAGTAAGTTTAGATACTGGAGGAAGTACACCAAATGCATCACAAGTTAAGAAAAATATATTCTTAGGATTGTCTGCAAAAGATGGTTCCTGAATGTTGTCTATATGATAAATAGGATAGCTTACACGGGTGTTTTGGGTTATGCTGCTGTCCATAAAGTCAACCTCGTTATTTTCGTCAAAAATGACATTTTCTAAAATTGCTCCAGGCCGAATAGCTCTAAAAATATCCGGTTCTTTTTCTTCTGTAAGGTCTATACATTTCGCATAACATCCGCCTTCAAAATTAAAGATTCTATTCTCTTCTGTCCAGCCGTGCTCGTCGTCTCCAATCAGTTTTCGATTTGGGTCTGCAGATAAGGTTGTTTTACCGGTACCTGAAAGGCCAAAGAAAAGCGCTGTTTCGCCATTGTCATCTACGTTTGCAGAACAGTGCATTGGTAATACATTTTTGTCTACTGGCAGAATCATGTTTAATGCAGAGAATATCCCTTTCTTAATTTCGCCTGTATAGCCTGAACCTCCTACTAGTGCTATTTTTTTAGTAAAATTTAATATCGAAAAGTTACCTTGTCTTAAACCATGTTTTTCGGGTTCAGGACATTCGTAACCAGGTGCACAAAGCACTAACCATTCTTCTTCAAAATTTTCAAGTTCTTCTGCAGTAGGTCTTAAAAACATATTAAATACAAACATATTAGACCAAGGAAGCTCTGTTACTGTTCTTACGCCCATTCTGTATTTTGGGTCCGCGCAGACAAAGCCATCTCTAACATAAAGTTCCTTACCGCTTAGATAATTCTCTATTTCTCCCTGAAGGTAATCAAAGTTCTCGGGAGAGATGCCTTTATTGGTTTTGCCCCACCAAACACGATCTTTTGTGTAATCGTCTTTTACTAAAAATCTATCTTTTGGAGAACGTCCAGTAAATTTACCAGTGTTTATGGCTAATGTGCCGTTTGCAGTCTCTTTACCCAGTCCTTTTTCTACTGTAATAGCCTGCAGTTCTTCTGCAGATAAATTCCAATGGGCGGTCGTATCTGTGATACCGTACTTAGTTAAATCTCTTGTGCTCATTTTTGGTTCTTTTTGTAATGTTTCCATGATAAACAAATTGGTGAAACGTTGGATTGATTTTTGTCAAGTTAATGACTAGAATATTTTCAGATTGAAGCCTTTTTGTTCTGTTAGAACTACTCATCATGGAAAGTATGACTTCAACTTTAAAAAAAGGAGTACTTATTATTATGGTTAAAATGGCTAAACTTAAAATGTGAAGAAAAATAACCATAGAAATATCCTTTTTTTTTGACGCTGTAAAATTATAGTAGCTCTTAAGAAAATATTATGACGATTGTCATGCTTTGAAAGATTATTTAATTAAACTAATGATTATTATTAAATATATTAATTTTATTAAATATATGTCTGTTTAGTATTAATATTTCTTATCCTTTCATAACTCAAGAAAAAAGATGTTAAGATTTTCGATTTATAAAAAAAAATACCGGCAAAAAACAATTAAGTTTTTGCCGGTATCCTAGAAAAAGTTCTATTTCTTGAACTATTAACTATTGGTGCTCATTAAATATCCTTTCGTAATCTTCAACTGTACCACGATTTAGGCAACATTCGATTATTTTTTTACCTAAAGGATCTAAGTCGTCATCCTGAAACTGTGCTAAGGTCTTTACAAAGAAATCATATAGTATTTCTGCACCTTGGTCATAAGCTTCGTTGCCTACTTCTTCTTGTCGTTCCACTTTCAAAAAACGTCTTGACACTCTTACGCCTTCCACTTTCATAGAGTTTAAGCTATAGCCTAACAGACTACATCTTGAAGGGCTGATTTGTTCTTCATTAAAGTTGGCATTACCCCTTCGAGCTAAGAATTCTCTACTAATCCATTGCGGTACAAAGCTGGTTTCCCAAGCGCCAATATGCTGGTTTGGTGTTAATATGTATTTTACATTTGGCGTACGTCTTATTTGTTCGAGTAATAAATTTGCTTGTTTTACCTTTTTGCCGGTAGCAAAAGGCCAGTAGCTTCCAACACCTTCGCTGCTAATTCCTTCCGTTTGTATAATACTTGGATTGGCATGACCTCTTGGAGCCACTAAACGCCATAACCAAGCAAGTGCAGGTGGTAAAATATGCATTAGTCCAACGATACCATAATTCGGTTTATCCTTACTGCAGGGTGGAGTTCTAAGGCCAATACTTCTTATATCGATTCTTATGGGGTCGGAATATACTTCCGGAAATGTACTACGAGGCAGGATTACTCTTGGGTTTGGACATGGTACACCAGGTTTGTCCTCTACGTGGTCCCAAATCATCGCTCTGCCACCCGGAACAGCATTAATGTTTAAGAATAAGAGTGGTGTTTTGGCTTGTGCTGTTATTTTCTCGAGCGTGATATCTGTTCCGTATTCTTTGATGTGGTCTACCCTTACAAACCATGCATCTTCAGCATCTTCCAGCCAAAGTTTTTTAGCGTCTTTTTGCAGATTGGGGTGGCATAGGGCCATATCGTCCGTAACAGGGCTTAAATCACAAGTTCGAGGAAGTTCTAAGGTAAACTTTTCGTTAGTAAAGATGTTTTTTCCAAGTAAAATTTTACCATTAGCCAAGCGGTGTGGTTGCTGCAGCATTTCACTTTTACCACCTCCACTTGCACCTTCGTGCATTAAGGTAACAACATTATCATAGGGTGTGGTTATACGAACAGCAGAACAGTGAGCTGTAATCCAGCCTTCGTCTTCGCCTTTGCCAATTAGCATGCCATAAACTCCTTTTTTAGCACTTGGGCCAGGGTAGAGGTTGTAGGCAAACATTTCATATTTTCCGGGTATTCTGTTATGTACAACCACTTGTTTTCCATCAAAATGCGTATGTCTGAAAGGTGGTGCCACATAAATAACCGCTTCCGGCGAAAAATCGTCAGGCAATTCTGTGTAATCCAGAATACCTTGTAATAAGGCTAATCCCATGGCGAAAAATCCGCAATTAGCCGGTACGACAGCTACCGCATTATAACCCATGCCTTTTTTGCCGGCATGAAAATAAAACATAGCCAAGTCTTGAGTCTTAAGCCAATCGAAAGTTTCCTCTCTCAAGCTGTCAAAACTTGTTCCGAATCTGCTGCCGTAGGTGGTTTTATCAGTAGGTAAGTCGTCTGCAATAACCATACAATCAGGATCGCGTCTACGCATATAAACGTCTGTGTAATTGGCAGCTATACCATTTTTAGTTTTCATCACATCTACTTCGTGATATGTACTGCCGTTTGGTAATCGGAAAGTCACTTCTTTGAAGTTGTTTTCCTTTCCACCAACTGCTAAATCTACAAGCTCCTCAATATTTCTGGCTACTGTTACAATTGGAGCAGCCTCTAAAAGCGCTTGCAGCTCGACAATTTTGCCAGTGCGATAAGTTTCTCTTTCTAATGTTTCCATATTGTTAGGTTTAATAGTTTTTCTTTAATCAAAATTTTGACGTAAAATTATAATCAGTATGAGGTTTCATTTATGACTATTGTCATTAAATCATAAATTATAATTATGAATTTAAATGTATTAATAAATATTATAAATATCATTAAAGTTTAATATGCTATTAAATAATACGGTGTTGAAAGGCTAAGAAGTCTTATTTCTAGTAAGTTATATGAAAATTTAGTTTGCTTAATCTTTCTAGCTTTATTAGAATCTTCGTATTCTAAGCTTGTTAAGTTGAATTATTTAGGTTTTTAATTATTTTATGCATGAGCTTATTTGATGGACTTTCAATTGAAAACACCAGTATTTTCAATTAATTCCAAAAATCAAATCTTAAAAAGTTTTAAAATTCTATTTTTTTGCGTTTTTTTATAGATTCTAATTTTATTCCCGTTTACATGATTTTTAATCATCATAGGCTAATTATTGTTGCTACATGCTTATTAGTTTTTCAATATACAAGTGCTCAACTGCAATCTACTGTTATTGGCGATGCCATAGATCAAGGTAATAATTGCTTTACAATTACACCTGATCAATTTGATAAGGCTGGAGGCGCTTGGTTTTCGAACCCCATAGATTTTGATGAAGATTTTACTATTTACTACCAAAACAACTTTGGGACTAAAGATAGTAATGGAGCAGATGGTATGGCTCTTGTGTTCAAAAGGACTTCAACACCGGAAATTGGAGGAATAGGCGGTGGTATGGGTTATGAAGGTATAGACAATTCATTGATTGTAGAATTTGATACGTTTCAGAATAACGATGGTCAAGTCGGGTTACTTGGAGACCCTGTATTTGATCACATTTCAATTCAACGTGACGGAAACCCAAGCCATTTAAATGGCGCCTCCACTATTGCTGCTCCAGTACAAGCTAGTGCTACAAACTTTAATATCGAAGATGGTATAGACCATGAAGTGAAAATCGTTTGGGATGCTACAAACTTTATCTTCGAAGTCTATTTTGATTGCGATTTGAGACAATCTATAACTCTAGACATTAAAAACAATATTTTCAACGGAGATGATACAGTCTTTTTTGGATTTGTTGGGTCTACTGGAGGATTGAGTAACTTACATCAAGTTTGTTTCAATTCTATTTCTTTTGTTGAAGATTTACAGTTGCAAGACCAAACCATTTGTGTTGGAGATTCTGTTTTAGTTGATGCATCGCTCCCAAGTGGGGTATCGTATTCTTGGTCCCCAACAACAGGAGTTGGTAATCCAAATATTCCTATTACCAGTTTGTTTCCCGACACTACCACCACATATACGGTTACCATTTTAGACAATTGTGGCGAATCTACGACAGAAGATATTACGATTACTGTTCAGGATATTGTAGACCCCAGTTTCGATGACTATCCGGATTATAATATTGGAGATAACATTCCTGCATTGCCAACTACTTCAAATAATGGTATAACTGGCACTTGGTCACCGCCAATAGACAATACACAAACCACGATTTATACCTTTACGCCAGATCCCGATCAATGCGCTACAGTTCAAACCCTAACTATTGTCGTAAATACAGTCGATACAGACGGCGATGGTGTTTTTGATAATGTAGATATCGACGACGATAATGATGGGATACTCGACATAAACGAGCAAGGCTTTGAAAGTGTAGCCTCGTCGGTTTTCAATCCCGCTTTGGAGCAGTGGCAATTTAGCAATCTAACAGTGCAAGCAGGATTTACATATCAATTAGTACCAACAAATTTTTCTTTGCCGGTTGCCACCGTTTCCGGCGGTCCATACGATGGCCAAACCATACAAAAAGCCGTAATTTATGATAGTACAAATGGCATCTGGAGCGATCTTGATGGTAATACCTATCTGGCAGATAATTCGTATAACGGAACATTTGGAGCTGTAGACATCCCATTTGCTAACCTTCAAACAGGAGATTATATCATCCAACTGGCTTATATCGGCTTAGTTGATACTAATGGAAACGGTAATTACGATAGTGGTATAGACGAGATTATAGAACCTATATTTGGTGTTAATCAATTTATCTCTTTTACGCCAAACGTGAGTGGTGATTTTTATATCGTGTATACAGATAGTTTCTATGCAGATAATCTTGGTGATTTGTCGTTTAATACAAATGTTAGTTCAGATGTCGATACAGATAATGACGGAATAATTGACAGGCTAGATTTAGATAGCGATAACGATGGCATTCCTGATAATGTTGAAGCTCAAAGTACTTTGGCATACATTTCACCTAGTGGAATAGGAGCCGGCATAACAGATATAGATGGCGATGGTTTGGACGACGCTTATGACCAGAATACCAACGATGTTTCTACTCTTGCTTCTGTTGGATTGATTCCGGTAAATACAGATGGTACTGATAACGTAGATTTTATAGATGAAGATAGTGAAAATGATGGTTTGCCGGATATTGAAGAAAACGGCCTTGCAAGCGCCATTAGTAATCCATTCGCAGATGCAGACGGTGATGGATTAGATGATGTTTTTGATGTTTTTGACGGGTTTGATGTAAATAATAATATAAATAATCCCGTAACAGACTTGCCTGATTGTAACAACAATGTAAACTCCGGAGGCGACTTAGACTATAGGGAAGAATTAATTCTACCGACATTCGATGAGGTATCTCCAATATGTGTCGGAGATGTTTTAGAGGAGCTTCCCACAACATCTAACAACGGCATAACCGGAACATGGTCGCCCGCATTAGATAATACGCAGACAACAGAATACACATTTACACCAGATGATGTATCTTGCGCAGAAACGACGACTTTACAAATTGTTGTAAACGAGCCCGTTGTTCCAGAATTCGACCCGGTGGATGCAATTTGTCAAGGAGAAGCCTTACAGGAATTACCGACCACTTCAATTAATGGCATCAGCGGAACCTGGTCTCCCGCAATCAATAATACACAAACCACAACTTATACATTTACGCCAAACGCCTCCGAATGTGCAACACCCTCAACTTTGGAGATTATAGTAAATCCTATTTTAACCCCTGAATTTGATGAACAAGGCCCATTTTGCGAAGGAGACAGCATAGGTCCTTTACCAACAACTTCAATTAATGGAGTAAATGGAACCTGGTCGCCGGATATCGATAATACCCAAACTACAACCTATACTTTTACACCAAATGCTGACGAATGTGCTGTAACAGCCACTTTAACTATAGAAATTATAGAGACTTTTGTCCCGGAATTTAATATTGAAACCGAGTATTGCATAGGCGATGATATTCCACAACTTCCACTAGTTTCTAATGATGGTATTACTGGTGTTTGGTCTCCGGCCTTAAATACCACAGCAACTACAACCTACACCTTTACACCAGATGCAGGACAAGGTTGTCCTTTAGAAACCAGTCTTACCATTTTTATCGATCCGGGAACGCTGCCAACTTTTGATATCCCAAATTCTATTTGTTTAGGTGATGTATTAGAAGATTTGCCTAGTATTTCTAATGAAGGATTTACAGGAACCTGGTCACCGGAAATAAATCCAAACGAAACCACTACCTATACGTTTACGCCAGCTCCTAATCAATGTGCTGTGCAAACTGACCTGACTATCGAGGTGAATCCCGTAAACGACATTTCATTAGAGGCTGTTGTAACCTCGGCACCTTTTGAAGAGGAAGTCAACATAGAACTTATCGTTACCGGTGGTAATGACGAGTATGAGTTTAGGGTGAATAATGGGCCCTGGCAGTTGTCCAGTGTTTTTGATAATTTGATAGGAGGGACGGCTTACAATTTTGAAGTCAGACAAATCAATGGTTGTAGTAACGCAGCTACAGATATTGCAATAGGCTTATCGTTTCCGCCTTATTTTACCCCAAATAGCGACGGGTTTAACGACTTTTGGAATATTACCGATCTGAGAAATCAACAAGATGCAGTAATTTATATTTTTGATAGGTATGGCAAACTCTTAGAGCAAATTAGACCCATGCAAGCAGGTTGGGATGGCTTTTATAATGGTAAACCCATGCCGTCTCAGGATTATTGGTTTAGGGTAGAGTTTTCAGACACGGTTAATGGCAACAAGCTTACCTATGTGAATCATTTTACATTAAAACGATAACTTCAACTTAAAACAAAATAAAATAAAGTAGGATTATGCCTGTTTCATTTGTTATATTAGTAAAAGGTGTTTAGTTCTCAATACATCTTTCCAAATAATTTTTAAATAAATGAAATCTGTTATAGCCTTATGTTTACTGGTATTTCTTCAACTGTCGTGCTCTGATCCAACTGTAGATGATAATATCAGGGTTTTAGTAAAAGGTAAAGTTCAGGATGTAAACGGTAATCCCCTTGACGATGCAATGGTACACGTGTATTTGGAAGGGAATTCGTCTTCGCTACTTTCAGGGTCTGGACTTAGTGAAGATGATGGTACTTTTTCACTAACTTCGATCTTTGGTAGTAACGATAACTTACGCGTAAACGTTAGTAAAAGCGATTCTTATTCCAGTTATTCCTATTTAGTAGGCATAAGAGACTATATCCCGAACGATCTCACTTTTGATTTACAGACCATACAACTTAGTAAAATTGGTTTTTTAGAGATAAACGTCAGCAGGGAAGCCAACTCAGAAAACGCATTAGACCTTTCCGTATTTTACACCTCGGCAGAATGCATACAAATTTTTGAAGGTCAAAATATAATAGATGATTTTTCATTTTGCTTTGAACCGAATTCATTCAATAGAACACTTGGCGATAATTTTCCTAATTTTTCCAGAACAATTGTGGTTCCTTTAAATTCTGAAGTTAGTATTTCTTATAATATCAACGAAGGGGAAACACTAACCGAGACCATAGAAGTTAACCAAGAAAACCAAGTCTATGAAATTTTATATTAGTTGCTTATTTATACTCCTATTTAGTTTAAAATTTCAGGCTCAGAACGATTCTATTGCCAGCAAATCTTCATTTTCTTTTAAAAATATCCTGTACAATAACGAATCACAAACATCGGGATACATTTCATACGGCTACAATTATCCTTTTACAAAAGGCCAAAATTTTTTAAACAACGCATTAAACCCAAGAGGTGGTTTTAACTTCAATATAAATGTTTTTGTATACAAACAGCTTTATGTGGGGTACCAATACAATATGAATTATTTTGGAGTTGAAAATCCGTCTCTGATTGGCGAATATACTTCGAGCAGAATGCAGCAAGAAGGTATTGTAGTTGGGTACGATTTTTTGCCTTTTGACAAATGGCGGTTAGGTGTAGAATATGCCCTTGACCCAAACTTTAGAATGCGAAATATAATAGAAAACGGTGATGATTTTAAGGATTATGGCGACCTGTCGAGTTTTAGAACATATTTAAGTTATGAGATAACGAATCGAATTCACGCGTTTGTGAGCTATAGTTTTAATTCGGTAGAAACAAGTATAGAGGTTCCCCAAGAGTTAGATGCTTTTTTTAGAGAAGCAACGTATAATAATTTTGCTTTTGGGCTTACATTTTATTTTGGAAAACAAGACTTTTTAACTACTTTGTCCGAATATTTCAAGTAGCACTAAAATGATAATAGACTTAAGAAGCGATACTGTAACAAAGCCTACAAAAGGCATGATAGATTATATGTTGTCTTGCGAAATCGGAGATGATGTATATAAAGAAGACCCTACAGCCAATGCTTTAGAGCAATACGTTGCAGATTTATTTGGCATGGACGAGGCCTTGTATTTTCCCACAGGAAGCATGGCCAATCAAGCTGCTATAAAATTGCATACGCAACCGGGACAACAGTTAATATGTGACAAATGGGCGCATGTTTACCTATACGAAGGTGGTGGTGTGTCCTTCAATTCCGGTGTGTCCTGTAAATTGTTGGATGGCGATAGAGGCAAAATTAACGCTGAAATGGTAGCTAGTGCCATAAATCCACCAGACTTTTACCATAGCCCTTTAACAAGTCTGGTTTGTGTTGAAAATACAACCAACAAAGGCGGCGGTGCCTGCTATGATTTGGAAACCTTAAAATCTATTCGTGCGGTATGCGATGCACATGGACTGGGTTATCATCTCGATGGGGCAAGATTGTTTAACGCCCTGGCTGAGGTAGATTATACTCCAAAAGACTTAGGAAAACTATTTGACACCATTTCTATTTGCTTATCTAAAGGCCTTGGAGCTCCTATGGGTACTGTACTTGTAGGAAAAAAACACCTTATGGAAAATGCCATGCGCGTGAGAAAAGTGTTAGGCGGTGGAATGCGACAGATAGGCCTAATGGCAGGATGCGGACTGTATGCACTTCAAAATCATGTAGATAGATTAAAAGAAGACCATAAAAAGGCAAAAGAAATAGGAGAGAAGCTTAATTCTTTGAATTACATTAAAAAAGTAGAACCTGTTGAAACGAATATTATTATTTTCTATTTAAATGAAGATATTAGTTCAGAAGGTTTTGAAACTTATATGAAAGACAATCAGGTGATTGTAAGTAATATGGGAGAAGGCAAGTGGCGATTGGTAACACATCTGGATTATACAGACGAGATGCATCAAAAATTTATGGAGATCTTACAGGGTTTTACAGCTTAGGTTTTCTTACAAACGGGATAATTTCAAAATCTGCAAGCCTGAAGTAATTCTTTTCTTTTTCGCTGAATTGATTTGTATATTCCACTGCACTAACTTCAAATCCTATAGTTTTCAGTTTATCAAAAAAATCCATGCCATAAACCCTCACATGATCGTATTGGCCAAAGATTTTTGCCCGTTCTTTAGGGTCTGTGATGCTGTCGTCTTCAAAAGTTTGCTCCCTGTTGTAGTCCTGCGGAATCTGTAAGATGGCCCAGCCGTTAGGTTTTAGAATACGATAAATCTCCTGCAGGGCTTTGGTGTCATCTGGAATATGCTCTAACACATGATTGCATAAAATTACATCAAAACTGTTGTCTTCAAATGGTAAATTGCAGATATCAGCTTTTATATCAGCCAGAGGCGAATTTAGATCTGTTGTAGTGTATTGTAAATTACTTAATTTTCGGAATCGTTTGTAAAATGCTTGCTCTGGGGCAAAATGCAGAACCTTTAGATGTTCTTTAAAAAAAACAGTTTCACGCTTTAAAAACAACCAAAGTAACCGGTGTCGTTCTAATGACAAAGTGGACGGCGAGAGTACATTTTGGCGTACTTTTTCATAGCCATAGGGCAAAAATGTCCTAAATGTCTTTTCATCTATGGGGTCTTTATAGGCTTTACCTTTGTAAAATAAAGCGATAAACGGCCTTACTAAAAAACTCATTTTGATAAGTAGTGGCCTTGGAATAGTATTGAGCAGGTATTTAAACACTTTGGCTGATGTGGTTTAAGCTTTATTTCATTTAAAAATTAAAAGCTGTAAATATAGTATTAAAAAAAATATTTGTTTTACTTGTAGTAGAATGTTTCAGCTATGAGTAGTGCAAGCTAATAGTGAGAAAACTTCGGTTCCGCAAGGATGCAAGCCTGAGATTTTATTGTCAGTACGACAACTAATTATCTCCTTTATGTTTGAAGTCTAAAACTGTTTGATAAGCTTATCAATTTCACTTAGTGAAATTTCCGGATTTGCGCCTGTTTTCGTGGCTACAATAGTTCCAACAGCACAAGCAAAATCTAAGGCGCTCTGATGATTGGTTTGGGTGAGCAATTTATAAATCAGTGCGGAAAGAAAACTGTCGCCAGAGCCTACGGTGTCTTCAACCTTAACAATTAATCCGTGGTTGTAATAAAATGCATTCTCTGTAAAGAGGACAGCACCTTTTTCTCCTCTTGTCACGCAAATAGACTTTATTTTAAACGTTTTGCAAAGAAAACTGATGTTTTCTGATAAATCACTACTACTAGAGCCAAAGTGCTTAGCAAGTACCATAAGCTCTTCATCATTCAATTTTACTAAATCGGAATTTTCTATCAAATTTTTGACTAATTGTAAATCAAAGAAACCAGGTCTCAGGTTTACATCAAATACCTTAAAACGTGCGTGTTTAAGTAATTTTAATAATGTCTGCCTGGACACTTTATCCCGACACGCCAGTGAACCAAATATGAATGCATCAGCTTTGCTCACTTTTTCAATGGCCGCTGCCGTTAATTTGATATTATCCCAAGCTGATGGGTGTTTAATATCATATGTTGCAATCCCTTTGGAATCAATTAGTACATCAACTTGTCCGGTTGGAAATTTGTGGTCTATTTGAAGTAAAGAGGTGTCAACTTGTTTTTTCTTTAGGAAATTGATCAGTTCACTTCCTAAACGATCTGAGCCAACGCTTGAGATAACAGAAGACTCCAATCCAAAAGATGTAGACCGAATGGCAACATTCATTGGTGCTCCTCCGGGAACTGCTCCGGAAGGCAGTATATCCCATAAGGTTTCTCCAAAACAAATTATTTTCTTGTTCATTAGGTTTAGGTATTTGATAGTTCTGAAGCCAGGTCTTCGAGTGACTTTCCTTTGGTTTCAGGCATTTTGAATTTCACCCAAATGAGTTGAAATACCATCATGATGCAGAAAAACGTAAATACACTTGCGGGGCCTACTTTACTAAACAAAAATGGAATAAATGCAGGGATGCCTGCTGCTAATATCCAATGAACCGAAGCACCGAAAGATTGACCTGCTGCTCTTAATTTGGTAGGGAATATTTCTGAAATAAATACCCAAATAACAGCTCCTTGTCCAATAGCATGGGCTGCAATAAATACAAAAAAGAATACAGGAATTGTATGGCCAGACCAATTGAAAGTAAATGCAAGCGAAACTAAAGCAAGAGAAATAATGTAGCCGACAGAACCAATATACATGAGTTTTTTTCTGCCAAATTTATCTATTAAAGCAATTCCAATAAGTGTAAAAACCAGATTTACTACACCAATGCCTATGGAGCTGAGAAATGATGTGGATTCTTCTAAACCGGCCAGTTCAAAAATCCTGGGAGCGTAATACAAAAAAGCATTGATACCCGATAATTGATTAAAAAAGGCAATAAAGAAAGCAAGCATTAATGGTATTCTGAATTTTTTCATATAAATATTGTCCTTGCTGCTTTCAACAACTTGTGCTTGTTCAATTTCATTTATTTCTCTTTCAATTTCATCTTTGGGAAGTAGGGTTTTCAATATTTCTATTGCCTTCTTTTTATCATTTTTGTATTCAATTAGCCATCTTGGGCTTTCAGGAATTTTTATAACCAGTACAGCATAAATAATAGCGGGCACCGCTTCGACTCCTAGCATATACCGCCAGGAATCAGTTCCGATATCCTTTAGGAAATAATTAGAAATATAAGCCATAAGAATGCCAAAAACAATATTGAATTGATACATGGCCACTAATTTGCCTCTATCTTTTGCAGGTGCAATTTCTGAAACATATGCAGGAGCTACAATTGTAGACACTCCAATACCCAAACCTCCTATAAACCTAAATACAGCAAAAGCATAGGGATTAGAAACCAGCGCAGAACCCAAGGCAGAAATAAAAAATAAAAGACCTATGCTCAGTAGCGTTTTTTTTCTCCCTAGTTTATTTGTAGGAATGTAACCGAAAATTGCACCAATTACAGTTCCCCATAATGCTGTGGACATTACTACAAAACCATGAAACAAATCGGAACTTTGCCAGAATTCCTGTAATTGTTTATCTGCACCTGAGATAACTACAGTGTCAAACCCAAAAAGGAATCCTGCCAGTGCCACAACTATGGAGAAAAATAAAAGTTTTGATTTTTTCATTTGAGTGTGTATGTCTTGAAAGGTAAATATAATTATATAAATTGACTAAAATTCTTTAAAAATTTAGGAATGAACTGTATTCCCAGACTTCGGGAGTGGTAAGAGAGGCGTAGTCTGCTAGTTAATTCTTACAGAGCCCTCTAATGGATTACCCTTTATTATTTTTTTACGAGTTTGTAAGTATTTACTAAAATAAAAGCTGAAATTTGAAGTATTTTCTCCAACTCTCTAATCATTTCAACAGTTAATTTCTTTCTCCGGTTTAAGATTTTAGATATTCGGCTTTCACCACCAATTACTCCAACCAAGTCTTTCTGGAGTATATTTAATTCTTCTATTCTAATTTTTATCGCTTCGATAGGGTCAGGTGCTTCTAATGGGTAATGCTCATTTTCATAATTCTCAATGAGTAATGAAAGAACTTCTGCTTCATCGCCTTCTTTTGTATTTATTGGTGCATCGAAAATCACTTCAAGTCGCTTGAGTGCGTTTCGGTAATCTTTTTCTGTTTTAATCGGTTTCAATTCCATAGCGATTTTTTATATTGTATCAGCATCAATTTTATCATACTCGGCCTGCGTGCCAATAAATCGAATAAACCCCCATTGCTTTTCGTAATTGAATTTTACGACAAGTCGGTAAGAATTTCCTTTAGTATTGAAAACTACTCGACCATTTTTTAGGATACTTGCTGTTATGTACGTCTGCTTTACGTCGTTTGGTGAAAACCAATTAGCTTTTTTGGTAGTATCGTACCACGTTTTTAAATACTGTTCAGTATCAGCGTGTTTTTACCAATCCCGAAGCGTTGGGACTCGTCATGTACTTTTCGCAAGTATTCTTTTCATTTGCTCAGCTGTAATATAAATGCACAAATAGTTCTCTATTAATGAACTATCGGTAAGTTTTTTATAATAATGCGTAATGGAAAGTATAAGAATATTAGCCTAAAGCATGTAATAAAGCAATTGAATGCTGCAGTTTTGAAACGGATTAGCAACTACCAAATACGCACTTTGTTGGGGTCCATACCAAAACTAGTCTTTGGCCACTTTTTTTAAATTTCCGCTAAGTAGGATGAATGATAGTTGTAAAAAAAACGGATTAATTTCGGGATAAACGCCATCAATTTAATCTATATAGTTGATAATCAACATATTAAAAAAATTAAAAGTGCCCAGAGCGGGAGTCGAACCCGCACGCCCTAATGGACACATGGCCCTCAACCATGCCTGTCTACCAGTTCCAGCACCTGGGCGTAATTTCCCTACGTTATAGGGAATCACAAAATCTTGGATTTAGTGAGGAAGTTTTAAGACCATCAGACAACCTGATGAGTTTTAGTGACCTGGATGGGGCTCGAACCCATGACCCTCTCCTTAAAAGGGAGATGCTCTACCAACTGAGCTACCAGGTCTAAATTTCCAATGCTATTGGAAATCTCAAAATCCCATATCATATGAGACTTCTGAGACCACCAGTCAAACTGGTTAATCTTGTGATCTGGATGGGGCTCGAACCCATGACCCTCTCCTTAAAAGGGAGATGCTCTACCAACTGAGCTACCAGATCAAATTCTACGCAAAATATTGCTTTGAATTTTGAGGGTGCAAATATAGATTTATTTATTTTATTTGTCACTTATAAATGCGGTTTATTTTTAACAATTTTTAATTTTGTCGAATAAATTAAAACTATGCTTTTTTTAATCGGTTACATGGGGTCTGGAAAATCTACTATTGCAAATGCTTTAGGCGCTTTAAAAGGACTGAATTATGTAGATTTAGACTACTACATCGAAAACAAAGAAAACATGTCTATTTCCAGGCTGTTTTCTGCTAAGGGTGAAATCTATTTCAGAAAAATAGAATCCCTGTACCTTAAAGAAATCATAGAAAAGCGAGAATATGACATCGTGGCTTTAGGTGGTGGCACGCCGTGTTATGCTAATAACATGAATACCATCAATCAAAGTTCTAAAGACACAAGTGTTTACTTAAAAGTGAATTTAGATACGCTTACAGAAAGGTTGTTTCAGCAGAAATCAGGTAGACCGTTATTGTCGCATTTAGAAACTAAAGCGGACGTCAAGGATTTTGTGAGAAAGCATTTGTTTGAAAGAGAATACCACTACAGGCAAGCACAACATATAATTGATGTTTCAGATTTGAGTGTACAAGAAACTATAGAGCGTATACTGCATGTCTTAGAATAGCTCAGCCTTTATGGTTTCTCCAAACTCAATTCGAACTGTTTCATGTAAGGAAGTTGATAACGAAATACCTTTAAAATCGGCTTTTATGGGGAATTTCTTATGGTTTCTGTCCACCAGAACAGCTGTTTTTAAAAGTTTTAAAGGCGATTCCAGCAAATGTTTTGTCGCATAGATGAGGGTGGTGCCTGTTTTTAAGACATCATCGACTAAAATGATGCTCTGGTTTTTTAACTCGCTATCTCCTAAGCTGAATTTTGGAGTTTTATAGGGGTGTTTTTTATCGATATTAATTTTGCACAGCTTTGGGTTTACTGTGCTTATGCTATTTATATTTTCAATTAATTTTTTTGCAAAAATGTAGCCGTTGTCTGCTATGCCGGCAATAATAAGGTCGGATTCGCCGTCATATACTTCCAAGATCTGAAATGCAATGCGTTTTATTTTATGTTTAATCTGTTTATCTGTAAGGATGAGTGTTTTCTTTTCCATAAAAATAGCATTAATTATATAATAGATTTTATGCTTTTTGCAGTAAAATCTGTTTTTTATTCAGAGTTTTTCAATTCTCTTCAAAAACTTTTATTCAGAGTTGTAAAAATAATTATTTAATCGATATTTAGCCCTTGGATTAATCAACATTAAATTATTATTTATGTGTGGAATTGTTTGCGCATTCGATATCAAAAAGACGAGCGATGAATTAAGGCCTCAAATACTAGAAATGGCCAAAAAATTAAGACACCGTGGACCAGACTGGAGTGGAATTTATGCCAACGACAATGCTATTTTGGCTCACGAGCGTCTTGCTATTGTAGATCCTACCTCGGGTAAGCAACCTATTTTCAATAAAACAAAAACCCTGGTTTTGGCAGCCAATGGGGAAATATATAACCACAGCGCGCTTAGAAGCGAGGTGCCCGACTACCATTTTACAACGCATTCGGACTGCGAAATTATTTTGGCTTTGTATGAAAAAGAGGGCGCAGATTTTTTAAATAAATTGAACGGTATCTTCGGGTTTGCGGTTTATAATACCAATACAGATGAATTTCTAATCGCCAGAGACCATATGGGAATCATCCCGCTTTATATCGGTTGGGATGATGACGGTACGCTTTATGTCGCGTCCGAATTAAAATCGCTCGAAGGGGTATGCCAAAGCATAAAAGTATTTCCTCCGGGACATTATATGACAAACACATCTACAGGTTTCATGCCTTGGTATAAACCTACTTGGAAAGCTTATGACGACGTAAAGCACAATTCTACATCTATCGAGGATTTAAGACAGGCTCTTGATAGTGCTGTGCACAGACAATTGATGAGCGATGTGCCTTACGGTGTATTACTATCCGGTGGTTTAGACTCTTCAATCACTTCTGCCTTGGCTAAAAAGTACGCCGAAAAGCGTATAGAAGAACATGATCGCACAGGTGCATGGTGGCCTAAACTGCATTCGTTTGCAACAGGACTGGAAGGCTCACCGGACTTAAAAGCGGCAAGACTTGTAGCAGAGCATCTGGACACCATACATCATGAGATTGTATTTACTATTCAAGAAGGATTAGACGCTATAAGAGACGTTATTTATCACATAGAAACCTACGATGTTACGACCATTCGTGCGTCTACACCTATGTTTTTAATGGCCAGAGCTATTAAGGCTATGGGAATAAAAATGGTGCTTTCGGGAGAAGGCTCGGACGAATTGTTTGGAGGCTATTTGTATTTTCATAAAGCGCCCGATGCTCAGGCTTTTCATGAAGAAACCGTTCGCAAATTAGATAAGCTTTACCTTTACGACTGTTTAAGAGCAAATAAATCTCTGGCAGCTTGGGGAATTGAAGGTCGAGTACCATTTTTGGATAAAGAATTTATTGATGTCGCTATGCGCATTAATCCGGAAGACAAAATGATTAAAGATGGCCGAATAGAAAAATGGGTTTTAAGAAAAGCTTTTGAAGACTTGTTGCCCAAAGAGGTGGCCTGGAGGCAAAAGGAACAATTTTCGGATGGCGTTGGCTATTCATGGATAGATACCTTAAAAGAAAAAGTTGAAAGCGAAATCACAGACGAACAACTAGAAAACGCACATTTCAAATTTCCTTTTCAACCGCCAAAGAATAAAGAGGAATTTTACTACAGAAGTATTTTTGCTGAACATTTTCCTAGTCTTGCGGCAGCACAAACCGTTCCGTCCGAAGCCTCAGTGGCATGTAGCTCAGCGATTGCTTTAGAGTGGGATGCGTCTTTTAAAAATCTAAACGACCCTTCAGGAAGAGCCGTATCGAATGTTCACGAGGAAAGTTATCATAAAAGCAATACAGCTAATTGATTTAGTAGTAAGTTGAAATAAATTGAACTTGATTAAAATATTCAAGTAATCTGTTAATTGGAGATAATGCCTTAATCTGAATTAATAGAAATACACCTTCAAGCTCTTTCTTGCTGAAAGCCGGATTCCGGAACAGGAATTTCAGGGCATTTTCACCTCTCTTTTTAGTGAAAATTAAAGAGGTTGTTTATTCTAAATCTACGCTGTAATTTTCTAAAGATTGTGTGCTTATGAAGCTTAAATCTTCTAGAGGTAACGGGATTTGGTCTATTTCAGCAAAATCTAAATTGGTATTGGTTTCGCTTAAGATTAATCCTATATCTTTAGCAAAATAATTGTCAATCACTACTGCTTCCTGTGTTGGTAATATTGGTATAGAAATAAACACATCTACAACAACTTCTAGTGTAATTACTATTTTGGTTTGGATCACATCGTTATACGATACACCATTTACACTAAAAGTAGAAAGCGTTTGTCCCATAAGGGTTTCTACATCGTAATTTATTTCTAGTGGAGCACCTTGTATTTCTTGCTGAATTGTTCCGCTGTCTGTAAATAGAACCGAATCCGGAGAAGCGTTTACATCGTATAGAGGAGCATTTTCAACATCGATGTTTATTGTAGGCAGACCTTCTACGGCAAAACCCAAGGTACCGGAAATGATAAGCATTTCGTCGGTTTGACTTAAATCCCCTTGAGAAAATGCAGCAGTAATTGGCCCGGCATTTTGCGGATTGTCGGTTTCCAAGTCATAAAATGTGGTTGTCCCTTCTGTAGTTGTACTCGTTACGCTAAGCCTTTCTGAAGCTACTACATCATCTTGATCCGGAATAGACACTACATTAGTGTAATCCCAAAAATTGCCTACAGCCAAAGGGAAAAAGTTTTCTATTTCTTCTGGTGTTACCTCTACAGAATTATCATCTTCAGAACAAGAAAGCATGCCTGCTGAAATACACACTATTAGAATAAGTTTGGTAATTTTCATGGTTATATTTTTTCTCAAAAGTACACGAATTTTTCGATTAGCAAGTTCACTTTCAAAAAGATGAGTGGATATATATACGAGCTAAATACAATTTCTAATCTTTTATTTAAACTTAAAGTATTCTAACGTACCCGGTAAATAAATATTTAATAGAAAAATATTATTATTCACTATATTTGCATAAGAATACTTTATTATGACAATTACGCAACTAAAATATGTTCTGGCTGTAGCAGAGCATAAGAATTTCACTAAGGCTGCAAAACATGCATTTGTAACGCAACCGACATTAAGTATGCAGATTCAAAAATTGGAGGAAGAACTTGGGGTTGAAATTTTTAACAGAAACAAAAAACCTATTGCACTGACGCAGGTTGGGAAAAAAATTGTCGAACAAGCTAAAAATATTGTTGACGAAAGTAAACGTATTCAAGACATTATCGAACAGCAAAAAGGCTATGTTGGCGGAGAGTTTAATCTTGCCATCATACCTACAGTGATGCCCACGTTGCTTCCTATGTTTTTAAACAACTTTATTAAAAAATATCCGAAGGTCAATTTAAAGATATATGAATTAAACACAGACGATATTTTAACCAAATTGAAATCAGGACAAATAGACGCTGCGATAGCTGCAACGCCATTAGAAGACCCTGTTATCAAAGAAAGACCATTGTATTATGAGCCATTTTTAGGTTATATTCCACAGTCACATCCTTTAAGCCAAAAAACCAATATAGAAACCGACGACATCAATATGGAAGAGTTATTGTTGCTAGAGGATGGACATTGTTTTAAAGACAATGTTTTAAATATTTGTAAAAACAGAAATTTAGACTCTAAGTTGCCCTACATTATCGAAAGTGGGAGTTTTGAAACGCTTGTCAAACTTTCTCACGAAGGCTTAGGAATGACGCTTTTACCGTATTTGCACACTTTGGATTTATCTGAAACACAAAAACAGAATTTAAAGTCCTTTAAAGACCCTAAACCATCAAGGGAAATCAGCTTGATATACCATAAAAGCGAATTGAAGCCTCAAATCATTAATGTGTTGCACCAAACCATAACAGGTGTGGTAAAAGGTGCCATCGCTTTTCAGGATGTGGAGATCATTAGTCCAAAGCATAAATCGTAGGGTTTATATTTTTTGAAAAATTGGTGTGTTTTTGGTGATATATGAGTTGTGGCTAATGCTGAAAAAATACGTTTTTAATATAAAATCTCTTGTCTCTTGCTTAAAAGTAAATAATAGTTTACCTTTGGATTATGTTTGAAAAGTAAACTGAATGAAATGTTCCAAACTTTATAAAATATTGACTAAAGATGGTTGGTATCCAGTTTCACAAAAAGGCTCACACGTGAAAATGCATCACGAAACCAAAAAAGGCACAATAATATTTCCGAATCACGGTAGTCAAGAAATGGGTAAGGGATTGGAAAAGAAAATTCTTAAAGACGCTGGAATAAAATTATAAGATTATGGCAAAAAAGAAAATCATAATGACTGTTGAGAAAACCGACACTGGCTTTTCTGCTTATGCAGTAGATTATCCAATTTTTACGACTGGAAAATCAATTCCTGAATTGATAAATAGTGCGTATGAAGCGACCGAATTTTATTTTGAAGAAGAAAAGGTCAAAGTAGATCCGAATGATATCCGATTCGAAATAGATTTTAAGGAATTTTTCAAATATTACAAAGTGATAAATGCAAAATTTCTCGCAGAGAAAATCGGAATGAACGCTACTTTGCTTTCTCAATATGTTTCTGGCACGAAAAAACCATCACCTAAACAAACTGAGAAGATATTAAGCGGAATTCACCAAATCGGACAGGAATTGTCTGGAATTAATTTACTGCAAACCGCATAACAGAACGAGGAAGCACTCTAACCACAACAACTAAGTTTTCCCCGCATCACGAGGGGCAAGTTATCAGGTGCTAAGGACCAGTCTCTAATACCTTGGGAAAAAATAATGTTGAACCCTTTTACCGAAATTTAGGTATCAGAAAAGCCTAGCCTAGTCAATTCAGCAAAAAGTTTACGAAAAAAACTTCTACCGAAGCCTCGGTATAGATATAGATCTATAGGATGGGTTTTCTTCAACTTGTTTTAGAGAGGTGTTCTTTGTTTAGGATATTTAGTCGCAGATTGTTCATAGATTTTTTACGTTTTTATTTTTTAAGGCATATTTGCCAGTACTAATCTCGTTAATTAACAGAATAGGCTAAAGTTTGCAGTTTAAAAACTGTTAGAACCAATAGTTTGGATTCAGGTTTAAATGCTAATAGTCTGGGATTTATTTTCTAACTTTACGATTGAAATACGAAGGGCAGTGCATTTTTGGGCTCAACTGAAAGAAACACTTCTAGTTGTGGTTCAAGGTGAGAGACCGACTACAAATATACATTCTCAGTTGATATTGAGATTTTGTAATTTTGTATTAGTCAAATATTAACAAGATTGGATAATGCCAAAGATATTTGAATATTTAGGGATTCTGATTTTCTTCTACTCGAATGAGCACGAACCGATTCATGTGCATGCGAAAAAAGGAGAGTTTGAAAGTAAAGCAGAATTCTATATCGTTAATGGCGAGATTTCGGAGATAAAGATTACAAATATTTCTGGAGCAAGACCACTAAAAGGAAAAGACCTTAAAGATTTTAAGGTTTTTCTTGAAAAATACGCTGACAAAATTGTTGAAAAATGGATTAGCTATTTTGTTTATCATAAGGACGTTGAATTTGAGAAAATTACAAAAAGACTAAAATGAGAATAATTGTTGACTACAAGGATTCCGATTCTGAATTTAATCAGTTGAAAATTGATTCTGCAAAATATTTGTCTGATTATGTAATACGTATAAGATTTAGTAATGGTAAAGAGAGGCTTGTTGATTTCAAACCCTTTTTATCAAAATCACTTCATCCTTCGATTAAAAAATATTTAGATGAAAATAAATTCTCAAATTTTACATTGACTGATGGAAATTTAAACTGGAACGATTACGACTTGATTTTCCCACTTTCTGATTTATATAATGGACATATAGGAGCATAAACCACGAAACCACAACAACTGAGTTTTCCCCGTATCACGAGGGGCAAGCTGTCGGGTACGAAGCACCAATGCCTAATACCTCGGGAAAAAATAATGTTGAACCCCGAAATACTCTGGGGCAGGTCAGAATTATGTCAATTCAGCTATAAGTTTGTAAAAATTTCTACCGAAGCCTCGGCAGGGATATCGATCTATAGGGTGGGTTCTCTTAAGCTTGTTTTGGAGAGGTGTTATTTGTTTAAGATATTTAGTCGCTGATTGTTAATAGATTTTTTTTGTTTTTTATTCATTTTAAGGCAGACATTGCCTTACCCATTCCGTTAGTTAACAGAACAGGCTATAGTTTGTAGTTTAAAAACTGTTAGAACCAATAGTTTGGATTCAGGTTTAAATGCTAATAGTCTGGGATTTATTTTCTAACTATAGAAATGAAAAATAATGGGCTGTGCATTTTTGGGCTCAACTGAAAGGTACACTTTTCATTGCGCTTCATCTAAGATGCTAATCTAATTTCAAATTTGACTTTCTATAATCACTTGGATTTAAGCCTTTTATTTTTCTAAAGGTTCGATTAAAATGACTAATACTTTCAAAACCACTGCTATATGCGATATCTTGTATGGATTTATCAGTTGTAGTCAGCATGAAACAAACTTTTTCTATTCGACTTTGATTTAAAAAGGAAACAAATGAATGCCCAGAATATTTTTTAAACCACCTGCAGAAAGATTGAGGGGCCATATTGGTTAATTGTGCCATTCTATCCACTGTTAATCGCTCATTAAGATGCTCTAGAATATAGTTAGTGGTTTGTGTTATTTTCTTCTGACTACCATGATTCTGTGCACGATTAGCGTAATGTTCTGAAGATAACAAGTGAAAATTTTTATCTAAATAGAGTTCCTCTAAAACTTCAATTAGTTTCGCCAGTTTAGCCGTACTCGATAGGTTTTCAAACGAAATGATATGTTCTAAGACTTGTTTTTTCGGTTTAAGAAAATGAATGCCGCGTTTGGCCATTTCAAATAAATCATCAAAAATCTGGCATTCCGCAAAACCTTTAAAAAGAGAGGCTTTAAATTGAAAAACATATGCCTCCTGATTATTAGTTTTTGAGCTACTTACCCAATGATGTGGTAAATTTTTGCCAACCAGCACCAAGTCTAAATCAGAAAAGGAAGCTATAGAATCTCCAATAAATCTGGTACCTTTTCCTTTAGTGATTAAAGTAAGTTCTAGCTCTGGATGGTAATGCCAATACGGAAGAAAAACTGTTTCGGATAGTTTAAAATACCGAAACGAATGCAGTTTTTCTTCGACGACAATATGCTCTAATTCGGGCTTCATTAATCATTATATAACAACAAATATATTATAAATTACAATATAACGTTTAAATATACATACTATTGGTTAGTTTTTGCAAATATTAAGTAGGATTCTGGATTTACCTTTGTATGGAATAAAATCTGTTAGTCATGCATTTCAAATCAATTCTGGATGAAACCTATGCTTTAACTGATGAACAAATCGCCTTTTATCAAAAAAATCGATTCATCAAATTAAAACAGGTGTTGGATAAAGAAACTTTAAGTGTGTTCAGCACTATTATTAGTGAAAAGGTAAATGAGTTAAATAAAGAAGATACACCTTTAGAAAAGCGTTCAACATATGGCAAGGCCTTTTTACAATTATTCAATCTTTGGACAAAAGATAAAAAAATTCAGGAATTAGTGTTTAGCAAACGAATCGCCAAGATAGCAGCAGATCTAATGCAAGTTGATGGCGTGCGCTTGTATCATGACCAGGCACTGTTTAAGGAAGCAGGTGGTGGCATTACACCCTGGCACGCAGACCAACACTATTGGCCACTAACAACTGATAAAACCATAACAGCATGGATTCCATTACAAGAAACACCTTTAGAAATGGGCCCCTTGGAGTTTAGTGCAGGAAGCCATGAAATTTTGGAAGGCAGAGAATTGTCTATTGGCGATGATAGTGAGAGGCAAATCGAAAAACGTTTGAAAGTCACAGATTTCGAACATGTCATTGAACCTTTCGATGCCGGAGAGATAAGCTTTCATTCAGGATGGGTGTTTCATCGTGCAGGCGCCAATACGACAGAGCAAATGCGTAAAGTGATGACCATTATCTATATGGATAAAGACATGAGACTTAAAAAACCTTCTAATGATGGGCAACAAAACGATTGGGAGACCTGGTGTCCGGGAGCTAAAATAGGAGAAGTGATCAACACGCCTTTAAATCCTGTTTTGTATGGAAATTAAATACCTCTGTCCTTTTTGGGGAAGCGAAGATTATCAACCCAAAACTTTTATTGATTATGTGAAAAACGAAGAATATGATGGTATTGAAATTAATATTCCTAAGGATGAGCTGTTTGAAACTAATTTCTACAATGTTTTAAATGAAATAAGAAGAGAGCGTCCAGAATTTATTTGCGGTGTACAACAAGTTTTTGGGATCAAAAAAGAAACACCACAAGAGTATCTTCATAAAGTTCTAAAAAGGTTATCTGATATGGTGCGCTATCAGCCCGATTTCATCAATTCTCACACTGGCAAAGATTATTATTCATTCAGTGATAATTGTAAAATTATCGATGCCATTGAGGAATTTTCAATGAAATCTGGGATTCCGGTGTATCACGAAATTCACAGAGGGCGTTTCACCTTTCATACGCAAAGCACCTTACGTTATTTAGATGTTTTTCCTCGTTTGAAATTTGTGGGTGACTTTTCGCATTGGTGTGTCGTTTCAGAATCTCTACTTGACGACCAAGAAGAAGCTATTGAAAGGATGATTCCGCACATTGCCCATTTACATGCTCGTATTGGAACCGAACAAGCTTCTCAAGTGAATAATCCTTTTGCACCTGAATGGTCTCTGCATTTAGAGCGATTTACAACCATTTGGAAAGACATCTTACTTTATAAAAAGAAGAGAAGAAAGCAATTAACCATTACCCCTGAATTTGGACCATTTCCGTATATGCCACAAGCACCATTTACACAAGAACCGCTTTCAAATCAAAGAGAACTCAATATAAAAATGAAAGATTACCTAAAATTACAATTGTCATGAAAAAATCAATATGTTTTGTTCTACTACTGGCATTAGGGTCATGTAAAGAGGAAAAACAAAATTCTCAGGGCGAGAATTTTAGTAATAATGTAAATAAAGTCGCCAATACTATTGTTGATGATTCTGAACAGCTAGCTTTTTTTAAGAACCAAACGCAACCCATACAACCTAAATTTGAACAATTTCCTTCAGGTAGTGTACAGCCAAAAGGTTGGATTCTTAAGATGATGAAAAGCGATTTAGAGCAAGGCATTGTAGGTGCCTTAGGCGAGTTGTATCCAGGAATTAAATCGGATGATTTATACAACACAGCACGACGAGGTGGCATGGAAGATATCCCAGAAATGGGTGACTTGGTGCTAACGGGTGCAGAATGGGAAAAATCGATTATGTGGTGGAATGCGGAAACCATTGGTAACTGGTGGGATGGTTTTATCAGGCACGCTTTTATGACAAATCATCAAGAAGCCATTCAGGAATCTCATAAGATTATCGAAAACCTATTGAATTCACAAGATGAAGATGGTTACATAGGGATTTATAAACCTAATTTACGTTACCAACATGAGGGTTCTAACGGTGAGCTTTGGGCGCAGACAACCGCATTTAGAACCATGCTTGCCTACTATGAGTTTACACAAGACAAAAGAGTTTTAGAGGCTGTTGAAAAAGCCATGAAACTCACCATGAAAAACTATGGCGAAACAGGTAAAAACCCCTTTTATCTGAAGAATGCTTTTGGTGGCGTAACCCATGGGTTAATGCTGACGGATGTTTGTGAAACCTTATTTAGGATTACTAAAAACCAAAGCTATCAAGATTACGCTACGTATTTATATAAAGCATTTTCAACCTATTCTATCAATCGTTCATTTAACGATTTGCGATATCCGTATTTAAAGGATAAAGATTCGCTCTTTGAAGGTCATGGTGTTCATACATATGAGCATATTCGCTCCATGGTTAATGCCTATTATAATACTGGCTATCCAGAGCTAAAAACTGCAAACAATAATATGTTAGCAAAGTTAGAGCCTGTGATTTTACCAAGTGGTGCTGGACATGCCGATGAATGGCTTCTAAAAAAAGAAGCAGAGCCAACCCAAACTGCTGCAGAGTACTGTAGCATGTTAGAATTGAGAAATTCTTATGGGAGTTTACTACAAAAAACTGGAAATATTTCTTTTGCAGATGCTGCTGAAAAGCTTACTTATAACGCAATGCTCGGTGCGAGAAATAAGGAAGGTACAGCGATTACCTACAGTAAATTTGATAACTGCTATGTACTAGATGGTAAACATCATCATGGAGATCACAAAAATGTAGAACCACGTTATAAATATTCACCCACGCACTCTGAACCTGCAGTATGTTGTGTGCCCAATTATTCGCGGAATTTCCCCTACTTCTTGGAGCAAATGTGGATGAAAAACGAAAAGGGCATTACTGCAATACTATTTGGTCCTTCTAAATTAACTACTGAAATAAACGGCAATAAAATTGCCATTGAGCAAATCACGAATTACCCCATGTCAGACGAAGTTACTTTCAAATTTATCTTGGATAAACCCATGACTTTTGATTTTCAGATAAGACAACCGAATTGGTCTAATGGATTGGAAAGCAATATGGAATTAGGAGATGTAAAGGATGGTTTTTATACCATTTCCAAATCATGGAAAAATGGTGATGAAATAACCATCAAATTCAATAATGAAATCAAACAATATAAAGCCTTGAATGATGAGGTTTGTCTGCAACGTGGCCCAATTGTATTTGCCTATGAAATCCCACATAAAGAAGAAACTATTAAGACCTATTCAAAAGCGAACTATAAAGACTATTATTGCTTACCTACCAATGAAGATTTTAAAAATCTAGCGCTTACCTCAGATTCCAACTATGAAATTGAAAGTAATTTAAATAATGCGTCATTTTATGATTCTGAGTGGAATTTAAAGGGCAGTTTGTACAATACATCAAAAAATGAAAATCAAGAGGTCACCCTTGTTCCGATAGGGAAAACCGTATTGAGACGTGTCACTTTTCCAATATTAGAAACTTCAAATTAATGCAGATGAAACATTTACTAATAGTAGCTTTATGTATTTTTCTCTTAAGCTGCAAAACCG
>CAYNCI010000034.1:0-43330 GCA_964396065.1 uncultured Mesohalobacter sp. | reverse complement strand
GATTTCTTACCTTGATTACATCTAAATAACTCAGTTTTAAGTATTGATTATTTAAGGTATCTAGTTTTTTAATTAAGGCTCTTTTGTTTTGCTTTTAGAAAAATGGATTAGTTCATTATAAGTTAGCATTATGATGTTACTTAATTTGAAATATCATATTTAAATAATTAATGTAAACACTTATATACAACAGTTCTGAATATATAAAAAATAAAAAAGGCTACCTGTTTAGATAGCCTTTTAGATATTTTATATTAGTGCGAATTATTTTAATTTAACACTTACACGTCTAGCAAGCATTCTGACATAAGTGGTCTTTTTGTTGTATGTTGGATTCTCGCCACCAGCAGCAACATCAACTCTTGACTCATCTACTCCAGCTTCTAATAATAGGTCTTTTATAAACTCAGCTCTCTTCATAGATAATTTTTCATTGTAAGACTCAGGACCATTAACGTCTGCATATCCTGTAAGTACTATACTTTTATCAGAATTTTCTTTCATGAAATCAATTAGTGCATTAATATCTGCAATAGAGCCTTTTTCTGGTTTAGCTTCATCATATCCAAAGAAAATGTTTAGCTTTTCACCTTCTAGTAATTTGTTGTAGAATTGGTTGTAGAAGTTATTAATCATGTTATCTCCATCTTCCTTAGAAAGATAATTATCACCTATGTAGTCTTCAAGTTTATCATCTATGCCATTGTTATTATTATCAACTGGCTGATTGTTTTCTAAATTAGCTAATCTTTCTTCAAGTTCGTCAAGTTTATTTTTTAGAGTAACTTTAGAAACAGCATCTTCTGTATAATCCCATTCTATGCTTTCTTTTCCTCCAAGTGCTATGTTGACACCAACGGTTGCGTTATACATGATACCATCTATAGATCGGCTAAAAACTGGTGTTCTTCCGCTCCAGTTGTTTTCCATACCGTGAACAGTCATAAATTGACCTTCAACTTTTAAATCAACTTTATCAGTTAATCTCCAAATTGGCGCAAAACCAAACACAATATTAGCAGTTGCATCAGCGCCATTGTCATTCCACTGAGAATCCGGTAAATGAAAACCAGCACCTAAACCTGCATACACTTGAAAATCGAATCTATCGGTCCAGTTATAGAAATTAGCTAAGTGGTTAAAATTGATAACAGCCTCAAAAGATGTTTGTACGTAGCTTGAGTTGTAATCAAAGCTAGAATTATCGATATCTGCACTAAAGTTATTAAATGCTCCTCTAAATCTAAGGCCAAATGTATTTGTAAAATTATACCTCACTGCAGCATTGACTTGAAAACCAGAAAAAGGGTTGGTCGTATTGGAAATTATCCTATTACCATTTTCGTCAAAATATCTTGGAGATCCTGGAGACCCGTCATGTGCTCTCGCATTGTTTGCAAATCCACCTCCTATTTCAAGAGTCCATTTAGTAAAATCTTTTAATGCTTTCTTTGTGCTATCTTTTTCTACGCTCGATGTTTCATCTTGAGCATAAGATGCGAATGTAAATATGAAAAGCCCTAAAAAAATAAGTAATGTTTTTTTCATTAGTTTAGTTTAAGTGATAGTTTAGGTTGTTTTAATATACAAATAAATAAAATTATGGCTAATTAAAAAAATATTATGGCTAAAGAATTACATTTATTTAAGTATTTCAAGTTTAGCAAACCTGATTAAGAGGTTTTTAATGCCATTATTCTCAAATAAAATTTCAGCTTTTTTGTCTTGTCCAACGCCATTTACGCTTAGTACTTTGCCTTTGCCGAAACGGCCATGTCTTATCTCTAAACCTGCTACAATATTTTCTGTTGTCTTGTCGTTAGTTGTCCCTAGTGTAGGTTTTATTTTTCGTAATTTTCTTAATTGATTTTCAGTAGGTTTATGGCTAGGAGGTGGTGTTCCTTTTTTGGGTTTAGTCTGACGTAATTTTGTTTTGTCAATTTCGCCAAAAATATCTACATCGATTTGGGGTTTGTAGCGGTATGTGTCTTTAGAAATATTAAATTCCAACAACCTTTCATCAATTTCGTCTATAAATCTACTAGGTTCTGCATCGTTAAGTTTACCCCACCTGTACCTAGAAAGGGCATAACTGATATAAGCTTTTTTTTCAGCTCTGGTTAGCGCAACGTAGAATAATCGCCTTTCTTCTTCAAGTTCACTTCTTGTATTCATGTTCATGGCAGAAGGAAACAAGTCTTCTTCCATGCCTACTATAAACACATAAGGGAACTCGAGGCCTTTAGCCAGGTGAACTGTCATTAAAGATACACGGTTACTATCGCCTTTTTCGTTGTCAAAGTCTGTAGCTAGTGCTACATCTTCCAGAAATTCAGTTAAAGAGCCACTTGCGTCTTCAATTTCTTGCTGTCCCTCGACAAAGTCACTTATACCATTAAGGAGTTCTTCAAGATTTTCTACTCTTGCTATGCCTTCGGGCGTGCCATCTTTCTTAACTTCCTGGAGCATCCCCGTTTTTTTTATTACCAATTCAGTTAGCTCAAAAGCATTCATTTTTTCAGAAACTACAGCAAAACTTTTGATCATATTAATAAAATTGACCAGCTTGTTCCGTATACCAGAACTTATGGCAATTTCAATTTTGTGTAAATTTTCAATAATTTCAAAAATGGATCTGTTATAATGCTTTGATGCTAAGACTAACTTGTCCATAGTAGTTTGGCCGATACCTCTTGCCGGATAGTTTATTATGCGTACTAAGGACTCTTCATCTTTTGGGTTTACTATCAGTCTTAGATAGGCTAACACATCTTTTATTTCTTTTCTTTGGTAGAAGGATAATCCGCCATAAATTCTGTAAGGGATATCTTTTTTACGTAATGCATCCTCTATTGCTCTACTTTGGGCATTAGTTCTGTATAGAATTGCAAAGTTTTCGTAATCCAACTGTTGCTGCATCTGTTCTTCAAAAATTGTTGAAGCTACAAAGCGTCCTTCTTCAGCGTCATTTATCAGTCGATTAACTTTAATTTTCTCTCCATCACTATTGGAGGTCCAAACGACTTTGTCAAGTCTAGTTTTGTTTTTTTCGATTACAGAATTGGCAGCGTTTACAATGTTTTTGGTAGAGCGGTAATTCTGCTCTAGTTTAAATGTTTTTACACCATCGTAATCTCTTTGAAAATTTAAAATATTGTTGATGTTTGCACCTCTAAAGGCATATATGCTTTGCGCATCGTCTCCAACCACACAAATATTCTGGTACCTATCGCTCAACGCTTTAACGATTAGATATTGAGAATGGTTAGTGTCCTGGTACTCGTCTACCAGAATGTATTGAAACCTATGTTGGTATTTGGCCAAGACTTCTGGAAATCGAGCTAATAATTCATTCGTTTTTAGCAATAAATCGTCAAAATCCATTGCACCTGCCTTAAAGCACCTGTTTACGTATTCCTGGTATATATCGCCCATCCTCGGCCGTTTAGCCATGGCGTCTGCCTCCTGTAGTTCTAAATTGTTAAAATAAGCTTTAACTGTGATCAGACTGTTTTTGTAAGAGGATATTCTCGAATATACCTGTTTGTATTTGTAAACGTCTTTGTCTAGATTCATCTCTTTGATGATAGCATTCACCAAGCGTTGAGAATCTTGTGTATCGTAAATTGTAAAATTTGAAGGATACCCCAGTTTGTCAGCTTCAAAACGAAGTAATCTTGCGAATACAGAGTGAAACGTGCCCATCCACAAATTTTTAGCTTCGCTAGAGTCAACAATTTTAGAGATTCTGTTTTTCATCTCTCTGGCAGCTTTGTTCGTAAAGGTTAAAGCCAGTATATTAAAAGAATCCACACCATTATGCATGAGGTGTGCAATTCTATAGGTCAGTACTCTTGTTTTACCAGAACCTGCACCAGCTATCACTATCATTGGGCCATCTTTTTGTAAAACAGCTTCTCTTTGGGCTTCATTAAGTTCTGATAAATAATTCTGCAAGTTTTTTAGTTTTATAAAGTTTAAAATAAAGTCTAAATTCTTTGGTGAAAGAATAAACACCAACTAAGGTTACAAATTTAATTTTATTTAAAGAGTTTGCAAATGTGTTAAGATTGAATTATAGGCCTGGATTTTTTAAAATGTGCAATCCACAAAATAATTTGAAGAAAAAACCCTAGTATTTCATACTTTTGAAATGTTTATTGATGATCAAATTTTGAAAAACGAAAATGGAGTATTTTGACCTGTATTTATTTGTTCCGAGTTTAGTTTCTGCATTAATTGTTGGAGGCTTATCTTTTTACTTTTTTAAATTACACACAGAGACTATCACAAAGGAGCAACAATTCAAACTAAGGCTAGAAGCTAGAAAAACAACGCTCACAATGCGAATACAAGCCTATGAAAGGCTTACACTGTTTTCAGAACGAATTTCTCTTGTAAACTTATTAACGAGAGTTCGCCCTATTAGTCAGGATAAACAAGCATATGAAGATTTGCTTATCAAAAGCATCGATCAGGAGTATGAGCATAATTTAGTACAACAAATTTACGTGTCAGAAGAATGCTGGGGTGTTATAAAAACGGCAAAAAATTCTATTATAAACAGAATCAGAAAGACTAACATGTCTGAACAAATAACAGATGCCAACAAGCTTAGAGAAACCTTACTTTTAGATTTGCTGGAACAAAAGAATTCTCCAAGTTCGGTTGCGCTTCAAGTAATCAAAAAAGAGATGAAATCTTTACTTTAAAAAACCTGATTTGATTTAATCCGGTTTAAGAATTATGAATAAAATTTCAATTGAAATTTTTTCTAAAACTCGATATTTGCTAGATTAGTCAATACACTCTATTTTTGTCCAAAATTCAATACACATGAAAGCATACGTATTCCCTGGTCAGGGTGCTCAGTTTCCTGGAATGGGAAAGGATTTATATGAAAATTCAACAATAGCAAAAGAATTGTTTGAGTCTGCAAACCAAATTTTAGGATTCAACATCACTAAAACCATGTTTGAAGGCACAGCTGAAGAATTAAAACAAACAGAAGTTACTCAACCCGCTATTTTTTTACATTCTGTAATTTTAAGTAAAGCTATAGGAAACGATTTTAAACCAGATATGGTTGCAGGGCATTCTTTAGGCGAGTTTTCAGCACTTGTTGCTAACGGTGCTTTGTCTTTTGAAGATGGTTTAAAATTAGTACACCAACGTGCTTTGGCTATGCAGCAGGCTTGTGAAGCACAAGAATCGACCATGGCAGCAGTCTTAGGCCTTGACGACCATATTGTTGAAGAGGTGTGCGAACAAACCTCAGGCATTGTTGTTGCGGCAAATTACAATTGCCCTGGACAATTAGTGATTTCAGGTGAGGTAGATGCTGTAAAAAACGCTTGTGAAACCTTAAAGGAAAGAGGTGCGAAGCGAGCACTTTTACTTCCTGTTGGAGGTGCCTTTCATTCGCCATTAATGGCGCCTGCTAGAGCGTCTTTGGCCGAAGCAATAGAGAGAACATCTTTCTCAAACCCTATATGTCCGATATACCAAAACGTTAATGCTCAATCGGTTACAGATCCATCTGTTATTAAAGTTAACCTTGTTGAACAGCTAACTTCTGCTGTACGTTGGACCCAAACCATGCAAAATATGATAAACGATGGCATGACTTTTTATACAGAAGTTGGCCCGGGTAAAGTACTTCAAGGCTTGATCAAAAAAATCGATAGACGTTTTCCAACAGAAAGTGCTAGTATATAATATATGTCTAAAGTAAGAATAACAAAACAGTTTACATTCGAAATGGCTCACGCCTTGCACGGTTACGATGGCTTATGCAAAAACATTCATGGGCATAGCTACAAACTGGATGTTTGCGTAATTGGTTCACCTATTCAAGACAACGAGAATACCAAATTTGGTATGGTAATAGATTTTGGTGATTTAAAGCGTATTGTAAAATCCGAAATAGTCGATATTTTAGATCATGCCATAATGCTGAATTACAACAGCCCATACAAAGCACTAGGCGAAAATTTAAAAGCATTGGAACATCGTATTGTTCAAGTTGATTACCAGCCCACAAGTGAAAATATGGTAATTGATTTTGCTAAAAAAATTAAAGCAAAACTTCCTGAACATATTAAGCTGCATTCTTTGAAGTTGAGAGAGACAGAGACGGCTTTCGCAGAATGGTACGCCGCCGATCAGGATTAAATTGTAGTTGTATTGCTGGAGAAAAACAAAACATCATTTATTTCTAAAGACAACGCCTATGTCTGGCACCCGCTTACGCAGCACAAAACCCAAAAAGAAGTTATTGCAATAACAAAGGCAAAAGGATGTCTACTTTTTGATGAAAATGATAATTCATACATTGATGCAATAAGCTCATGGTATACTGCTGTTTATGGGCATTGTAATCCGGACTTAATAAAAGCTATAAAGCATCAATCTGAGCAACTTGATCAGATTATTTTTAGTGGGTTTACTCACCAGCCCGCTGTAGACTTAGCTGAAGCTTTAATAAACATTCTTCCGAGTAAAATTGCAAAAGTTTATTACAACGATAATGGCTCTACAGCAACAGAAATTGGAATCAAAATGGCTCTGCAGTACCATCATAATAAGGGAGAGGAAAGGGATACTATGCTTTGTTTCGAGGAGGGTTTTCATGGCGATACTTTTGGCGCAATGTCTGTTTCAGGACTTTCTGTGTACAACGGTGCTTTCGAAAACCACTTTATTAAAGTATTGAGGTTGCCTAAGCCAAATGGACTTAACAACAAAGATGTGTTACACACATTGAGTCGTTTAATAAACAATCATCGCATAGCAGGTTTTATTTACGAGCCTCTAATTCAGGGTGCTGCCGGTATGAAAACCTATTCCAAAGAAGGTCTTGAAGCGATTTTAGAAGTATGTAACAGACATAAAATCATCACCATAGCAGATGAAGTTATGACAGGGTTTGGGAAAACAGGAACTCATTTTGCCAGCGAGCAGCTAAATGTTCAGCCGGACATCATTTGTTTAAGTAAGGCCTTGTCTGCCGGTATGTTGCCAATGGGTGTTACGGCATGTCAACAGTATATTTATGACGCCTTTTATGCAGATGATATTTCTAAAGGACTTTTTCATGCACATACATACACTGCCAACCCTTTAGCATGTGCTGTGGCCTTAAAAGCTGTTCAATTATTACAGTCAGATGCTATTCAGTCCGGAATTAGATACATCTCGGCTTCTCATGAAGCCTTTAAATCAAAAATTGAAACGCACAAAAGGGTTGCTGAGGTGAGACATATTGGAGTCATTTTGGCCATAGACTTAAAGTTGAACATCTCCAGATACGGGAATGTGCGTGACGATATCTATAAGTATTTCATGAAAAAAGGCGTGTACCTCAGGCCATTGGGAAGTACGGTTTATATTGTGCCTCCTTATGTGATTTCTAAAGGCGAATTATCCAAAATCTACCAGACTATAGAAGTCTTTTTAGATGAGTTTTAACTACCTGTATATCCCTTGCTTATTAATCCATTTTCGATACGCATTTGCATTTTTGTTGTGTTGACTCAGGGTTTTTGCAAATACATGGTAGCCGGGGTTTTCCATATCGGCTACAAAGAAGAGGTAATTGTGTTTTTGGTAATTTAATACCGCATCTATAGACGACACATCAGGCATAATGAGTGGAGCAGGAGGTAAGCCGTAATTTTTATAGGTATTGTAAGGCGAATCGATCTCTAAGTCTTTAAAAAGTACCCGTCTAATAATGGTATCCGGTTTATTGTATTTTTGTTTTATGGCAAATACAACTGAAGGGTCTGCCTCAAGTTTCATAGACCGTTTTAAACGGTTTATATAAACGCCCGCTACTTTTGGACGTTCATCTACTTTTGCTGTTTCTTTTTGAACAATAGACGCCAGAGTCGCAACTTCAATCCTAGATAAATTTAATTTTTGTCGTTTTGCTTCACGTTCCGCATTCCAAAATTTGTTGTACTCCTTTAATAATCTTTCGGTTAAATCTTCAGCTTTTAGGTTCCAGTAAACTTCGTAAGTGTTTGGTATAAATAAGCTTAACTGTTGTTGCTTATTCAATTTTAAATCGTTTATGGTAGAATTTTCAGCGAAGGCTTCCAGAATCTCCTCAGAAGTTAAGTCTAGCTGATTTGATAAATTTTCACTTAATTCTTTTAGGGATTCTGCATTATTGAAGGTTATATCGACAGGGATATTCTGACTCCTTAACATATTAACCAAATCGTTATTATTCATTCCTTTCTTAAGGATAAAATGCCCAGATCTCGGCTCATATTTCTTGCGTTGCGCAACTTGTAAAAAAGAAGATGTATCTTTTAATAAAGGATCTAATTTTTTAATGATGCTGTCAAAATTGTCTTTTTTTGAGATATAAAAAGGCTGTTCGCTAGCTTGAAATGCAGTATTTGGACTAAACACAGCTTCGTAAATAGTATAACTAAGGTATGTTAAGCCTAGCACACTTATTATGGCAATGGCGACTAATATTTTTCTAATATACATTGTTAAAAATTTGAAATATAGCTTCTGTGTGAAACTGTTTATGATGATAATTCCAATCTTTTCGTTCTCCCGTTTTTACAAATTCGCAGGTTTCAAACAGTTTTATGCTTTTTAGATTTTCAGTTTCAACATAAGCATAAAACTGATGTAAGTCTAAATGTTTAAATCCGTAATGGAGAACAGCTTTTATAGCCTGGTACGCATAGCCTTTTCCTCTGTATTTTTGTTGAAGGACAATACCTAAGCCTGCGCGTTTATGTTTTGCAGAAAATTCGAAAATATCTATAAATCCTAATTGAACGTTTTTTTCTCTACAACAAATAACTAATCTTAATTGTTCGGTATCATATATGGTGCGGTGAGAATTTTCGATGTATTTCTTTAAAATATTTTTAGAAAAAGGAGTTTGTGTGCTGCTTAGATGCCATAGCTCTTCGTCGTTTTCAATTTCTTCTAAAAACGAAAGGTCCTCAGGTTCTAAAGCGCGAAGGTAAATATGTTCTGCACCAAAATTTAGCATGTAATTTCTCCTTTGAAAACAAGTTGAGTTGGTCCAATGAGATAGATGTTTCTGTATCCGGTATATGTTTTTTCAAACCTTACTTTCAGTTCACCACCTTTTGTTAATACAGAAACAGTATTGTCTTTTACCAAATTGTTGTAGTTTGCTGTAAGGGCAACAGCCGTGACCCCTGTACCACAGGATAAGGTTTCGTCTTCAACACCTCTTTCGTAAGTAGACATTTTGATGGTGTTAGCACTTATTTCAGCAAAATTTACATTTATGCCTTCTTTTTTGAATTCATCCGAATACCTTACAATACTTCCTTGTCTTGGTGTATCTATAAAATTGATGTCGTCTATAAATCGGACATAGTGAGGTGAACCCGTATCGAGCACAAAATCCATTTCATATCTGGAAATTTGTTTAACATCTTTCATTTTGAGCTCTACATTCATCTCTTCATCTATAAATGCATCATGCAGCCCATCAATTGCCATAAACGAACACGAATTGTCTATAATATTTAAATGTTTGGCAAATGCCACGATACAACGCCCACCATTTCCGCACATTGTACTTTCATTGCCATCTGCATTGTAGTACACCATTTTAAAATCCGAGCTTTCGCTTTCTTCTAAACAAATCAATCCGTCAGCACCTATGCCAAATTTTCTGTCACATAGCTTATGTATAAGTTTGGTATCATTTTTGAAAATATTTTGTCGATTATCAATCATAACAAAATCGTTTCCAGTGCCTTGGTACTTGTAAAATGGGATTGTTGTCATATGCTAAAAATCATAAACAAATGTACATGAAATTTTTTATTCAGAAACAACTTTGAAATGAAACGAAGTCAACAATAGGTTCATGATTTTGTGCGATAAAATGGATGATGAAATTTTTTTGAATCGGTGTGAAATCTTAAAATAAGTATAAGTCATAATTTATTAAGAAAATTTTTTGAAACAAATGCTTTTTTGAAACGTACTAACTTTAGAATATGAGAATTAAATCGAAATAACATTAAAACTAAATGACTATGAAAAAGTTTTTGAGTTATCTAAGCATAGCTATTTTGGGTGGATTTATCAGCTTAATGGGGTATCATTATAAATTTCAAGACTATGATAATCAACCTGTTGCACAAAACGATACATTAAGTGCCGACATAGTTAAAACTTCTGCGATTCCGGCAGAATACAACATAAATGTGCCGGCAGAAATTAATTTTACCAAAGCCGCAAAAAGCACTGTAAATAAGGTTGTTCACGTAAAAAATGTGACCATGTACAAAAGAAACCCTATTTACGATTTCTTTTACGGTCAACGCCAGAGTGAACCAAAACGAGCTGTACAAGGAATTGGTTCTGGTGTTATCATCACTCCGGATGGTTACATTGTGACTAATTATCACGTGATTAAAGGTGCTACTGAAGTTGAAATAACATTAAATAACAATGAATCTTACATTGCAGAAATTGTTGGCACTTCTCCGGAAAATGATGTGGCGCTCCTTAAGGTAGATGCAAAAGACTTAGACTACATCTCTTTTGGCGACTCTAATAGTATAGAACTTGGGCAGTGGGTTTTAGCCGTAGGAAATCCGTTTAATTTAACTTCTACAGTTACTGCAGGAATCGTGAGTGCAAAAGGCAGAAGTTTGTCTGAGTCTGATGATGTGATACAATCGTTTATTCAAACAGATGCTGCCGTGAACCCCGGGAACAGCGGTGGTGCTTTGGTAACAGCTTCAGGAGAGCTTATTGGCATAAATACGGCAATATCTTCTAGAACAGGAAGTTATGTAGGTTATGCTTTTGCGATTCCTTCTAATAATGTAAAAAAAATAGTCGAAGATTTAATCGAATTTGGTAATGTGCAAAAAGCCATACTTGGTGTAAGAGGTCAAGATATTACTCCGGAAAACTATAAGACTTTTGACGATATTAACCTTACACAAGGCTTTTATATAGGCAGTGTTGACAAGAAAAGTGGTGCAGCCAAAGCTGGATTAAAAGAAGGCGACGTGATTGTAAAACTAGACGATGTAAAAGTGAGAAAGTTCTCAGACTTATCAGGCTTTTTAAACTCAAAGAATCCGGGAGATGTTGTAAATGTAACCTTTATGCGTGATGGTATTAATAACGTTGCTAAAGTAGTACTAGAAAAATTTGAATCTTATCAAATTAAAGAAATAGGTATCGAGGTTATTGATGTTAACGAGGATGATCTAGATAGATTTGGTGTTAGCAATGGCGTCATGATTAATAAGGTTTTAAATAAAAATCTTTCAAACGATATTCCTGAGGGTATTTTGATTACCAAAATTAACGATAAGCCAGTTAAAAATATCAAACAAGTAGAAGAACTGATTACAGAAAAAGATGACAGTGAAAGCTTATCTATAAAATTTGTTGCGCCAAACGGCGAATCAATTACTTATGTTTTTAGGTAAAACATAACTTAGTGGATTTTTTAAATAAATATTTACAACATAGCAAAGCATGGTCTGAATTTCTCAAACCATGCTTTTTTGCTTTAGAAGTGTAACGTAATTTAGGGTTATTAATTAGGTAACTTTATATAAGAAGGTACAAGAGATGTATTTTCAGCATTAGGCTCGTTTGTCTTGTTTTTTTCAGTTTGCAAATCCTCCTCTTTTATTCCCCATATTTTCCGAATTAAGCTTCCGAAAGTTTCAAAATCTACAGTGTAAAGCACACCAATACCTTGAGCATACCCTAATTCTTCTCCAATAAACTGAATATCGCTTTCTCGATTAAACATTTGTGCGCGAAGCGAACCTGATTTATTTAGTAGAAAATTGATTTCCACATCTCCAAAAACAAAAGACTGGGTTTGGCCACCAACGGGTACACCAAAACGCCCATTTATAAAAATCTTGTCATTAAGTTGTGTTTGTAGGGTTAGGCCAACGCGATCGGAACCAACGGCGTTTTGATTAGGTGTACGCTCTGCCTGGACATAATCGAAACCTACATTAAATTTTCCTTCTTCATCTCTTAGGATCTGGTCTAAAATACTTGTGGCGCGTTCTGCAACGAGATTTGAACCAATAGTGTTAAATCCTACACCTTCATCATTGTAAAAGGAGCCTTGAACCACTAACGACAAAGCCTGAATTTCCTTATTTTCCTCACCTTGCATTCTAAACTCTAATTCGGATTGGATAATAGAGCTTAAATTAGGATATTCTAAATCAAAATTGATATCCGGCTGCATCAAGTCGCCTTTTAATGCTATAATGACATCTACAGGAATCTCTCTATTTATAGATGGATTATCAAGCAGTGTAGCGGGATTAGCGTTTGTCCTGTATTTAGCCTGTATGTCCATATTGGCTTTTATAGGATCTCCTTCCCAAGACAAATAGCCTCCAGGAACGACATCGAATTTCTTTTCAATAAGGCCTTGGTATTTGTAAATATACTCTCCGTTTAGCGCAACAAAATCGCCATACATGTCAAATTTACCATTTGTGTTAATCTCAAGTCTTAAATCGCCATCACCTCTTCCTTTTAGCTTGCTTCCACTGTCTTGGTCTATCACGACTTCAATCAAGGCATTTTCATTTATTTTTAAATCAAAATTTAGTTTTAGACCGGCAATTTTATCGTAAATAAATTCTTTTCCTTGTACTTTATTGAGTTTTTCTTCAGGGGTTAAGAAGTAGATAAACGTATATTCTCCAATAGTTTCGGCATCAGATATTGGAATGTTAAAGGTTGTGTTTGGTTGGCTTGTGGCATTTACATTTATTTCCAGCTCGTCTGTAGGACCTATTATAGAAGCACTTCCATTGATAAATGCTGTTCCGTAGTAAAGGCTTTCTTCATCAAAATCTGTATCTAAGGTAAGGATATTGTCAGAATTTAAATTCAAGTTTAGTTCCCAATTACTGAATTGACTATGCGATATAAATCCACTTAAAATGCCTTTGGTTTTGTATTTTGTATCTGTTAGTTCAATGTCTTGGAAGATAAAACGCTTTCGTTCTAGAGCAATTTTCGAATTGTTTTTAAAATCGAAGTCAACATTCAAATAAGGGATTTTCAGCCCTGCTTCTTTAAGATTTATGACACCATTTATATCCGGATTGCTTAACTCTCCCGATACTGTAGCACTTCCCGTTAAAGAGCCTCTTAGTTGGTTCAACACATCTTCGCCTAGCGGGCTTAATGAGCTGATATCTAAATCGTTCAGTTTTGCGTCTAGGTTTATGTATTGTTGGTCGTTTTCATTTGAAATTTTACCGGAAGCTTCTAAAAAAGCACTTTTTTCGTTAGAAAGTAAAGCATTTATATTAAAATCTGTCAGGTCTTTATTACCGTCTGCAAAAAGTTTTAATTCGCCATAATTCACATCATTTACTTCAAAATCTTGTATCGAAAAATCAAGATTTGGCGCGTATTTGCTCTTTTCCTGAAAGATATTTACATACCCATTTATTTTACCATCCAGGTTAAGGCTGTCTATAAATGGGGTCAGGTTGTTGAGGCTTACATCTTTAAGTTTCAAATTGATGTCTTTGTAAGTCGAATCCCTGAGTTCTCCGGTAAGCTTCATGAACTGATCTTTGTGAGAAATCTTAATAGAGTCGAATCTAAAATTTTGTAAGCCAGGCTCTAAGGTAACTTTGTTCCTCTTATAATCATTCTCCGGATTGATCTGCCATTCTCTGTCTTTAAAATTGAAGTTAGATTTTTGAAATCCAACAATTGTATTTTTGTCCTTATCGAAAGTCTGATAAAAGCTTAAGTTGAAGTTGTCAGAATTCTTTAACCCGTTAAATTCCGTCCGAAAAAATAGAGTATCATTCAGTTTTACGTTGATGAGGTTAAAGTCGGAAACGGAGTATAGAGTATTATTTAACTCGCCAATATTAATATAAGTGTCAAAAAATGGGTTTTGTTCGTCTAACTGTATTTCGACATTTTTAAATACGTTTTCCAAAATTTTGATTTCAGGTGAAATAAATCTGATATTCATATCATTTTCATTGGCCGAGATTTTGCCATTTAAAAATGTGTTTGGAGCAATTTTGATATTAGGGAAAAAGGCTTCAACAACTTTGTTGTAAATCTGGAATTCGAAGCTTACATTCTTGTTTGCGTATTTCTTGTCGTCATTGGTTTTAAAATATAGATTTCTTATAGAGTATTCAAAAAACGATGGTAGTTTGGATAGCTCGAAATTACCATAAAGCTTACCATTAATGAGATCTGGAGAGGTAAGTTCTATCAATTTATTGTTGTCTACTATTTGAGATGTAAGCTTAAAATCTTCGAAGCTGTAATTTTCATAAGAATTTAAATAGTTGAAATTTTCAAATGTAATTTCACCAATAGCATCATCTATACTGTTGGCTTTCATGTCTATGTCCAGCTTCCCTTTGAAGATTGAAACTTCGTCTTTTTCAATAAAATTAAGGAGATACAGATCTGCATATTTTACTTCAGACGAAAATTTATAGGTATTTATCTCTTGTGAAGCATCTACAAGTCCTTCGAAATTGAATAAGAAATTAGGATCAAGACTTTCCAGCTTACCATCAAATATGGGGTACTTCAGATTTCCATCTACGTTTATATTATTGTATCTATAATTGTTTATTTCTATAAATTCTAGCTTTCCTGTCACTTCAGTATCCAGAGATTCTGCGGTAAATCCTTTGCCATTTACATTAACATTAAAGCTTGATAATCCAAGAGATTTTGTTTCGGCAAGCTTTCCAAGATTTAGATTTTTGAGATCTAGCGAGCCTGTATACTCAACGCTTTCCTCTTGATTGATGTTTTTAAAATCTATATTGATGTCTCCTTCACCATTTTTAGATATTAGGTAGAGTTCAGCGCTTATATCGTCTTTATTTATATATGTTTTCCCTTTTAAATTAAAATCTTCTAAATTCTCTATGAAAGCAGGAACATTTTCGCCAAAAACATTTGGAAGCAGGTCTTTTAAGTCGTTGTAGTTTGAGGTAATATCCACATCGTTAGATATCAATTTAAATTGTTCTGAATCTGTTACATTTTGAAATCTAATTTCACCTTTAATACTGCTTTTACGAATTCCTGTGATATCGATATTTTCGAAGGTAAAATCGTTTAAAATGCCCTCAATTTTTCCATTTAGATTCAGGGTTTTAGAGGTTCCAAATTCATCATAAAAATATTTCAAATCTGTTGTGGAAATTTCTGAGTTTTTAAAATCTGCAGTAATGTTTATTTTGTTTTCAAAGTCAGACCAGTCGCCAACATTAAATTTAAAGTAGATATTAGAATCTACATAAGAGTTAGGGGTATTGATTTCCAATTCAGACAAGCGCATATCGTTCTCTCCGTAAAAAAACTTAGATTTTAACCTGTCAATTTTAACACCAAAACTTGTTAATCCCGCAAGTGTGTTGATGTTTAAGCTTATATCACTTCCATAGATGTTTACATTGTTTAGGTCTAAAATTATATCCTTAATACCGAACACATTAGGGTCTGTCAGGTTGTAATCTATTACTTCAAAATTACTGTTAGTCAGGTAGATGTCGTCTATATGCAGCATGAGCGGTTCCGAAGATTCGCTTGGAGTACCAGTGTCAAATTTGCTCAAAAATTGATTAAGATTGTCTGAGGATTCTCCTTTGTATTGTATAAGTTTAAAATCGAATCCATCAATTTCGGTACTGCTTAAATCTAGACTGCTTCCTGTTATGAGATCGGAAAGGTTAAATATCGAAGTCGATAAGCTTTTCACATTAAATAGTGTATCATTTTGATGATCGAGAACTATCGCGTTTTCTAAACTGATGTTGGTGTTCAGGTTTATTTTTACACGCTCTATATCTATCTTGGTGCCATATGTTTCATTTAGATTTTTAGTAATTTTTTTGGCTGTGTAGGTTTGTATGCCGGGAATAAGAAAAATAAATATCAATAGTAGAAACAGTAATATGATGCCCACTACTATTCTTTTGATAATATATAAGATTCTTCTTAGAATGATTTCTAGTTTTTATTAAAACAAATATACATTTTATATATCATGCAAAATGCTGCAAAGTCCATGGTTTACAATGGTATTTTTTAAAATACTCGTTTCAAACCCACTCTTTTTCAATTTAAATTTTGAATTAAAAAATTCGTGTATTTTTGTTTAAATTTCAATAACTATGCCTAATTGAAAATGTCTAGAGATCCAATTTATATTTTAGCCATAGAATCTTCTTGCGACGATACATCTGCAGCTGTTTTTAGAAACGATGTAAAGCTTAGCAATATTATTGCTAACCAGTCCATTCATGAGGCTTACGGCGGCGTGGTTCCTGAATTAGCGTCCAGGGCGCATCAAAAAAATATTGTCCCTGTAGTGCAACAGGCACTTAAAAAAGCAAATGTTGCTAAAGAACAATTATCTGCCATAGCTTTTACAAAGGGTCCTGGATTGCTTGGGTCTCTACTGGTTGGTGGTTCATTTGCCAAGTCTTTGGCCATAGCGCTTAAGATTCCATTGATAGAAGTGCATCATATGCAGGCACATATTTTAGCACATTTTATAAAAGAACCGGACCACAACACACCGGAGTTTCCATTTTTAGCTTTAACAATCAGCGGTGGGCATACCCAAATCGTAAAAGTGAGTGACTATTTTGAAATGGAAATTATTGGCAATACACTAGACGATGCGGTTGGCGAGGCTTTTGATAAATGTGGTAAAATGCTAGGTCTTGATTATCCTGCGGGTCCGGTTATAGACAAGTTGGCCAAACATGGCAATCCGGAAGCCTTTACTTTTTCAAAACCAAAAGTAAAAGGACTTGACTTTAGCTTTAGCGGATTAAAAACAGCTGTTTTGTACTTTCTTCAAAGGGAAAAGAAAAAAGATCCCGAATTTGTTGAAAAACATCTGGAAGATATTTGTGCTTCTTTTCAAAAAACAGTTGTAGAAATATTGATGGATAAATTAAAACTGGCCGTTAAATCCACAGGTATAAGTCAAGTAGCCATCGGAGGAGGTGTCTCTGCTAATTCTGGAATAAGACAAGCGCTTCTTAATGCAGAAAAAGAATGGGGCTGGAAATGCCACATCCCAAAACTTGAGTATTGTTTAGACAATGCTGCAATGATTGCTATCGTTGGATATCATAAATACCTAAGTGCTGATTTTGCTGAAATTAGTGCTGTTTCTAAGGCCAGATATCAAATGCAATGAGAATTTATACACTGCTTATATTCTCGATATGTTTTGTCCAACTTAATTATGGACAAAGAACACTTTTTAGCCAGAAATACCTAAGCTTGGCAGAGGATTTTAAGTTAAGTCAAGAAAAAGTCGATGAGCTTAGGGCCGAAGGAAAACTTACAATATTTAATCAAGAGAAGCACAAAACCAAACTGGCTTCAGAATTGATAAATGCTAGAGTAGGAAAATCCAAAAAATACGATAGAGGTTTTTATAAAGGCAAATACAAGATAGTTGCTAAAGAAGAAATTCCACATTACCGGTTGCGGTATATATTTATAAATAAAAATAAATTTGAAGAAGAAGACTTCCGGAATTACTTAAAAAAGCTTAGAAATCTAATATCCAAAACAGAATTTAAATCTGTGGCTATGCAATATTCTATGGATTTTAGAAAAGGTGTTGGAGGCGATTCAGGTTGGTTTAAAGAAGGGAAAACTCATCCTGTATTTTTTGAGCAAGTGACTAGAGCAAATGTTCTCGCCGATGAGGTTTTTGAATTTGAAATACCTGAAAATAATTGGTATTACATCGCAAAGAAAACACATGCAAAAAAAGATATTTTAGAAGTCTTAGTACTGGACGTAAGAGATAAATAATATGCAACTTTTCTATGACCAACATATTGCAGAACATGCACAAGCGCATGTAATAGAAGCCGAAGAGAGCAAACACATTTTGCGTGTATTGAGAAAGCAAATAGGCGATGAAATTTTTATAACAGATGGTAAAGGCCATTTATTTAAAACTGAAATAACTCAAGCTACAGCCAAAAAGTGCGAAGTGAAAATTCTTGAGGTTTCATTTCAAAACCCACCACAAACCAACTTGCATATTGCCATTGCTCCGACAAAATCTTCAGATCGGTTTGAATTTTTTTTAGAAAAAGCTACAGAAATAGGTGTTTCTGAAATAACTCCTATTCAAACACAAAATTCAGAGCGCAAACGGATAAATCTTCCTCGTTACAATAGGATTGTTCAAAGTGCTATGAAACAGTCTAATAGCCTTTATCTCCCTAAGTTAAATGACCTTACAAGCTTTGATCAATTTATTAAAAATATAAATCAACATACTGATTATTACATCGCACATTGCGAAGACAAGGAAAGACTTGACCTGCATACAATTACAAAAACAGAAAAGGACGTTTGCGTACTTATTGGCCCGGAAGGCGATTTTAGTCCGGAGGAGATAGATATGGCCTTAAAAAATACCTTCTTGCCAATAAGCTTTGGTTCAAGACGCTTACGGACTGAAACTGCCGGCATTTACGCTTGTATGGCGTTTTATTTTAAAGGTTTTCTATAATTAAGTTAAAAGAAAGGATTTATCTTATAAAAATCATATTGATTTTGAATATTCAATAAAAATACAATAAAAGTATTGAATATTCTATCTCGTATAAGTGATTTTTTTCTAAATGACAGTCTTAAGTTTAAGATTGAAAAGGCGGTGTTATTGCTGGCCATTACTTTGTTTATAGCCCATTTGGTTTTTATATTCCTTGTCGATTTAGAGTTTTTAGAACTTACTTATTTTAAAGATTTAGCGATTAATCCTATTTCTGCAATTTATACACCCTTTTCAGTTATTTTGATTTATGAAGTTTACCTCTTAGTTTTTTATTTGCCAAAATCTATAACCATTTACATTGGTAAACAATACGAAATCATCACACTTATATTAATACGAAAAATATTTTACGATTTATCTCAATTAGAATTTTCAAAAAATTGGTTTTCTATTCAAGACGATTTAAAGTTTACGGTTGATATCGTATCTACCTTGTTGTTGTTTATTCTGATCTTCTTTTTTTACAAGTTGAACAAAAACATAAAAATAAAGACAACTGAAATCTCAGCGAAAACCAAAAATTACATCAAAATAAAAAGAATATTTGCAGGTTTGCTAGTGCCTCTACTTTTTGGATTAGCGCTATACTCTTTTTCAATTTGGCTGTATCAATCTACTATAAACCCCTATGAGTTAAGTTATTCTATCTCGAAAATCAATTCAATATTCTTTGATGATTTTTTTAGCGTTTTAATTTTAACAGATGTGCTGTTGCTGCTATTGTCCTTTCTTCAGTCGGATAAGTTTAGTAGAGTAATCAGAAACTCTGGATTTGTTATCTCTACAATCCTCATTAAGTTGTCCTTTTCTGCCGACGGAATCTTAAATGCTATTTTAATTGTAGTTGCTGTGCTTTTTGGTGTTCTCATTTTATGGATATATAGCTTGTATCAAAAATTAGAAAACTGATGGATAAACCAAGCTGTTTGTTATTTTTGTTTCATGAAGTATATTCTTGTCAACTTATTGATGTTATTTATTAGTCACGCAAACAGCCAGGAGCTTGCAACTTTAAAATATAAAGGTGGTGGCGATTGGTATAGCAATCCAACGGCCTTAAAGAATTTAGTAATTTTTTCTAATTCTAACTTAAATACTTCCTTAGATACAAAAATCGCCACGGTCACACCGGATTCACCTGAACTGTTCCAATACCCTTACGTCTATTTAACCGGACACGGCAATGTTTTTTTTAGTGAAGACGACGCTGCAAATTTAAGGGCATATTTGCTTAGCGGTGGTTTTCTCCATGTAGATGACAATTATGGTCTAGATACTTACTTTAGAAAAGCGATAAAAACTGTTTTTCCAGATAAAGTGCTTGAAGAAATACCACCTAGTCATCCAATTTTCAAACAATATTATGCATTTGAGAATGGGTTGCCAAAAATTCACGTACATGATGGCAATCCACCACAGCTTTTTGGTATATATCATGAAGACCGTCTTGTGCTTATCTATTCTTTTGAAAGTGATTTAGGAAACGGGTGGGAAGATCCCGAAGTGCATAACGATCCCGAAGAAGTAAGGTTAAAAGCCCTTAGAATGGGTGCAAATATTATTAAATTTGCATTTTTAAATTAGAATATAAGCCTTAAGGCTTATCATTCCTTTTAATTTCTATTTAGATGAAAGCTACTGTAATAATAAGTACCTATAATGCCGAAGAATGGCTGGAGAAAGTACTGATAGGCTATAAGGTACAAACCACAAGAGATTTTGACATCATAATTGCAGACGATGGTTCTAGAGAATCTACAAAAGCCTTAATAGATAAATATGCAAAAGATTTTCCGGTAAAGATTTACCATTTATGGCATGAAGATAAAGGCTACAGGAGACAAGAAATTCTAAATGAAGCCATTGTATTTGCCAAAAATGAATACATCATCATGACAGATGGTGACTGTATTCCTAGGAAAGATTTTGTTGAAGTTCACCTTTTGTTAGCAGAAAAAGGTAAGTTTTTATCAGGTGGCTATTGCAAACTCCCTATGAAGACAAGTAAACAAATTAGTGAAAAAGATATCATCAATCAAGATTGTTTTAATGTTAAATGGTTGAATGCTATAGAAAAACTAAGCTTTTCCAACACTTTAAAGCTTGGCATTTCAAACAAAAAAGGCGAATTATTAGACAACATTACACCAACAAAACCTACCTTTAATAATTGTAATTCGTCTGGTTTTAAGGAAGATATGATAGCTATAAATGGCTATGACGAGCGTATGAAATACGGTGGGCCAGACCGCGAATTTGGTGAGAGACTCACCAATTATGGCGTTACAGGCAAGCAAGTTAGGCATAAGGCTATTGTTGTGCATTTAGACCATCCAAGGGGTTATAAAACAAAAGAATCCTTACAGAAAAACTTGAATATCAGAAAAGAAGTTAAGCAGCAGAATATCTCGTGGACACCCTATGGTATAGAGAAAAAGCCACAGGACACTTTATAAAGATTTTAGAAAAGAAACCAATTGGTTCTTAAACAAGTCGGGCTTAAATAATTGATACATTTCTAAGGCTTTATCTTTGTAAATTTTAGGATGAGTGGTGTACTTTTCCGGAAAGTAATCAGATAGATGAACGGAAGAATTGTTGTATGTTTCTTCAAAACTGTTCCAGCCGTTTTTGATAATCCATGGTGAAAAAATGGAAAAGCTCGGTACATCGAGGGCTTTCGCCATATTAATGGCGCCACCTTCGTTACCAACTATAGCTTTGCATTGGCTGCAAATTGCCATAAAAGAACGTAAGCTATTCATTTCAATACCCTTAGTTATGTGTTCTATGGTTTTGGAGTTACAATATTGCATCAATTCGTCTATGTACGGTTGTTGTGATGGCATGTAGTTTAAAATCAGATTTTTACCCGTTACATCTACAATCACGTCTAGTACTTTTCCAAAATATTCTAAAGGGTAAGTTTTTTTCTCACTACTCCCTAAAGTGCTTATCATGATACAATCCCGAGGTGTTAGACCATTGTTTTCAAACTGTTTCCGGGCATCACTGATTTCATTTTTCGATAGATAGATTTTAGGTTTATTGTTATAAACTTTAGCTGCGGGTAAAAGTTGCATTAATTTCAACCTGTTTTCTATAGCCGAACCCGCTTCGGAATTATAATTATTGCTAACTGAAATGGTCTCGGTATACCAAAACCTGGTGTATGTTTTTTGAAGTCCATACTTGTAACTAGCTTTTGAAAATAAGGAGACCAAGACACTCTCAATCTTGGAATATGCATCGAATACATGAGTGTATTTGGCAGTGGTAATTTGCCTTAAAAATTTGAAGAACTTTAGTTTACTTTTTTTGTATTCGTCTTCAAAAATTATGATGTCATCTATGTAAGGGTTGTGCAGTAGGACCGGTACGGTAAATTTATAAACCATATAATGCACTTCTGCATCTGGAAAACTTTTCTTCAGATTTTCGCAAATAATACTACTTGTAAGCACATCGCCAATCATTTTTTGCTGGATAACAAGAAATTTATAAGCCTTTCCAACCTCTCCATTGGAGGAGTTTTCCGATTTATTATACCTTTTTGTTCTATCCATGGATATAAAAATTCCTCCCATTTTGGAAGGCTAGGAGTGGCTTTTAGACCGCTACATCATATGTTCTTAAAGCATCATTTAAGGAGGTCTTCTTATTTGTGCTTTCTTTACGCTTACCAATAATCAATGCACAAGGGACATTATAGTTTCCGGCTGGAAAGGTTTTAGTATAGCTCCCAGGTATCACTACAGACCTAGCCGGGACTATCCCTTTCATTTCAACGGGCTTATCACCTGTCACATCAATTATTTTGGTAGAAGCTGTTAAAACCACGTTAGCGCCAAGAACAGCCTCCTTCTCAACACGAACACCTTCTACTACAATACTTCTGGAGCCTAAAAACGCATTATCCTCAATAATTACAGGCGCAGCTTGTAAAGGTTCCAAAACGCCTCCAATACCAACACCACCTGATAAATGCACATTTTTGCCTATTTGTGCACAGCTGCCCACAGTAGCCCACGTGTCTACCATCGTGCCTTCGTCTACATAAGCGCCAATGTTTACATAACTAGGCATCATAATCACGCCACCTGATATGTAAGCGCCGTGTCGAGCTACAGCATTAGGTACTACTCTAATATTTCGTTCTTTATAATTGCGTTTTAAAGGAATTTTGTCATGGTATTCAAAGATGCCGGCTTCCAAGGTTTCCATTTTTTGAATCGGAAAATACATCACTACCGCTTTCTTTACCCATTCATTCACTTGCCAGCCATCAGCTGTTGGTTCTGCACACCTCAATTCGCCTTTATCTAAAAGCTCGATAACATCTCTTATGCTTTGTTGTGTTGAAGCTACTTTTAACAGGTCTCTATTCTCCCAAGCCGTATTTATAATCGATTCTAATTCTTTCATAATTATTTTTTTCAAATATAATTTATTGCGTGTTGAGTTTTAGCTTTACAAAAACAATTAGAATTAATTTTGTCAACTCTTTAACAACTCAATAGGTATAAAAAAACCACCCAAAAGGTGGTTTTATAAAATTTATTAAAAAAGAATTTTAATGTGTTGTCATTTTCTCTTTTTTTCTTTGAAGTTGTCTTTTTACTTCATCAATACTTTTGCTAATGGCTGCTTCAAAATTCTTTTCGCTAGAAGAGGTAAACACATCTTGTCCAGGTATACTAATACGAATGTCGCATATCATACCAGAATCGCTACTTGATGTATTCTCTTTTTTGAAAAACACTTCCGCCCTAACTATCCAACTATATCTATCTTTTAGTTTTTCTAATCGCTTTACAGTAAACTCCTCTAATCTTTCGCTTGCTGTTACATGAACGTAATTAAAGTTTATATCCATAGTCAATTTTTTTTATTTGTTTCTATAAAGATAGCAATATTAAGTCAATGTTAATAACAAAAGCCTAAGAATTTTACCTGACCATTGTCATCTTAGATGGAAAGATTATGCTATAGACCATATAAATTTAAATATCTAAATCTAAGGCCTTTTTTAACTGTTCAATTTCGGGATTTACTTCCAGGAAATGTTGGTACTTTTCTTCTTTAGTGTGTATGTATTTTTTTTCTTCCGCCTGCGTAACTAATATCTTTAGTTGTATTGAGGTATTTTGAAGACTATTGTGCAGAAATCCTAATATCTTAGATCTACTTTGCTCTAAGCTTACCTTCATTGATTCGTTAGGCATATTAACAATTACTGTATTATCTTTAAGTTTTGGTAAATCAGAAAGTAGGGTAGAGGCTAAGATTTTTTGACCTTTTTTGTCTATAATTTCGGCATACTTCAACCATGCGGATTTTAAATCTTCTAAAGTATACTCTTCATTCAGTTCTATTTTATTTTCGGTAGTATTAGAATGTTTCTGAATGTGTTCTTTTTTGTACTGAATAGCTTTTATTGATAAGCCATTCTTCTTTTTTGGGAGCTCAATCTTTGGTTTTTGAACTTCAGACTTTTCAACTGTCGAATTTACGATGTCATTTACTGAAGTTGATGGCTCAATAGTTTGTCTAGGCTCAGTTTTGGGCGGGTTTACTGGCTTATGCTCTTTAACTACTTCTTTGTCTTCAATTTCAACTGAAGTAATTTTAGAAGCTGGAGCTATCTTTAGTTTAGTCTTTTTTTTTTCGCTATCGATATTATGTGAAGCGAGCTTCATTAAACACAACTCAACGTGTAAAAGCTTATTTTGACTCAGTTTATAATTAAAGTCGCAGGTGTTGGTTTCATCAATAAACAAAAGAAGTTCGGACGAAGATAGTTTCTCGGCTTGTTTTTTATAAACCTCTTTTGTGTTATCTCCAACATCTAACAGAGACAAAGTCTGTGGATTTTTACAAATTAATAAATTTCTAAAATGACCGGCCAGACCACTTATAAAGTGTTGACCGTCATAACCTTTAGCGAGTACATCATTAAAATAGACCAATACATTTGGTATGTCATTACTAATGATAAAATCTGTAGTCTTGATAAAAGTCTCAAAGTCGAGCACATTTAAATTCTCCGCTACAGCTTCTCTGGTTAAATGTGTACCACAATAACTCACTACCCTGTCGTAAGTAGAAAGCGCATCTCGCATTGCGCCATCAGATTTTTGTGCAATGATCTGTAGTGCTTCCTCTTCTGCTGTAATGCCTTCTTTTTTGGCTATATCTATCAGATGTTCTTTGATGTCTTGGACAGTAATACGTTTAAAATCAAATACCTGACAGCGCGAAAGAATTGTAGGGATAATTTTATGTTTCTCTGTTGTCGCCAGAATAAAAATGGCATGCTTTGGAGGCTCTTCTAAGGTTTTTAAAAATGCATTAAATGCTTGAGACGATAACATATGCACCTCATCTATGATGTATACTTTGTATTTGCCTGTTTGAGGAGGAACACGAACAGAGTCGTTTAAAGCTCTGATATCGTCTACGGAGTTATTAGAAGCTGCGTCCAGTTCGAAAATGTTGAAAGCAAAATCGTCTACCTCTCCACTGTAGATTTCATTAACCATCTTTGCCAAAATTCGCGCACAAGATGTTTTACCAACACCTCTTGGCCCTGTAAACAGTAAGGCTTGAGCCAGGTGATTGTTTTTTATGGCATTGCTTAAAGTACTGGTCACAGCCTTTTGTCCAACTACTTCTTCAAAAGTAGATGGTCTGTATTTTCTGGCAGAAACAACAAAATGATTCATACGACAAATATAATTAATGCAAGTATTGAAATGAATTATATCGTAAACTAATTCAAACTAAAATTTATTGAATTAACTCAATCATCGCTTCCAGTTTGTTTACAAGTTTGTCTGTTGAGCCGCTGAAGCCTACATCTTTAAACCTCAATTTTCCTTCTTTATCAATGATGATTTTAGTAGGAATTCCAGTAACACCATAGGCATCAGCAACTTGATAGCTAGATGTTTCTTTAGAAAATGGATCTATCACAACATCGAAGTCGTAATTGTTATTCTCAATAAAACTTCTTAAATCATCTTCTCTGTTTTTTCCGTTCTCGAACGTATCTACAAATAAGAAGACAACATTTTCATTGTTTTCGTATTTATCTATAGCCTTTTGCATTCCCGGAAATGAAGAAATACAGGGTTTACACCAAGTTGCCCAGAAGTCTAAAACAACCGTTTTGCCTACAAAAGAGTTCAGAGAGACGTCTTCGCCATCTAAATTTTTTATTGTAAAGTTTGTAGAGTCCTGGTTTAATAGCTTTTTCTTTACATAATCTTTTAGTTTTTCTTTTGCTTCTAGCTCCAATTCAGCAAGAATAGGCTCGAAGTCTACATCAGGACTAGTCTTTTCATAAGCTATTTTTAAGTTGTCTTTTATAGATGTTGTAGAATTTCCTTCTCTAATAAAATTCGTAGCCCGCTCTTTTACCTTATCATATTGTTCATCTTCAATAAGATAATTGATATATTTTTCATTAGATTCCGGACTATAACCATCTTCTACGGCTTTTTCTTGATAAGCAATCGCCTCATCTAAATTTCCTAATTTATGTTGAATTTGAGCATAGGTATCCACATACATCTGATAGTAATACTTAAGTTGATCCCTGTACTGTTTCGGACTGAAATAAGGATCTTTTTCATTTAATTCACCCATTTCAGCAGACATCAAATCCAGGGACTGTTTTGAAAGTTGAGCAGAATAGTCAAGGTTTTCACCTTTTTCGACGTTACTCCATGCGATGGTGTTTAATAACAAGCTTTTGTCCAGGGTGTTATTAATTTTGCTTAAAAACTCTTCAAATTTCTCATTGTTGCCCTCGCTAAAATAATTTCTCGCAAGATCTTCATGCACATAGGTCATATTATCTGTGGTGTACGTATACAGTTCTTTTTCATTATAATAATTTAATTTTTCCTCGAAGGTTTCCAAGCCAAAATAGCCTGACACTAAGAATTCTTTGGCTTTTGTGCTTTCGGGAAACTTTTCTAGGATAATGTTGTTTATGCTATCAATCTTATCGTATTGCCTTATAGAAATATATATGCTGTCTAATGTTTTATAGTCATTTAGGCTTAAATTTTCTTTGGATAGTATGTCTTCAGTGTATTTGTCGATAAGTATTTCTAGCTTGGTCTTGTCGACCCTCCTTGCCATTTGAAGATAGGATATATACCATTTATCTTCCATTTCAGGATTTTTTGTAACAGCTGACTCAATTTCCATAAGTGCATTTTTGGCATCACCTCCTTTCAATTCGTAAAAAGAACCTCGGTTAACAAGGTAATTTTCTTTTGAAGCATTTGCATCTACTGCCATCTCTCCATTTTCATCGACTGTGAAAAAAAGATAACCATTGCCGTTATTGGCGTCTATCTCTTTGTCGATTTTAAAGTAAAAGGAAACCATTCCCACCGAATCCGGAACAGTAACTGAAGCCTTATTTTCTGTAAACTCTAGATCAAAAGGATAATAGCTATCATGTACGGTGTAATCGTAATAGGAATCGCCCAATTCGCCCTCTCCATTGTATTCTATCGTGAAGGCTTGGTTGTGGGCAATAGTTTCTGAAGAGAAGGTGAAATCGCCTATGCTTAAAGGTTGTTGCTCTTTAGGCTCTTCTTTACAGCCGATTGTTACAACTATAAGTATTGCTAATAAAAGTATTCTTTTCATAAATCTATAACTTAAACATTAAATCTATATAAATCTAAACACTTATCTGTAAAAAGATGATTAAACTTTTTTATTAGGATTATTTAGCTCCTCTAATTAGCCAGTCTAAAAATAGTTTTGTTTTAGGAAAAGAGCTTGACATTCAAGATTACTCAATATAAAAAAAGGATTTAATCGTCTTTTTACAAAACGGGTATGAAGGTTTAATTATCGAATTAACTCTATCATGACGTCTATCTTGTTTAGCAACTTATCCGTTGAGCCGCTAAAACCAACATCTTTAAAACGCATTTTTCCTTCTTTATCGATGATAAACTTAGTAGGTATCCCCGAAACTCCATAGGCATTAGCAACTTCATAGCTGCCAGTGTCGTTAGAAAATGGGTCGATAAGCACATGGAAGTCGTATTTGTTTTTCTCAATAAAACTTTGGACGGTTTCCAAACGTTCATTTCCGTTTTCCATCGTGTCGATGAAAAGAAATTCTACGTCTTCTTCGTCTTTATATTTTTCAACTGCATTTTGCATTCCCGGAAACGATGCTATGCAAGGGCCGCACCATGTTGCCCAAAAATCCAAAATAACAACCTTTCCTCTGAGTGATGAAAGCGATACGTTTTCACCTTTAATATTCTTGATCAAAAAATTAGGCGCATCTTTATTTAGAATTCTTTTTCCGATTTCGGTTTTATATTTTTCTCTAGCTTGAGCTTCTAGATCTGCCAATACAGCGTCAAAATCTACCTCTGTGCCTGTTTTGTCATAGGCCAGTTTTAAATCCTCCTTAAGCTTTTTTGTTGCATTTCCATTTTTTATAAAAGAGCTCGCGCTTTCAATAACTTTTTCAAACTGCTCATCTTCAACTAAAAATTGAATGTACCTTTCATTAAAATCAGGGTTTAAACCATCGTCAACCACTTTTTCTTGGTACTCTATAGCTTTGTCCAAATTACCTGACTTGTATTGTATGTAAGCATAAGTGTCAGCATACATTTTGTAAGTATATGATAGTTGCTCTTTATATTGGCTAGGGCTGTAAAATTCACTCTTCTGGCTTAGTTCTTTTATTTCATTTGAGACTAAGTCTAAAGATTTTTTTGAAATTTCAGAAACATACTCTAGATTTTCCCCTTTATTAGCATTTTCCCAGGCTAAGTTGTTGTACAAAGAGGCTTTACTTTGTATGCGCTTAACTTTATTGATATATTCTTCAAACTTTTCAAAATTATTTCTTGCAAATGAGATGTTGGCCATGTTGGTATAAACGAAATCCATGTTGTTGGTCTTGTATTGATCAAGATTTTCGTTATTAAAGTATTCAATACGTTCGTCAGCAGATTTAAATTTAAAATAATTTTCAACTATAGCGCTTTTAGCTTCTTCGCTTTCAGGAAATTTATCTATAATGATATTGTTTATGCTGTCATTGTTATCAAATTGTCTTGCAGCACTATAAATCATTTTAGCTTTTTTATAATCATTTAATTTACTATTGGAATTAAGATTTAATTCCCCTAAATATTGGGCAACTAACTGATTAGTTTTAGCTTTTCCTAGTCTTCTTGCTGTCTGTAGTTGAGGCTGTACCCATCTGTCTTTTAGCTCAGAAAAATCAGTTATAACTTGACTAATTTGTGCAAATGCTCTTTCAGTATCGCCTGAGGTCAAGCCAAAAGAAGATCCTAAATTGAGGAGGTAGTTTTCTTTCGCTGCGAGGGCGTCTTTTGCTTTCTCACCATTGGAATCAATATTAAAAAACAAATATCCATTACCATCAAAGTTATCTATATCTTTATCAATCCTAAAGAAGAAAGATACCAGGCTTACAGAGTCGGGAACAGTTAGGCTAGCTTTGTTGCCGTTAAACACTAAATCTTGCGGATATGCTTTATCGTGAACTATAGAATGGTAAAACCCATTAGAAATTTGCCCTTCGCCGGTATATTCAATTTCGAAAGGTTGATTTTGCGTTAGGTGCTCACCGGAAAATATAAAATCTGATATTGAAAGTGGTTGAGGTTGTGGTTTTTCTTCATTACAAGATATTAATAGTACTAATGCAATTAGCAACGAAGCCGTTTTTTTCATACAAAAATTGTTTAACCCAAATATAGGATTAATAATTTAACCTAAAAAGCATTTAATTAGCGGCTTACTAAATTAGTATTCTTGTTTTTCTAAATTATTTACCCTTTGTAATAAACTAGGATGTGAATAATTTACGGCAACATAAAGCGGATGAGGTGTGAGGTTGCTTAAACTTTTTTGGGTTAAGCGTTTAAGCGCATGAATTAAGTGTGTTGCCTTGTAGGTGTTTTTAGCATAATTATCGGCTTGGTATTCAAACTTTCGCGAAAGTATATTCATTACAAATCCCGTAAATGTTGAAATAGGAGAGTACAATAATCCAAATGCGACTAGACCAATATGGAAACTTACTTCTTTTACACCCAATGCCTCGGATAAGAGCGGGCTATTGATAAAGATGGATAATAGCCATAGTGTTAGGCCTGTTAGGGCTATGGATATGCCTAAATTATAAATGATGTGTTTATGTTTATAGTGCCCAACCTCATGCGCAAGGACAGCGACAATCTCTTCTTCCTCTAAGTCCTTAATCAGTGTGTCGTAAAGTGTAATTCTTTTTTGCGACCCAAATCCGGAAAAATAAGCATTGGCTTTTGTGCTTCGTTTAGAGCCATCTATCACAAATATATTGTCAAGTTTAAAACCGACAGATTTTGCATAGGATTCTATTTTGTCTCTTAAACTGCCTTCCTCGAGAGGTGTTTGTTTATTAAATAGTGGTACAATAAGTTTGGCGTAAAACATGTTCATTACAACACTGAATAACGCCACTATAATTAATGCATAAATCCAAAAATTTTCAGGAAACATTTGATAAAACCAGATGATTAGGCTGAGAAGCAGTCCACCTAAAATGCTTCCAAGTGAAAGGCCTTTTAGTTTATCTAACCAAAAGGTTTTTTTGGTCATCTTGTTGAATCCATATTTTTCTTCGATCACAAATGTGGAGTAGTAGTTAAAAGGCGTAGAAATAATATCGCTAGCTAAAGTAATTATCCCAAAAAACAATAAAGCTACAAGAACAGGATGAGAGGTGAAGCTTCTGGCAAGATTGTCTACATACGCAAACCCGTCAAAAACTAAAAACAATACAATACCTATAAAGGAAAGCCAACTGCTCCATTGGTTTATTTTGTTGGTGTCTGCTTTGTAATTTTGAGACTTTTTGTACTCTGTCTCGTCATAAACGTCCTTAAGTGCTTTAGGAATGGGGTCGTTAAATTTTTTTGTATTTAAGTAATCAAGAACTTGATCAAATAAAAAGTTTACACAAACTATTGCTAGAATGATGTAAAACAAGAGTTGTGCATTCATGCATCAAGGTTTGTAAAATTTGGCGTCTTTTTTAAGTTGGGCCATTTTTATAGCTGCGATAGCGGCTTCTGTACCTTTATTGCCGTGTTTTCCACCGGAGCGGTCTATAGATTGTTGTTTGTTGTTGTCTGTTAACACACAGAATATGATAGGAATATCTCCAGTGGCATTAAGTTGAGCAATGCCATTAGAAACGCCTTGGCAAACAAAATCAAAGTGTTTGGTTTCGCCTTGAATTACAGAACCGATAACGATTATGGCATCTAGCATATCAAAACTGTCAGCTAGTGTTTTAGCTCCGTATATCAATTCAAAACTGCCGGGTACGTTCCATCTTACGATGTTTTCTTTTAGAACACCATGTTTTATAAACGCATCAAAGGCGCCCTGAAATAAATTTTGGGTGATGTCTGCATTCCACTCCGAGACAACTAAACCAAACTTAAATGGTTTTGCATCAGGTACTTTTTCTTCGTTGTAGTGGGATAAGTTATTACCTTCAGTTGCCATAGGGCTTATTTCATTGCTTTAGCCATGCCAAGATATGGTGCTAATTTCTTAGCTTGGTCCGAATCTGCATACTCGCTTTCAATCTTTTCAAGATATTTAACAGCTTCTGCTGCTTTGTTCAATTCTATTGCTGTCAATGCAGCTTTAAACAAATATTTTGGAGTGGTGTAGTTGTTATCTCTACGATTTGCTGCTTTTACAAAATATTCTAAAGCTTCTTCAGGTTGCTCCAACTGTAAGAAGGCATCTCCAATAGCACCAATGGCTAAAGTGCCAATAAATTCATCGTCGGTGCTAAAATCTTCTAAATACGAAATAGCCTCAGCATATTTTCCTGCGTTTAGGTAAGAAATCCCAGCGTAGTAATTGGCTAAATCTCCGGCAGGTGTAGAGCCGTATTCTTTAGCGATATCTTTAAAGCCAAATTTACCGTTACCACCTTCGATAGCGAGGATGTAAAGCGAATCTCTTTCTTGTGCTGTGGTGGCTTCGAGAGCCATGTCAAAATAAATTTGAGATTGGCTTAACTCGTTAGAGGCTTCTTGTTGTTTAGGCTGTAATATAAAGCTGTTATACCCCATGTAACCTAAAACAGAAACTACCACAACAATAATAAAACCAAGAATAATGTTTTGGTATTTAGAAACAATTTTTTCTGTCTTGGATGCTGTTTGGTCTAAGGTATTAAAAACTTCAGCAGTAGTAGATTCCTCTTCAACTTTGTCAACCTTTTCTTTTTTAGTTTTAGGTTTTCCACCTCGTTTTTGATATGTTGCCATGTCTAATTTTTAATCGATTTGCAAAAGTATAATAATTATCGATAACTCCGCTTTTTATTTTTGAAAATTGCTCTTTGTTTGAAATTGAATCTCTAATTTTGAAAAACATTTTTTCTAAAACTTATAAATCGTAATGGTATTAAAGTCTCTTTCTCTTGTGCAATATAAAAATTTTGAAACAGCTGATTTTCAGTTTGATGAAAAAATTAATTGTATTGTAGGTAAAAATGGAAGGGGGAAAACTAACATTTTGGACAGCATTTACCACCTCGCTTATACAAAAAGTTATTTCAATCCTATTACCAGCCAAAACGTACTTCACGGGAAAGATTTTTTCGTTATTGATGGGCGTTTTAACAAAAATGAAAAAATTGAAAATGTCCTGGTGTCTTATAAAAAAGGACAAAAGAAGGTAGTTAAGCGCAATGCAAAAGTGTATGAAAAACTTAAAGATCATGTGGGATTTGTTTCTGTGGTGATCGTGTCTCCAACAGACAGAGACCTAATTATGGAGGGTAGTGATGTTAGGCGAAAATTTATAGATGGGATTATTTCTCAAATAGACCAAAATTACCTTAACAATCTTATTAAGTACAACGCCATCATAGCTCAGCGCAATGCCCTATTAAAGTATTTTGCTGCTAATAGAACCTTTGAAAGCGCAACACTAGATATTTATGATGAGCAATTAAATGGGCTAGCTTCACAGATTTTTGAAGTTCGGAAAACCTTTATTGATTTATTTTCAGGTATCTTAAAGTCAAGGTATCAAGATATCTGCCAAAAAGAAGAACACATAAGTGTGAATTACAAGAGCCATCAGTATAGAGGGAGTTTGAAGTCTCAACTTAAAGATTGTTTACAAAAAGACATGGCACTTCAATATACCAGTGTTGGTATCCACAAAGACGACTTAGTGTTTAATATAGAGGGTTATCCCATCAAAAAGTTCGGTTCTCAAGGCCAGCAAAAATCTTACCTTATTGCATTAAAATTTGCACAATACGACTACTTAAAAAAGGAAAAGGGTATAAAACCCATAATGTTACTTGATGATATTTTTGATAAATTAGACGAAAGTCGAGTAAACCATATCATAAGTATGATTACTAGAGAAGATATTGGCCAATTGTTTATCAGTGATACGCATATCGATAGAACTGAAAATGTTGTAAAACAAAACGCCAATCAATATAAAATTATTAACCTTGATACCTATAACTAAATGAAAAAATTAGCCCTACTGGCAACAGCTATCTTTGTGCTTTCATGTTCTTCTAAAAAAGAGCAAAGCCAGAAAATAGATATCAATCAAATAAATGGCTATTGGGAAATTGTACAAGCGCAGAATCCTTACGGAAAAAATGTACTGTATTCTATTAATTCCAGTATTGACTATTTTGAAATGAAAGATAGCATTGGCTTTCGAAAAAAAATGAAACCAAATGTAAACGGAAGTTTTAAAACTTCTTTAGACCTTGAAAAGTTTAAAGTTTATGTTGAAAATGATACTATAAAACTGGCTTACAACACGCTTTACAGTAAGTGGAACGAATCTGTGTTGCGTTTAAATGATAGTTTGATGCTCATCAAAAATGACAATGATTTCCTTTATACCTACAAACGCTTTAAGCCTATTGAAAATTAATGAATATGGATAATGAATACAATACCAAACAGTTAAGTGAAGTTTTAAAGATTTTTAAAAACAAGAAAAACCTCTCCAAAGGTCTAAATCAAGTTGAGGTAAAGCGCGCATGGGATGAGCAAATGGGGCCTGCCATACAAAAATATACGACACAACTTAATTTCGATAAAGGGACTTTGTATGTTAGATTAAGCTCTTCTGTCCTTAGAGAAGAGTTAAGTTATGGTAAGGCTAAGATAATCAGTAATCTGAACGAAAGTCTTGGAGATGAACTTGTCAAAAAGTTAGTATTAACATAGGCAAGCCCAAATAAAGTAAGATTTAATTCAGGCTTGATGATAAATTTACATTAAATTAAATTACTATTTTTGCGCACCCTTAATTCGAAAAGATAATGATGAATAAAAATACTGTGCTAGGTTGGGCAACTTTTATAATGATAATTGTTGGTTTAGGTCTTATTGCCTTAGGCGCCTTTAGATATAACGAGGTTGCTGGCTGGGGTTTTGCAGCTGTAGGTGTTGGGTTTTTTGCAATTGCTTGGGTGTTTAATGCGCTGAAAGGTAGAGTGTAGATTACAAGTTAGAATTGTAATACCTCACATCGCCTGTTACTTCTTTTTCAAACCATGCGGGGATATTAAACCTTTCGGTTTTAGATTGTAATTCAACTTCTGCTATAACAAGGCCTTTTAATCTGCCGTAAAATTCGTCAACTTCAATAATGTGGTTTTCGTGTTTTACAAGGTAGCGTTTTTTTTCAATTAGGTTTTGTTCACATAATTTCAGGAGGTCTTTGGCTTCATCTACAGGTATTTCCTTTTCCCATTCAAATCTGCTTAAACCATCATCGTTGGATAAGCCCTTTACAGTAAGGAAAGCTTTATCTTCATTAATTCTTATTCTAACCGTACGTTTTGGGTCTTTGTTTAAGAACCCCTGAACGATGTGTTTTGAGGAATATGCTAAGGATTTGAAGGCATCTGACTTCACCAAAAATTTACGCTCAATTTCTATGGGCATCGCTATTGTTTTAGTAAAAATTTCATGGCTAATAAAAGCATGAAAAATGCAAAAAACCCTAATAAAACTAAAAAACTGCCCTTGTAGTGCTTTTTATGTAACGGTTTGTCCTTTCTGTAGCTAAAAATCATAAGTATGACAAAAGCTACAACAAAAAAACCAGCAAAAATCCATTGTCCTGTCGAAAACATAATCTTAGATTATAATTTAATTTATATGAAGGAAGTTAAACCTCAATGCCTTGAGAAAACTAACGACTTTCTGGAAACAAAAGTACTTTTTTTCAATTTGAGTATTTATAAAGTATTTGTAATTTTGATTTTAAATCTAAATTATTTCATTTGAGAACGAAGTTAAGGCATATTGTTGAAGGCAATGAAACGAGATCGGGGCGGATTTTTGATATTTTTATTCAAGTTCTCATTATTTCATCTTTAGTAGCATTTACGATTGAAACATTCCCGGACAATTCACCCGAGACAAACAGACTTCTTAACAATTTTGAGATTTTTTGCGTTGTTGTTTTTTCGGTTGAATATGTATTACGGATTTTCGTTGCTAAAAAACCACTAAAATATATTTTTAGTTTTTACGGTTTGGTAGACCTGATAGCGATCTTTCCTTTTTACATCACAAATGTTTTCGAGTTGACATCTTTACGGGTTTTTAGAATATTCAGAATTTTTCGGTTGTTTAAGCTAGTGAGGTATAATCGTGCTTTAAACAGGTTTTCGATTGCTTTTAACATCATAAAGGAGGAACTTATTTTGTTCCTTATGCTAACACTAATATTTTTATACATCGCTTCAGCAGGTATTTATTTTTTTGAAAGAGAGGCACAGCCAGAATACTTTTCGTCCATTATTGATAGTGGGTGGTGGGCTGCTGTAACACTCACTACAGTAGGTTATGGCGACGTTTATCCTATTACAGGCGCCGGTAAGATTTTTACCATGTTTATATTGCTGATTGGTGTAGGAATTATTACAATTCCAGCAGGTTTACTCGCCAGCGCACTTTCTAAAGCAAGAAAAATTCAAGAAGATAATTTGGAAGAATGAGCAATTAAACAGATCATCGAATGAACGAGGTACAAACATTTAAGTATAAACCTAAACATACCAAAGGCTTTCTTTATAATGGTATCGGGTTTTCGATTATCGGACTTTTTAGTCTCATTAAACCAATGTGGCTTTTACCATATGTGTTTATTGGCTATGGCTTTATCTCTCTAACATTATATTATTATTGGCAAAAAACACATTATATTAAGCTCGACAAAGAGGGCATAACCATAAATCGTTTGATATCAAAACGTATCTTTTGGGAAGATTACGAAGGGATAAGGTTTTATGTGGGTAGTATTACAGTTTTATCTAAAAGAAAGACGATAGACATTAATAAAGAATTTCTTTCTGCAGAAGATTTACAGACTATAGAAACACAGTTAAAGGTAAAATTACCCCAAAGAAAAGTCTCTTAGGTGAAGCTGAAAAGCCACTTTAATCGTAAACCTATCTTAAGCGACGCCGCAGATATTTAATAGTTTTTTAATTTTGTAACAAGAAAATCGTTAATCAGAATATCAAATGTTCAATACACAGGTGGCAACTTATGAATTATTTATCTGATAAACGCATACCCCATTACACTTATAACTAAAACACGTTACAATGACCTGGCACTTTATTTTAATGGCAGTGATGTACATTTTTGCTGGCGTGATGCATTTTGTTGCGCCTAAAGCTTATATTAAAATTATGCCTAACTATTTTAAGCACAAAGCATTTCTGGTCTATGCCAGCGGTGTTGCTGAAATTGTATGTGGTGCAGCACTGTTTTTCGAGTTATTAAAAAACTTTGCCATTTATGGAATTGTAGCCATGCTTGTCCTTTTCCTTACAGTTCACATAAACATGTTAAAAGGTGAAAAAGAAGCACATGGGATTCCTAAATTCATTTTAATTTTGAGGCTGCCTTTACAGTTATTACTCATCTGGTGGGCATTATATTACTTATAACATGAAAGCAACTGAAGACAACTTAACCGAAAGACAACTAGATAGAATAATCGAAATGGCCTGGGAAGACCGCACAACATTCGATGCCATAGAGTATCAGTTTGGTCTTAAGGAAGAGGAAGTCATCAACCTCATGCGTCGTAATATGAAACCTTCTAGCTTTAGAATGTGGCGAAAGCGTGTTCAAGGCCGATCTACAAAACACCAAAAATTGCGTTCTAACATAAATGGACGCTTCAAATGTTCCAGGCAACGCCATATTTCCGGGAACAAAATTTCTAAGAGATAGATCAGGTTAAGATTCTTTATTCAATTTTTTTGTAACAGTTTAGAGATTTACTCTTGTATTCTCTGAAATGTAGTCTATTATTTGAAAAACACAAATTCACATCATCTTATGTTGTAACATTTCTTGTATTTTTGAAACTTATAACAATTAGAATATGTTTTAATATGCATATATAATTTAACCAAACCAAAATGAAGAAAACAGGAATAATAATTTTAGTAGTAGTTGTAGTTATCGGTTTTTTCCTTTACAATGGCATTGTTGGGTTTCAGCAAACTGCTGTTCAAAAAGAAGAAACTGTAAAAACAGCATGGAGCAACGTTGAAAGTTCTTACCAAAGGCGTAATGACTTAATAGGAAATCTAGTAAAAACAGTTCAAGGTGCTGCAGATTTTGAAAGAAATACCCTCACTGAAGTTATAGAAGCCAGGGCAAAAGCTACTTCAGTAAATATAGATGCTGGAAACCTAACACCTCAGAACATTGAAGCTTATAGTCAGGCACAAACTGGCCTTTCGTCTGCATTGTCAAAATTACTCGTTAGTGTAGAGAGGTATCCCGACTTAAAAGCCAATCAAAATTTTCTAAATCTTCAAGCCCAGTTGGAAGGAACCGAAAACCGTATTAATGTGGAAAGAAACAAATACAACTCGACTGTAGGCGATTTCAATATTTACATTAGGCAATTTCCACGAAATTTATACAACAGTTTCTTTAATTTTGAAGAGAAAGTAAGATTCAAAGCAGATGCTGGTGCAGAAAATGCCACTGATGTAGAATTTAACTTTGATTAAAATGTCAGAACTTTCAGATTATATTTCGGTTGAAGATGAAAAAGAATTGGTAGAAGCCATAAAAAGAGGCGAAAAAGAAACTTCTGGAGAAATAAGGGTTCATATCGAATTAGACTGTTCAAAAACAGACCCATATCAAAGGGCACTCGACGTGTTTGAATGGTTAGAAATGCACAAGACTGAATTATCCAACGGCATTTTAATCTATTTAGCTATACAAGACCATAAAGTTGTGGTTTGTGGCGATAAAGGTATAAACGACATTGTAGGAAAATCCTATTGGGAAGAGACCATAGCACTTATGGTATCGTATTTTAAAGTCGAAAAATATAAAGAAGGACTAATAAAGGGTATCGAAGAATTAAGTCTGAAGCTAAAAACGTATTTCCCTTACCAAAAAGGTGACTCAGACGAATTATCGAACGAGATTTCTAAATAATTACTTATGAAATTTAAAACCCTACTGCTTTTTTTCGTTTTTGCTGTTTTCTATACTTCTGTTGCTCAGATTAGCATACCTAAACTCCCGGAAATACAAACTGCAGTATATGATGGAGCAGACATGCTTTCTGAGATGGAAGAAAATTTACTTCAGCAAAAACTCATTCGTTATGCCGATACCACAAGCACTCAAATTGTAGTCGCCACGATACCATCTTTAAATGGTGAATATATTGCAACTTACGCAGCAGAATGGGCAGAAGCCTGGGGAATTGGTCAACAGGCTAGTGATAATGGCTGTATTATTTTAATTAGCAAAAACGATAGAAAAATCACTATTCAAAATGGATATGGTTTAGAAGAATATTTAACGGACTACAATTCAAAAATCATTATCGATCGTATCATGCAACCGGAGTTTAAAAAAGGTGATTTTTATACTGGAATCGATAACGCCACCACAGCAATCTTCGAGATTTTAGCAGGCACGTTTAAAGCAGAACAAACCAACAGAGGCGGAGATACAGGTTTTAATTTTTTTACGATTTTGATCGTTGTATTTATTGTTATCATCATCATAGCCATAGCTAAAAAAGGCGGTAAAGGTGGTAAGGGTAGAGGCAGAAGATTTAGAGAACCCAGTATATTTGATATGTTAGTTCTAAGTAGTTTAGGCAGTAACCGGAGCTCCGGTGGTAGTTTTGGCGGCTCGAGCGGCGGTTTCGGTGGAGGCGGATTCAGTGGCGGATTCGGCGGCGGTAGCTTTGGCGGCGGAGGTGCTGTTGGAGGATGGTAAATAAAGCGCGATCTCAGCTATTAAATGTCAAAAGTAAGGTGTTTTATATTTTTTACTTAATATATTTCAGCATCTTAGTCATTTTTACACAAAATCAATATTCATTATATAATTAGGCTATACAACTTACGTTAGATATAAGAAACCTAGTAATTTTACAATGAAAGCATATTACACAATTTTGTTTTTAATATTTGTTTTGGCATCAAAGGCTCAAGAACTCACTTCAAACAATATTGAAATTAATCAATTTATAGATGGCACTTTGTTGGAGCCCACCCAAAAGAGCAAAACACTAGCCGTAATAATTGCAGGTTCCGGGCCTACAAATCGAGATGGTAATCAGGGTATTGGTAAAAATAATAGCCTAAAACAACTTGCATATCACCTGGCTAGAGAAGGTGTTGCTAGTTTTAGGTATGATAAGCGTATATTAAAATTATCTAGAGAGAATGCATTGGATCAAACTAAATTAAGGTTTGAAGATTTCGTACAGGATGCCGCAGATGTGGTCAATTATTTCAAATTATACCATAATGAAGACTACGGATACGATACATTTATTTTGATAGGCCATAGTCAGGGTGCTTTAGTGGCACAATTAGCAAGTTTAAAAACCGCAGTAAATGGCCTTATATTATTGTGTGGTTCTTCAAAACCAATATCAGAAATATTAGTTAGTCAAGTTGAATTACAAGCTCCTTTTTTGGTCAATGATCTAAAAACTTCCTTAGATTCTTTGCAAAATGTAGGCTATGTCAATAAAGTTCATCCGCTTTTAAATTCTATTTTATACAAAGATGTTCAGCCATTTATGGCATCTTGGCTTAAACACGATCCTTCTGAGATTGCAAGGCAAATTGAAGAGCCAGCACTAGTTATAGGAGGGACAACTGATATTCAAATCCCTGCTGAAGAAGCACAGATTCTTGCACAAAATCTTCAAAATGGACGTCATGTTATTATTGAAAACATGAATCATGTGTTAAAAACGGTTGAAGACCTTGGCCTAGAAAACCAAAAAAGCTATTCAAACCCAAATCTACCCCTTTCAACTCAGCTTAAAACTGAAGTGGTTGCATTTATTAATTCAATACAATAAATAAAAACACTTTAGGTATCATGCTTATAAAAGCTTTCGATTAAATTTAAGTTTTTTAAATATTTATCTATTTTTAGCCAAATTTAAAAAATGGAAAACATCAAAGCAGCTCCTTACTTTACTGAAGACGCTATAGTTTTAGGTATATTACTATTAGTTTTAGGCCTAATTTTTTATACGTCAGGACTTAAGACTAAGTTTTGGTCTTCATTTTACAAATATATACCTGCTCTGCTCTTATGTTATTTGATTCCAGCGGTATTAAATTCTTTGGGTTTAATTGCTGATAACTGGGAAGTTGTCTCTGAAACAGGTGAAGTTGTGTCTCAAAAATCTCAACTGTACTATATTGCTTCAAGGTACCTGCTTCCGGCCTCTTTGGTCTTATTAACCCTAAGTATCGACTTGAAAGCGGTTGCAAATTTAGGTTGGAAAGCACTTCTTATGTTTGGTACAGGAACATTCGGAATTATGATTGGCGGTCCTATTGCAATTTTAATTATTTCAGTCATATCTCCAGAAACACTTGAAGGTTCCGGACCAGACGCCGTCTGGAGAGGCTTGTCAACACTGGCTGGAAGTTGGATTGGAGGTGGTGCTAACCAAGCAGCTATGTTAGAAATATTTGAATACAATCAGGAGAAATATGGCGCTATGGTTTTGGTAGATATTGTAGTTGCCAATATTTGGATGGCCATAATTTTACTAGGTATAGGTCAACATAATCGTATAGATAAATGGTTTAAAGCCGATAATTCTGCCATAGAACGATTAAAAGAAAAAGTCTCTAATTACGAAAAAAGTGTTTCACGGAAATCTACTTTGAGAGATGTGATGGTTTTGATGGCCATCGCTTTTACAGGGGTTGGTTTAGGGCATTGGTTGTCTAAAGGCATTTCTACAGGCCTAAAATCAAATTTTGAAATCTTCTCAGACAAATCTTCTGCATTGGCATCATTTAGTTCTGAGTTTTTCTGGCTGGTGAGCATATCTACATTTTTTGGTATAATTCTATCCTTTACAAAACTTAAGCGTTTGGAGGGCGTTGGCGCGAGTAAATTTGGCTCTGTATTTATTTATATCCTAGTCGCCACAATAGGGATGAAAATGGATTTAAGCAGTGTAGTCGAAAATCCCGGGCTTATTTTATTAGGTTTAATTTGGATGACCATTCATGCATTATTGCTTATCGGAATGGCTAAACTTATCAAAGCCCCTTATTTCTTTTTGGCTGTTGGAAGTCAGGCTAATGTGGGAGGAGCAGCTTCTGCGCCAGTTGTGGCCAATGCATTTCATCCCTCATTAACTAGTGTTGGTGTGTTGTTGGCTGTATTTGGCTATGCAGTTGGTACTTATGCCGCATGGGCTTGTGCTATTTTAATGCAATTAGTTTCACAATAGATTCATTATGAAGAAAGTTATAAGTTTAATACTAGTATCATTACTTTTAATAAGCTGTCAAACTAAGACGGACGATTTACTTATTACAGGTCGTGTTAAGAACATTAAAAAGGGCAAACTCTTTTTACAGCGCATAGTAGACTCGACCTTGGTGAATGTAGATTCTGTTTCGTTTTATAATAACGACGACTTTAGCTTTGCCGTGGAACTTGAAAAGCCTGAAATCATGTATTTAGAGTTGCAGAAAGACACACTCGAAGAACCCGGGCAAAATTTTATTTCTTTTTTTGCTGATAAAGGGAATCTTACTGTGAACAGTAGGTTAGACAAATTTGTTTATGCTACTATAGATGCAGATTATGAAAATCAACAAGTATTTACGACCTATGCTAATAACTTAAAACGTTTTGGCGATTTCAAATTGGATCTGATTAAAGAAGAACTTGAGGCCAGAAAAAATGGGGACGACAGAAAACTAGACAGTATTAATAAGGCTTACGACAGAATGAATAAGCGGCGGATTTTATATGCTATAAATTACGCTAAAGCAAACCCAAGCTTGGAAGTTTCACCTTATATCGTTTTAAATCAGGCGCAATACATTAACAAAAATTATTTAGATACGGTTTATTTAGCTTTAGATAAAAAGATTCAAAAGTCTTTTTACGGTCAGCAGTTGAAAGCTATGATTGATAAAAAAGATTAGTTTTTTTTTAGCAGCATATGCAAGATTTTCTCAAGCAAACTAAATTATTCGTGCATTGGTGTCTATTAAATATTGTGAGCAGTGAGCGATAATAATTTAACCGCAAGGGATGCAAAAGATTTGCGCAAGGAACGCAACAAAGTTTAGAACATTCGTGCACCTGCCAGCAGCAGGCTGTTTTCGGCTTTTTGTAAAACGTTAAGACATTAAGGGTCATTAAGATATGAGCCACAGCGGTATTAAAGAATTCGTAAATCACCAGATCTAAAGATGGCTGAGCAATTCATGCATTCGTGGTTTTCTGAAAACATTAAGGCATTAAGTGGCATTAAGATTTTTCTTAGAGAACTAAAAACTCAGACTGCGTTTATACGAAAACCATAAGCGTTCGTGCATTCATGGCTATTAAATATTGTGAGCAGTGAGCGAATAATTTAACCGCAAGGGACGCAAAAGATTTGCGCAAGGAACGCAACAAAGTTTAGAACATTCGTGCACCTGCCAGCAGCAGGCTGTTTTCGGCTTTTTGTAAAACGTTAAGACATTAAGGGTCATTAAGATATGAGCCACAGCGGTATTAAAGAATTCGTAAATCACCAGATCTAAAGATGGCTGAGCAATTCATGCATTCGTGGTTTTCTGAAAACATTAAGGCATTAAGTGGCATTAAGATTTTTCTTAGAGAACTAAAAACTCAGACTGCGTTTATACGAAAACCATAAGCATTCGTGCATTCGTGGCTATTAAATATTGTGAGCAGTGAGCGATAATAATTTAACCGCAAGGGACGCAAAAGATTTAAGCAAGGAACGCAACAAAGTTTAGAACATTCGTGTACCTGCCAGCAGCAGGCTGTTTTCGGCTTTTTGTAAAACGTTAAGACATTAAGTGTCATTAAGATTTGAGCCACAGCGGTACTAAAGAATTCGTAAATCACCAGATTTAAGGATAGCTTAGCAATTTATGCATTCGTGGCTTTTTTTTAAACATTAAGGCATTAAGTGGCATTAAGATTTTTCTTAGAGAACTAAAAACTCAGACTGCATTTATACGAAAACCATAAGCGTTCGTGCATTCGTGGCTATTAAATATTGTGAGCAGTGAGCGATAATAATTTAACC
>CAYNCI010000033.1:37229-44284 GCA_964396065.1 uncultured Mesohalobacter sp. | reverse complement strand
ATATATAAATGCCCTCTACAAGATTATTAGCAAATACCTCTATGCTTTGATTTTCAATAAATAATTGCTCCTTGTAAACACGCTGCCCTAAAAGGTTTGTGATTTCTACATTGACTTCACCTGATAAATTAGGCGTTTTAACATTGAATTTACCTTGATTTGGATTTGGGTACAGTCTAAAGTTGTAGCCAAAGGTAGTTTCAGCTACACCAAGAGTCGTGTTATTAAACACCAGACTAAAACGATCTGATGCGATGCTTTCCGGAATATTGGCATCTACCATAAAGTCGAACACAAAAGCATCTGTGAGTTCTGTTTGTGTACCCAGATAAGCATCATTTATAAATATTCCCATGTTTTCCGGCAGATTAGCCATTGTAAACACTAAACTATACGTTGAGGCTGTATATCCTGTAGTTTCCAACTGAATATGATGTCCAATACTTGGCATAGCTTGCTTATCGATGTATTTTAAGCCATTGTTTACAATGCCTATATTTTCATCCGGGTTGATGAATTTATCAGAATCTTCAGCACTTCCTAAAGAGGTAAGCTGATCATCAAATCGAAGTCCAAAGGCATCCCGTTCAACATCTCCATTTTGTAATTCAGAAGACAGGTATAGTCTGGCATTCACGTAGAACATGCTAGTTTCATTAAACACGATATCCAGAGGTTGTGACGCATCTGTGGCTTTATCGGCCTCTTCAAAAGTTATAGTTGGTGAAGCTGTTGTAGTTTCTATAAAAAAGGCTGAGCCGGGTTGAATAAATTGAGATGAATTAGAAGTTGGAGCAGGTGGAGCATTAGGATCACATAAGCCTCCTGCATTTGCTGTACCGTCTATGTCCAATGAAACCCAAGCACCGTTTGAGCCACTGGCTACATTTCGAACCCAAATCGTATTGCTTAAGTTTGTTCTATCTACTGCGCAAAGGTCTACTATAGATTGGTAAGGATTGGCAATCAAATTATATTCTCCGGGTGTATTGTTTAATTGCGGTGTTGAGCCGGTATTTAAAGTGACTTGACCTTTTCTAAAATCAGTGCCTAATCCTGTTGTTCTTAAAGTGGTTTCCTGAACACCAGACGGTGTAGCAGATATATTAGCTGCTGTTCTGTCTCCACGGATAAATATGGTATAAGCTTCTCCCGCTATTAAAGATGTATTATCAGTATTTAATATATCTGTATAATTGCCATTGTTGTAACCAAACATGGATGGATTACCCGATTGAGTGGCATCAAAGCCATTATTGCCGGCAGCATCTCCGGTAATATGTGTGCCAAGATTAGCCTCATAACCATCATCACCCGGATTTAAACCGCCTTGTTGCCAGTTGTCAAATATTGTCCCGGAAGAGGTTACAGGTGTTGACAAAAGCCTAAACGCCCTGTTACTGCCCGGAATAAAACGTTCTACTGTAACTGAACCAGCACCGGAAATAGTTCCACTAAATTCATCGAGCTGTCCTGTAGACGAGGCATCGCTTTTAAAGGTGATTTGGCCATCATTTAAAATATTACCTGTTACGTTCAAGACCCCTTCAACATCAAGCCTTGTGTTAGCTTCTAAATTTAAATTACGAGCATTGGCGGATGTTGTATGTCCTATTATGGGTTGATTAGCTACGTCAGAGATAAGGACATCATTTGAAGCGACAGGAACTATTTCGTAGGACCAGTTTGACGCCGTAGCCCAGTCTGAAGTGATTCCTAACCAGGTGTTGGTTGCGCCGATCCTGTTGGTGCCGGAGACCCAGTTTGATGTGGTGCCAGTTTTAGCAAAGTCAACCAAAGTGCCGTCATTACTACCGGCTTTATCAAAGATCTTAGTTAGTGATGTGTTATCTGCAAATTCTACCCCTTCTTCAAAATCGTAATAAGCAACTAATCCTGATTCTGAGCCTGTTAATGGCGTATTCATACTACTTTGAATTTCAGTTTCAGAACGTGCAATATTCCAGACCCGAACTTCATCCATAATACCTTCGTAATATGATCCGGGTTGAGAAAGATAACCTAAGAAGCTATTTGAATTGACATAAACTTGATTATCAGTAGCAGTAGCCTCCTGAACGCCATCTACATATAATCTAACTGTGCCAGACGCTTCTTTAACAAAAGCTAAATGATGCCATTGATCATCTTTTAGGTTTGTCGTGCCTACGATGTTATAAAACCCACCTTTGAAAACTCGCGGTAAACCGTCTGCTTGTAGGTATATTGCAAATCTTTTATCGAATTCTGGTCCGGAAATAACATACTGACTAAATAAACTGGTTACGTTAGCATTATTTCTCCCTTTTACCCACATTTCTATGGTATTAGGTGCATTAGGATCAGTTGTTGGTAGTAGCGGCGAACCTAGGTTGATATAATCATTCACCCCATCAAAATCCATGGCTGTATTGCCGGATGAAAAGGCTTTACCTTCTACCCAGTTGGAAGAAGTTCCTGTTCTGTCAAAATTATTAATAGATCCATTGTTGCTGCCCGCTTGATCTACAACTTGTGTGATGTCTCCTCCAGTAGCCGAGTTGTTGCCATTTGCAATCCCTTCTTCAAAATCGAAGTAAAGCGCTAATCCGGATTCGTTCCCGGTAAGCTTGCCGCTCATTTGTGACACAATTTCATCTTGCGTAAGGACTTTATCCCACACCGCGTATTCATCAACCTGCCCATCTAACCAGGATTCGTTGGAGGCTACTATACCACCAATATTTTCAGGGTTGAATTGGGTGTATGCATCTACATACGAGGCCTCTAGTACGCCATCGATATACAAGCGCGTTGTGTTACCGTCGTTGGTTGCCGCGATGTAGTGCCAGTTTCCATCATTTACTGCTTTAGTACTTTCATTTGCACTGCTATCGCCATTCCCTGTAGAGCCGTCCATAAAGGCGTATACCCTTCCGTTATTGGAAAATCTTGAGATATAAATACCCGAACAAATTAAAACTTCTGTAGTTTTTGTGGTTTTGACCCAAAATGATGTGGATCGTAAAGAACCAGAAACAGGGTTAGTGTATTGAACATAATCATTTAATCCATCAAAATCCAGTGCTGTGTTGGTGTTAGGGGTACTCGTGATAAAACTTTGATCGCTTATCCAGTTGGAGTTGTTTCCGGACTGGGCAAAATTTTGTGGTGTGCCGTTATTCCCATTAGCTTGATCTACTATCGTAGTTATTGCTGTATTATCAGCGCCTCCTATCCCTTCCTGAAACGGATAATACGCCACTAAGCCAGTTTCATTACCAGTTAGAGGGACACTTAATCCTTGTTGTATTTCAGATTGGCTAAGGGCGCGGTTCCAGATACGAACTTCATCAAGTTGACCAACAAAGGTTGGTGTAGGGAAAGTTGCACTAAATCGTCCAATACTGACAGACTCGGTCCCTGGTATTGGGTTACCTGCTTTCACCTCAACATTATTAAGAACACCATCAACATATATCTCTAATCTATTTGTAGAAGAGTTTCTAACCCCTGCAATATGGTGCCAATTCCCATCATTTATGTTAATCGTGCTTTCAGTACTATTAGCGTCGAATCCATTATCAAATCGAATATGAGCTTTACCATTATTTACACATAGACTATAGCTTTGTTGACCACCTACCGATTTTGTAACCAGTCTGGCAAATGGAATATTTTGGGTGGTCTTTACCCATGCTTCAATTGTAAAATTGATCAAATTTAATGATGGGTCATGAGGTATATTTACAAAATCATCTACCCCATCAAAATCTAAGACCGTGTTGTTATTTTGCGCGTATGAAGCCGAAAGAAAAGAAAAGGCAAAAGTGATAAAAAGCGAAGTGTAATAGTTCTTCATCTATTAAAGTTTAGAGGTAGTAAAATTCTTAATTTGAAATGCTTTTGGTTTAGGCATGAGGTGTAAAAAGCAACAATACTATGTAATACTAGTTTATGTTTAACAAACCTAAAGGCTACACAGGTATTTTACAAAAAAATGTCACGAACGACATAAAAAACGTCATGACTGACATCAGAAATTTTCGAAATAAGAAAAATAAATGCCTACTTTTTGTTGAGTAAGTCTTTTAACCCAGGCTTATAAGTTCTGGATAAGGGAATCCACTCGCCCGTATCGAGCATGAGTTGGGTGGAGTTGATGATTTTTATACGATTTACATTTACGATATAAGACCTGTGCGTTCTGCTAAATTGATCCTTAGGTAATTCTTCCAAGACCTTTGCAAGGCTATTTCTATCCACTTCCGGATTAGATTGACCCTCTATAAAGTAATCGATATAATGCCCGTCAGATTTGATGTATATGATATTTTTAGTATCAACAACAACTTTACTTTTTAAAACGATATTGGTTTGCGACTCAGTTAGAGGTTTATTATGATTTACCTTGGATGTGTATTCATCAACTAATTTTTGAAGTTCAAGAACCTCTAATTTTGACAATTTATGTCTTCGAAATAACATCCATGAAATTCCTACAAGAACAATACAAGCAACTACTGTTAGAAAAAAATTAGATTTAAAGAATTTTTTATCCTTATCAATTTTTTCTAAATTGGCTTGACGCCTATCTCGCATTTCAGATTCATATTTTTCGTTAAGACGACCAACAGCAGTATTAGAAGGTCTTTTCATCATATTTCTTTCTTCCAATAAAGCGTATTCTTCAGCTTTTACGCTATCGCCAAGTTTTTCATAAGACCTGGATAGTAAACTGTAATTTTTAGCATAATTTGGTGTAAAGGCAATATCTTTTGAAATCACAAGGCTCGAATCTGCCAGCTCTATGGCTTTGGTATAGTTTTCTTTTTGGTAATACACTTCACCTAAAAGGCTTTGGTTTTGCGCAATAAATCTTTGGTTTTCCAGCTGTTTAAATCCTTTTAAAGATAACCTTAGAAAATAAAATGCACTGTCTAATACCTGATACTGAAAATAAGAAACACCTAAATTCATTCTCGCTTGATTGGCGGACATCTCATAATTATTTTCAGAGAAATACGTATTAATTTTTTTAAAATAGTAAAAGGCAGAGTCATTACGATTTAGACGTCTGTGGTTCATGGCCAGATTGGACATGGCGCCATACCCAAAAGATGCCATATTGCTACGATCTGCAGCTTTGATAAGTTTATGGTAATATTCATTACTTTTTAGAAGATTACCTTTTCGCACCTCTGCACTGCCTAAGGCCATTAGTGCATTTACGATTCCTCTTTGGTCTTCTGTATTTAAAGCTTTTTTGTACATCTGTTTTGCATAGAATTCCAGGCTGTCCGGGGAATTTCTATGCTGTCGCATTTTTTTCTGAAGATCAGTATATGGGTTTTGAGCAAAAAGTTGAAACGAGAGAAGAAATGTAAAAAATAACCTAAAGGACTTAAAAAGCATCTTGCAATAATTGTAACATAAAAAAACACCTACAAAACATGTTTTTAAACGCGCTTATTAGATGCTTTTCAAAAATAGTACAAAATACTTATTACAAGCAAGGTTATAAAATCTATAAACACATTACACAAAAAAACTACGGTTTTAAAGCCAAATATTTAATCTCCTTAAACTCAATTGGGTGACTCTCGCTTTGCAGGGAAATATAACCGGATTTTACAGGCTTTAGATGATTTAAGCTGTCTTCTGGAGTGTCATAAACAGGATTTGTATAGGTTATGACAGGCTTACCATTAATGTAATGCCGGATGAGTGAATCGCCGTAAACCTCAACTTCTACATCAACCCATTCTTCGCCATAAATGGTTGGCGCATCGGCTGTAATGCAGTGTTCAATGATTTGTTTCCCATTCATGTTCACATGTGTGCCCGGTGTGCATAAATTACCAGTTGGTCGAGGCACTGTGTCTACTATACCTCCTAAAAACTGGGCTTCCAAAGAATTAGGGAAAGGTTGATTAATGCTCATGCTTTTTGGATCTTGACAGTGCAGCATAATACCTGAGTTTTTAAAGCCCCATCCTTCACCACCAGGAGCTTGCTCTCCAACAAAACGGTATTTTAGTTTTAAGCGGTAATCCGAAAAAGGCGCTTTGTAGAACAAATGACCAAAACGATTATCAAATTTCTCGTAGTTATCGTAGTTCACCACAATAGCTCCATTTTTAACCTGAAAGGTGTTTAGACTGTCTTTGCCAAGAGCTTCTCCTCGTATTTTAGGCAACCAGCCAGATAAATCTTTGCCGTTAAAAAGGGATTGCCAGTGGTCTTGATGGTCTTCAGTTGAGGTGTCTTTACAACTTAGAAATGAAAATACCAGGCCAATAAAAAGCGATAGGAGTATAGGTTTAGACATAATGTGGATGGTTTTAAAATTTAAATTACAACGAAGGCATGAATATACCACTTTGTCATCAATCTTCATTTTTGGAGCTTAATAAATACGATGTTCGACCCCTTCAGGGTCGTGCAATGTCCTTTCGGATATCTGTGCTACAAACATTTGACCTGTTCCAGGTCATATTTTATCCGTGATCAATTTTTGATATTTTGAAGAACCTGCGAAAATGTATACTTTGACCCTTAAGGGGTTAAATATCTATAGCATTAGAAATGTAAGTGCTAAGCTAATAAAAAGCGATAGGAGAGTATAGGTTTAGACATAATGTGGATGGTTTTAAAATTTAAATTACAACGAAGGCATGAATATACCACTTTGTCATCAATCTTCATTTTTGGAGCTTAATAAATACGATGTTCGACCCCTTCAGGGTCGTGCAATGTCCTTTCGGATATCTGTGCTACAAACATTTGACCTGTTCCAGGTCATATTTTATCCGTGATCAATTTTTGATATTTTGAATAACCTGCGAAAATGTATACTTTGACCCTGAAGGGGTCAAATATCTATAGCAAAAAATATAACGGAAACGTGTTAACGACCCTGAAGGGGTCGAATCTTACCTAGATAAGGACCAACGTTTACCGTCGGTTAATTTATCCAAATCATCGCAATAATATGCCCCGGGAACAGTGCTATAAACAATTGACCTGTTCCAGGTCACATTTGATACCTGACCAAATTTTGATATTTTGAAGAA
>CAYNCI010000033.1:0-37129 GCA_964396065.1 uncultured Mesohalobacter sp. | reverse complement strand
GACCCCTTCAGGGTCGGGTTTATGTAATCGTGTTTTTAAAGGATTAGATTTCCTAATGTTTTAGGTGGTTTAAACTAAAATATTATCGTAAGACTTCAAATCTAATGGTTGTCAATCATGCTATACGTGTCAATGCTAGGCATAACAGTCATTTTAGAATCAGCTCCACATCTATTTTTAGAACATATTTTAATGAAGAGCAGAAAACTATAAATACGAGTATAATATACATGAGCCAGATTTTAATAAAAAACCACTTAATAACGAAGGGATTAGATGTTTATAGTAAACGTTTGCCACACTACTTGCCGACCCCGAAGGGGCTCGAATAAAAGAATGTTTTGTCAATCATATCCAAACCTAAGAAGAAAAACACTGCAGATTTTTTTAAAAAACGCCAAAAGGCACTCCAGATTTAGTCAACACCTTGTAATAGAGATTTACTACCCAACAGATAGAATTCGACTTAGCTATTATTAAGTTAATTATTGATTAATACGGACTAAAGTTAAAGCTATAGGCTTATTTTATAACGTATTAATTCATTAGCATTTAATCAAAAAAAGAGTAAAATGAAAATTGCAGTCTTCAGTACAAAGTCCTACGACCAGGAGTATTTCGAAAGTTATAACAAGGCCTATGGTTTTGAATTTTCTTATTTTGAAACATCATTACATTCTCACACTGCTCGGCTTGCACAGGGTTTTGATATTGTTTGCGTATTTGTAAACGATACAGTAGATGAAAACACCATTAAAATTTTAGCAGATCAAGGCGTTGGTCTGATTGCGTTACGATGTGCCGGTTTCAACAATGTAAACGTAGACGCTGCCAAAAAACATAAAATAAAAATTGTTAGGGTACCGGCCTACTCTCCTGAAGCTGTCGCCGAACACGCCATGGCTTTAATACTTACTTTGAATCGAAAAACCCATAAATCCTATAACAGAGTGAGAGAAGGAAACTTTTCTCTGAAAAATTTAATGGGATTTACACTGAAAAATAAAACGATTGGCATCATAGGAACAGGTCAGATAGGAGAAACTTTTTGTAAACTCATAAAAGGCTTTGGTAGCCATATCATTGCTTTCGATATTGCAGAAAACAAAACGCTGTTGGATTTAGGGGTTAAGTATGTGTCTTTGGACGATTTGTTTGTTACGTCTGACATAATCTCATTGCACTGCCCTTTAAATCAACACACAAAGCACCTTATAAACAAAGATTCTATATCAAAAATGAAAAAAGGAGTAATGATCATTAACACAAGTCGAGGTGCTTTAATTAAAACAGCTGATGTAATTGAAGGGCTTACTGAACGTAAAATCGGTTATTTAGGAATCGATGTTTACGAACAGGAGGAAAACATTTTTTTTGATGACCTCTCAGAACATATTATCGAAGACGATCAAATTATGCGACTAATGAGCTTTCCTAATGTTTTGATTACTTCGCATCAGGCATTTTTCACCAAAGAAGCTATGAACGAAATCATAACCACTACCTTAGAAAATATACAATCCTATGCTGAAGGTAAAAGCCTACAAAACGAGGTGGTATAAAACTAAAATCTAAAAAAAAGTGGATTTATTTGAACAATTAAAATGCTAAATCCCTATTAAGGTAAAGACCAACTTTTACCGCCGGTTAATTTATCCAAATCATCGCAATAATAATCACCAGGTACAGGATCATAAGCGAGAACTTCTTCGCCTATCTTTTCGCTGGTGATGTAAGCATCTATGCACATCCACTTTATGGTGTTTAGACATTCAGAAGTGGTGAGGCCTTCATAATCAGGTTTATTTTCACGCTCGGTATCAATTTCACCTTTTACCTTCATAAAGGCATCAAGAAATTTTTGAATATCCAATGCTTCAAGGTCAGCGATTTCTTTTTGAGACTGTTCTTTTAGCTTTAAGATGGTTTTTGCAAAAGCGGCTTTAAAAACCTTTTGATCTTCGGTATCGTATACTTTAAGCAGATAACTATCAATAAATTCAGGAATATTCAATTCTGAAGCAGAAGGCAAGTCTGTTTTAGGCAAAAACACATTTACCATCTGTTGAAGCACTTTACCGCCTTCAACACTTAAAAATTTAGGTTTCCATAGTTCTTGTTTGGTTGTACAACTGTTTAATAAACTTAATACAGCCGGGGTCGCTACAATTGCTGCCGATGCTAAACCGAAGCGTTTTAAGGCGTCTCTTCTTTTCATACTAACTAGTTTAGATAAGGTTAAGTTTCAACTGTTCAGCAGCATGATTTGCTGCTCTTGCGGTAAAGGCCATATACGTCAACGACGGGTTTTGACAGCCTGATGAGGTCATAAAAGCACCATCTGTGACATATACATTTTTACAGGCATGAATTTGATTAAATTCGTTTAAAACGGATGTTTTTGGATCACGTCCCATTCGGGCTGTTCCCATTTCATGAATGCCTAATCCCATAGCTTTTTTATCTTCGACGTCATAGCCCTGAACATTTTTAAAGCCAGCAGATTTAAGCATTTTTACCGCTTGTTCTTGCATATCTTTTCGCATAGCCAATTCATTTTCGCCAAAATCGGCATCAAAGGTTATGGTGGGTAAGCCCCATTCGTCCAGCTTGTTATAATCCATATACATGCGGTTGCTGCTATCAGGAAGCGTTTCTCCAAACGCCAACAAGCTTACATTCCATTGTCCCGGTTTAAGTATAGCTTCTTTTAGCTTAGGCCCATATTTTAGTTCGGCAACCATTTCGGAAATACTAGAACGGTTTGCGCCGCCTTGGTACCCGTAGCCTCTAACAAACTCTTTTACATCTGTGTTTCCTCCTAAATTTCTAAATCGTGGGATATAAACGCCATTAGCGCGTCGGCCTTTGTAATATTTGTCTTCAAAACCTTCAGCAACACCAAAAGCCCCAACATGAAAATGGTGGTCCATGATATTTCGCCCAACTTGATCGCTGTCGTTACCTAGTCCATTTGGGAAGCGCTTAGATTTGGATTGAAGTAAAATTGATGCTGAAGCCATCGCAGAGGCACATAAAAAAATCACCTTAGCTTTGAATTCTACTTTTTCTTTGGTCTCTGCGTCAATTATTCTTACGCCGGTAGCTTTTTGGGTTTGTTCGTCATAAATCACCTCATGTACTATGGAATAAGGTCTTAAAGTCATATTCCCTGTAGCCGCCGCAGTGGGTAAGGTCGACGCATTACTACTAAAGTACGCCCCATAAGGGCAACCACGCATACATCGGTTTCTGTATTGACAAGTGGCTCTGCCGGCACCGGGTTTTGTACCTTCGGTAATATGTGCGGTTCGACCTATTGTCAAAACCCTGCCATCATCAAAACTTTCGCTCATTTTAGCTTTAAGGTGCTCTTCCACACAATTTAGGTTCATTGGTTTAAGCAGCTTCTGATCAGGCAGCTGTTTTAGGCCTAGGTTTACACCACTAACGCCTATAAATTCCTCTACTTTATCGTACCAGGGCTCAATATCTTTGTAACGAACGGGCCAGTCTATGCCATATCCGTCTTTTTTGTTGGCTTCGAAATCGATTTCGCTTAAGCGATAACTTTGTCGGCCCCACATCAAAGAACGACCTCCAACGTGATAACCGCGAATCCAGTCAAATCGTCTCTTTTCATTATAAGGATGTTTGATGTCGTCTACAAAAAAATGCTGATGAGGCTCGCGGGTGACATAGCCTGTACGATGTTGCTTATATTTTCGCTCTTTAGTCTCCTTTGTTGCATCTATACCATTTGGAAAATCCCAAGGATCCATATGAGCTGTTTTGTAGTCTACTATATGCTCTACATTTCGACCACGTTCTAAAACCAGAGTTTTCAATCCTTTTTCACACAACTCTTTGGCAGCCCAACCGCCAGAGATTCCTGTTCCTACAATAATAGCATCGTATTGCTCTTCGGAAGCATCAATTTTTTTTCTCTCCATATTTTGTGTCCTTTACAACGATTATGGCTTAAAAATACACTTTTAAGGTTTATTTTACTATTTTGGACATGAATTTTTAAAAATTCATAATTTTTTAGCATTTTTGAGTGCTTTACTAAATTCATCTTCAATGAAATTATCTTCTCTATCATCAAGTTTATTATGCCTTTTGTTCTTTACACTCAGTTTCAGTTGTAAAAAAGCAGATCAAGCTGAAAAAGAATTGCCCGAAAACGTCAACCTAAAACAAAATGACACGCCTTTTTTTAAGTTGTCTCTAGCCCAGTGGTCTCTGCACCGTAAGTTTAATGAAGAAGGTGTAGACCCTTTTAAATTTGCTGAAATTTCCAAAACTATGGGGTTTGAAGGTTTAGAATACGTCAATCATATTTATGCTAAACAAATTGACAGTCTAGGCTTTGAAAAAGTTATAGATTCATTGAAGGTATTAAGTCAAAAACACGGTATGCAAAATGTTTTGATCATGGTTGATGGCGAAGGCGATTTAGCCAGTCCTGATGAAGCTGAAAGAAACTTAGCTGTAGAAAACCATAAGAAATGGGTAGATGCTGCACAAAAATTGGGTTGCCACTCCATTCGAGTGAACACCTTTGGCACCAACGTACCGGAAGAATGGTTACCTGCTGTAGTGGACGGGCTTCAAAAACTATCTGCTTATGCCGCCACAAAAAACATCAACATCCTTTGTGAAAACCACGGCTGGCTTTCGTCCGATGCGCCTTTGCTCATGGAAGCTATCGCTAATGTAAATAGGGACAATTGTGGTACGTTACCCGATTTTGGAAACTGGTGTGTAAAGCGAAAAGATGGTGCGGTTTGGGGTGAATGCGAAGAAGAATATCCTGACAAATATCAAGGAATCGAAATGATGTTGAAAGAAGCTATAGCTGTAAGCGCCAAGTCTTACGATTTTGATGAAAACGGTAATGAAACCACATTAGATTTTCCGAGAATTATGCAATTGGTAAAAGATTCCGGTTATACAGGCTTTGTAGGTGTAGAATATGAAGGCAACCGCTTATCTGAAAAAGAAGGCATTGAAGCTACCAAACAATTACTTTTAAAATCTGCTGAAACCATCAACTAAAAAAATCATTTTACTATGAATCCACTTCGTTTTACGCAACTCTCCATCATGATGTTTTTAGAGTTTTTCATTTGGGGCGGTTGGTTTGTGACTTTAGGGACCTTTATGGGTAATAATCTGGACGCCACCGGTGCAGAAACCGCTATGGCGTTTTCTACGCAATCCTGGGGAGCCATCATCGCACCTTTTATCATTGGTCTTATCGCCGATAGGTTTTTTAATGCAGAACGTATTTTGGGTGTGCTCCATCTTATCGGTGCTGTCCTCATGTATCAAATGGCCAATGCTACAGATTTTTCAACGTTTTACCCATACGTTTTAGGCTATATGATTGCCTATATGCCAACATTGGCTTTGGTGAATTCTATTTCGTTTCGTCAAATGAAAGACCCTTCAAAATTCTTTCCTTATGTCCGCGTTTTTGGAACTTTAGGCTGGATAGTTGCCGGCTTGATCATCAGCTTAGTGTTTATGTGGGACTCGGAAGAAAACATTGCCCAGGGCATGCTGTCCAACACCTTTTTGATGGTAGCTATCGCTTCTGCGGTTTTGGGTGTGTTTAGTTTTGTGTTGCCGAAAACACCTCCTCAAAACAAAGGTGAAAAAATGAGCCTCTCTGATATTCTAGGTTTAGATGCGCTCAAATTATTGAAAGACAAAAATTTCTTAGTCTTTTTCTTGTCTTCAGTTTTAATATGTATTCCACTGGCATTTTACTACCAAAACCTCAGTCCGTTTCTCACAGAAATAAAAGTTGAAAACTCCACAGCTTGGGCGTCTTTAGGACAGGTTTCAGAAGTTTTGTTCATGTTGTTGTTGCCATTGTTTTTTACCAAATACGGTTTCAAAAAAACATTGATTTTTGGTATGCTGGCCTGGGCGATACGTTATGCGCTTTTTGCTTACGGCAATGCAGGCGATATGTTTTTTATGTTAGTTGTGGGCATTGCGCTTCACGGCATTTGTTATGACTTTTTCTTTGTCTCCGGACAAATTTATACCGACTCCAAAGCCGGCGATAAGTATAAAAGCGCAGCTCAAGGGCTCATTACCTTGGCTACTTATGGTGTAGGGATGCTTGTAGGATTTTGGGTAGCCGGGCAAGTGGTGGACAGCAACTTGATGGATGGCGATTTACACGCTTGGAAAGAGATCTGGATTTTCCCTGCATTGTTTGCGTTGGCTGTTTTAGTCCTATTTGGCATTTTATTTAAAAACGAAAAAATAGAATATAAATCTTAATTATGTCTTCAAAAATTAAACTAGGAATTCTTGGTGGCGGTGGCGATTCTTTGATAGGTGTTTTACACCGCATTGCCTCTGCTATGTATGATAAATATGAGCTGGTTGGCGGCGTATTTAATCAAAATATTAGTGAAAGTTTAGAATTTGCTAAATCTATAGGAATCCCATTAAGCCGAATTTACAAAGACTTAGACACTTTGGTCGAAAAAGAACAGAAACTTCCTGAAGACCAGCGAATGCAGGTGGTTTCTGTGCTTACACCAAACTTTTTACACTTTCCGATGGCAAAAAAGCTGTTGGAAAGCGGTTTTCACGTGATTTGCGAAAAACCCATGACCACTACTTTTGAAGAAGCTAAAATCCTGTATCAGACTTTAAAAGACAATGAACGGGTATTTGCAGTGACTTATACCTATACAGGTTACCCGATGATTAGGCAAATGCGGGAAATAGTGAAGAATGGCGAATTAGGAAAAATCCAAAAAGTGGATGCGCAATATTACCAAGGTTGGATTAACCCGATTATTCACAACGAAGCCCAGCGCCAATCCACATGGCGATTAGATCCTGAAAAATCTGGCATCAGCTGTTGCCTTGGAGACATAGGCACACATGCGTTTGACATGTTGGAATACGTTAGTGGGTTAAAAATTCAATCGGTTTTATCGGATCTGAATTTTGTCTATAGCGACAATAAAATGGATGTGGACGCCACGGTTTTGCTCAGGCTCAGCAATCAGGCGAAAGGGGTGATTTGTACGAGTCAGATTGCCACAGGTGAAGAAAACAGTTTTATTGTCAAAATTTATGGCGACAAGGCCGGTTTAAAATGGGAGCAGGAAAACCCGAATTACTTGTATTATATGCAGGAAGGTCAAGCCATGCAGGTTTTAAAACCTGGACATGCTTACAATTCTGATTTATCTCTGGATGGTACAAAACTGCCTCCGGGACATCCTGAAGGTATATTCGATGCCATGGGTAATATTTACAAAGGCGTCGCCAAAGCGGTGAACGGAGAAGATTACGATCACGGGGAATTTCCGACCATAATAGATGGTGCCAGAGGTATGAATTTTATTGAAAAAGCGGTAGAATCCCACCACAAAGGCAATGTTTGGATAGAGATTGAGGATAATCTATAAGTCTTTGCGATTTTGCGACTTTGCGTGAATCAGTTAATTTAAAAATGGAAAACTTATGAAAACAATCAAAGGCCCAGCCATATTTTTAGCCCAGTTTATGGATGATAATCCACCATTTAACAGCCTTGACAATCTATGTCAGTGGGCGAGTGATTTAGGTTATAAAGGCATTCAAATTCCCAGCAACGAAACACGTTTAATGGATTTGCAAAAATGTGCAGAAAGCCAAACCTATGCTGACGAGCTGAAAGGCAAGGTTAATAGCTACGGATTGGAAATCACTGAACTTTCTACCCATATCCAAGGGCAACTGGTGGCTGTGCATCCTGCTCATGACCTCATGTTTGACGTCTTTGCACCGGATGAGGTGAAAGGCAATCCTAAAGCTCGAACAGAATGGGCTATACAACAAGTAAAATTTGCTGCCAAAGCCAGCGAACGCTTAGGGCTAAAGGCTCATGCTACATTTTCAGGTTCATTGCTTTGGCCGGTGATGCATCCCTGGCCACAACAACCCAAAGGCCTAATCGATTTAGGCTTTAAGGAACTGGCTGACCGCTGGACACCTATTCTTAATGCTTTCGACGAGTCTGGTGTAGATGTTTGCTATGAAGTTCACCCTGTAGAAGACATTCACGACGGCGACACCTTTGAGCGTTTTTTGGAGGCGACAGGTAACCATAAACGCGTTAATATTTTGTATGACCCTTCACATTTTGTATTGCAGCAGCTGGACTACATCAAGTACATCGACCATTATCATGAGTTTATCAAAGCCTTTCATGTTAAAGATTCGGAATTTAGACCAAATGGAAAAAAAGGCGCTTTTGGTGGTTATAACGATTGGAAAGACCGTGCGGGACGTTACCGTTCACCCGGTGATGGGCAGGTCGATTTTAAACGCGTGTTTTCCAAACTTACCGAATACGGTTGTGACGTTTGGGCCGTTCTCGAATGGGAATGTGTGGTAAAAAGTCCTGAGCAAGGCGCTAGGGAAGGCGCGCCATTTATCCAAAACCATATCATCGAAGCCACCACAAAAGCTTTTGACGATTTTGCAGGAGGTGGCGATACGGATGAAAATTATTTGAGAAAAATATTAGGAATTTAAAAACTTCAATCATGATAAAACCTTTATTGCTTGTATTAATGGGATTTGCTATAATGAGTTGTCAGCAGTCCAAACCACCTGAGGATACCGATGTAGGCGAATTAGTACTTAATGAAAAGCAAGAACCCACAACACCTGAAGAAACTGAAGTATGGGAGCCTAAACCGTCTAAAGTGACTATAAACCCCGAGACAGGTGTTCCATCCGATGCCATTGTACTTTTTGATGGTTCCAGCTTTGAAGAATGGATATCCTCAGTCGATTCAACTGCGGTAAAATGGTCTCTAAATGAAGACGGGAGTATGACTGTAAAAGACAAGGCCGGTGATATACAGACCAAACGTAATTTTGGAAGTGTCCAGCTTCATCTGGAATGGCGCTCTAATCCGGAAAGTACTGCTTCAGGGCAAAATAAAAGTAACTCCGGTGTGTTTCTTCAAAATAGATATGAAGTACAGGTTTTAGATAATAACAATAACGACACCTACGTAAACGGGCAAGTAGGCTCTATTTACAAGCAGTCTATCCCTTTGGTTATGGCTTCATCGCCAACAGGTGAATGGAATACCTACGATATCATTTATCATCAGCCCGAATTTGATAAAGAAGGCAACAAAACAAAGTCTGCAACTATAACGGTTTTACATAACGGTGTACTTATTCAGGACCATTTTGAAGTTGAAGGCACCACAGAGTATATTGGCTGGCCAAAAAACAATGCTCATGGTGAAGCACCAATAAAACTTCAGGATCATCAAGACCAAAGTGGGGTGAGTTATAGAAATATTTGGGTAAGAGAATTGTAGCATATAAGGGTTTGTCACAATAGTTGATAGCTTAAGTTTTATAGAAAAATACTGCATAAGTTTAAAAAATAACAGCATATTGATGAATATATAATAATTTTTTTGTTACTTTATTATCAAAATCAATTGTTATGGCTATAAAAAACTTTCAAGGAAACCAAGTAGGCGATACAAATGCGAAAGCTGAAAAAATAACTGTAAGGGATTGTATGTCGAAAAACATGATCCTGTTTACAAAGGACCAAAGCATAATTGAAGTCGTAGAAAAATTGATTAAACATCGTATTTCAGGAGGACCTGTTGTAGATGCACAACACCATGTTTTAGGTGTCATTTCCGAAGGGGATTGTATCAAGCAAATCTCAGAAAGTCGCTACTACAACATGCCTATGGAGGATACGAGTGTTGAAAAATATATGACAAAAAATGTAGAAACTATATCTCCCGATGTAAACTTATTTGATGCTGCTAACAAATTTTTAGCATCAAAACACAGGCGTTTTCCTGTTGTCGAAAACAATAAAATTATTGGTATTGTAAGCCAAAAAGATATTTTGAGAACAGCTCTTCAACTTAAAGGCAGTAGCTGGAAATATGGGGTTTAAGGTTTTCTAGTAAACCACTTAGTAAAACATCTTAATTACTCGATAGTTCAATTGTGTATGACATGTAAAAGCCGGAAACCAAAGGTGTTGGTAAAAAATCTGCTATTTTACAATCAAGTTTTTCTAGTGGCCTTATTTTTTTAGTAAGCAAAGAATAAGGAAAAACATTACGAATACTATCAGACTTTTTAAATGTTTTTAATTTAAATCCATGTTTTTTATGCATTAAAATAATTTCCTTTTTGGAAAAAAACTGAATATGCTCAAGGTTTGGGTTGCTACTTTGCGGAGTTCCATAACCATAACCCATAGAATTTTTTACTTTTTGAAGTGCTTTGCCTAAATTCTTCTTTTCAAGATACTGCATAGGTTGCGTCATCAATACCTCACGTGGCCCTTTGCCATTAGGCACTGTAGTTATCAATACTCCATTAGGATTAAGCCTGTTTTTAGCAAATTCTAATACAACTTCCGGTTCAGCCAAATGCTCCAGTACTTCAGTACACACTATCGCATCAAAGCTTTCTCTCGTATCAAGCTTTTCTGCGGGTATTGCTTCAAATTCTAAGTTAGGAAAATCATTTGTAGATTTGGCCAGTTCTATACTGCTATTATCAATATCAACACCTTTTACTTTGTAACCTTGAGAAGCTATGGCTTTGCAAACCCTCCCATTTCCACATCCTATTTCAAGTACTTTTTTATCTTTATTAAGTTTGAAGTGCTGGTCTAACTCATTTACAATAAACGACAAGCGTTTTAAATGTTCGACAGCTTCAAAACCACTGTTGAATTGAAGTTCTTTTAGTTTCTCGTTACTTGTATACATTGCGAAGTCAGTTTCAATTCAACCTAAAATAGTTTGAGTTTTATTATTCAAAGAGTTATTCACGCTAGTAGTATTATAGCCTGAGCGATGCAAAGGTATTAATTTAAAAAAAACAATTTTTATAAGCAGTATAAATTTCAACTTCAAAATAATAGAAAGGTAAAAGTTGTAAGTTCAATAATATATTATCAGAAATCTCTCTAGTTTAAATAAAGGAGTAATAAGTATGGAATTTTAAGATTATTGTTTGATGAGTTTTTTTACGACAGACTTTTTACCGAAGTAGGCTTTAACAATGTAAATCCCTTGTGGTAGTTGAGAAATATTGACACGAGAGGCCTTCGAACTTAAACTAAGTTGTTTTCGACCTGAGATGTCCATAATGTCCAATTTATCATAAGAATTATCTTCAATATAAATAAAATCAATCGATGGGTTTGGGAAAAACTTGAAATCTAGTTTGGATGAAAAGCTTGTGCTAGACAGCAATGAAATTTTCTCATTTGGGTAGTAATAATAATCAAAAAAATCTCCGTTTGACAGGGAATAGTCTATTGCGGGATTACTTGTTATTGTTCCGGTACCAATATCAACACCTGTAAAGGTACCATTGGCTTTATAAAAATAGGTATTGGTAAAGGGATTGATTGTTGCACCGGCTAATGTAATGGACTGACCGATGGATGCCTGAGAAATTAAAGTAATTGTTCCATCAATAGGATTTATTTTGCCTAAGAAAATTTCTGCAGGACTGGAATTACGAGCTAATCCGTAAATATTCCCATCAAATTCGTTATAAACAATATTATCAAAAAAGAGTGCTGTCGTTGTGTCGATCAATGGGTTGTATAAAGTATTACCTGTTGCAATATCTATAGTATATAACCTTCCATTCGACACAAAATGAAACCACTGGTTAGCCAAATCTAAAGTCTGCCCTCCATTTAGGGTAATGGAATTTGTAATGGAATTTTGAGAAATTGGGGTAACGATACCTGTAACAGGATTAATTTTTGACAAGTACACTTCACCACCATTATTTGGACCTCTTTCTAAACCAACGATTTCCTGTGTAAGTTCATTATAAATAAAACTTTGGTAAAACGGTTGAATGCTTGTTGAAATTGTAGGGTTAGAAATTAATGCACCATTGTTCATATCAATTCCAATAAGCGCGTTGTCGTCTGAATAATAGAAAACATCTAAGGCCGGGTTTACCGTGTAGCTCAAATTAGCAATGACATTAGAATACGAATTGGAAGAAATATCTTGGACCAAACCATTGCTAGGGTCTATTGAAGCTAAATATACTTCACCGCCATTAGCTGAACTTCTGCTCACCCCAACGATGTCCATACTTTGAGAATATAGAAGTTGAGAAAGAATTAGAAAAAATATGGAATATTTCATTTTAATCTAAAATTAGTGATTTAAACAACATCAACTACAGAATTTTAGATTTTATAACATATCGACATGATATTATGAGTACCATTTCAACTTGTTTTTGTCCTAGGACTTTTGTACTTCCTTGTCCAATATATAATCCATATGGTAATAAAAAGTGTTGGTAAAATCCATACTAGCCAATGTTTAAGCTGAAGGCCAGCACTTAGAAAGGCTGTAAAAGAAGCAGTGAATGCACCCGACATCTGACCGATATGCCTTTCTATAAATTCTGTTGCAGATTTGTTTTTTCTAGCAAAAAACCTAAAGTCCTGTATAGCTAAAAATACACTTAACAATCCAAAAAAGTAAAACAATACTGTTGGTCCGTTTTGGTATAACACTTTAAAAGCACCTTCTATGATTAGAGCGATTCCAAAGGCAAACATCACTAGGCTAATTAACCAATCTTTCCAAGTTTGTATATTTTCCAGATTTTTTAATTTGTATAGTAAAGCTCGTTGACCACTAAACACTAAGTAAATTGTAAAAACAGCTATAGCAAATAAAAACATGTTTTCGTGACCAGGCATGAAACAAACAGGAATTGAAATTAATGAGCTTAATACCATAGAAAAAGCAAATATTTTTCCAGAGGTTTTATGCAGCTTTCGGCCTTTTTTGCTAGACATGCTTACAATACCGGAAAGTAATCCAATACCTCCAAGGCTTGCATGTATAATGATTAGAGTATCAGCTAAGTCCATAAACTTTTTTTCAATATTACAGAACATATACTCAATAGCATATCTTTTTAAACCGAAATACAAGTTAAGCTAGCTGTATTGTAAAAAAAAGCGGTTAAAGTATAAATGACTTTAATTAAAACACCAGTTTTTTACTCGTCTGTAACTTTGGTAAGTGTCATGTCTAAAGTACCACTTCCGGAAATAGTTGTTCCGGTGTCCGGAAAGCCGTCAGGCAGTCCAATGTCATTTAAAAAGCCTTCGTCTAATACGCCTGTAAGTACAAGTGTAGATTCTGTAAGCGATGTAATTGTAAATTCGATAGACAAGTCTTGGGCGCTGTCTGATAGAATCAAGTTATTTCCATTAGAAGACCAACTGCCTTGTGTGGTGTCAAAAGGTTCTTGAACTGTTTCTGAGCCAACTTCTATACCATCAACTTCTGTAACGACATCAAATAAACCTTCTCCGGAGGAAAAATAAGTAAAATCTTCGTTGAAATTTATAGTAATGTTTCCGGTGTTGTAGGAAGTTAAAATCGTACTGTCCTGTGATAGGGTTTGTCCATTAATTTCAGCAGTGGCAGTAATTGTTACGTCAGATACATAACTAAGAATTTCCCAGTTACCAATCAACTCATTTTGGTCTCCATTTCCAGAATTCGGGTCATTTAATTCAAAATCATCAGGTAGAGGTTCATTATCACAGCTTATAAGAAATAACGGAAATAAAAGTATCGCCAAGAAACGCAAGTCTATAAATCTCATAATTAAAAAAGTTTTCCGCAAGGTAATAAAAATGCGTAAGTCTATTTCAATATAATTTTCAAAAAAGAATGTCAAGTTTTGTTTACATCTAAAAATAAAACCTATATTTGTAAAGTGTTATTTACATTTTGTATAACTTTAATTACATTTATCATGAATCTTTCAACAAAAAAATTAGCATTGTGGACATGGTCATGGGTGGCGACTCTGGCCGTAGCAACCTTTGGACCCATATTTATTTGGGACGACCATCAATTTCTTACAACATTTGCTATTATTGTTAACCTACTAAATGGGGTTATGATGATTATTGCGAATAGAAATTTCTTTAATTCTTTGGACGAATTACAACGTAAAATTCATATCGAGTCTTTGGCCATTACTCTTGGCCTAGCTGTTGTCTTCGGTTTGAGTTTTTCTCTACTAGATCAGACCAATATGATTCCTTTTGATGCTGAAATTGGTTTTCTTGTTGGATTTATAGGGGTTACCTACATGATAGCCTTGTTTGTAAACAGAAAGAGATACTCATGAAAAACAGGTTAAAAGTATTACGTGCCGAACATAATTTGACACAGCAAAGCTTAGCCGAAGCTGTAGAAGTGTCTCGTCAAACTATTAACGCTATAGAGAAAGAAAAGTTTGATCCGAGTTTGGTACTCGCCATCAAACTTTCTCGGTTGTTTAAAACAGAAATCGAATCTATTTTTATTTACGAAGAAGATTAAATTACAAATCCCTTCAACTTATAGCTTTCTGAGTTATTTTATAATTAACTTTTTAGATATGCTATTGTTTCCTTGATTAACCTTTACAATGTAAATTCCAGACGCCAAATCAGTTACATTAATGCTTTTATTAAATATGTGCTGTGCAGCATATGAAATAGTCTTTAATCGTCTACCTGATAAGTCAAAGACTTCAATGTTTAGGTCTTCGGTCGAAGAGGAATTTAAGCTTAGATTAATAGTCCCATAATTAGGATTAGGGTAAATGCTTACTTCTTTTATTGTATTTTCTTCTACCGATAAATTAGGAACTAAGCCAATGCTACAAATATTTAACGTAAACGAGTTAATATCGGATGTTACACCATCTTCATTAACATCAGTTATCCAAAAAGTCCAGTTGCCTTGAGCGTTTTCTCCGTCTACAACAGACAATGGATCAGAGGGTAGGACGTTTGCGCCGGAAGAAAGGTCTGAGCAATCTATAGGGTTTCCTTCGTCATCAAAAGTTAAGTTTATACCATTTGTTCCCGGACAAGGGTAAACACCTAATACGTAAAATCCGCCAGAAGGTGGAGAAAAGCCATATGTTAAAAAGCCATTATTCTCAGCACCAGAGATGTTTACATTAAAATTAAGATCTTGGATTTCCACACTATCCGTAATTTGAAAGGGAATGGCATTGTAAGAGGAAGCGTTTTCTATAATAAAAGTATTTGGATTAAAGGTATAGTCTTCACATACTTCTCCGTAGCTGTAATTGCCAATGGCAAAGTAAGCTTCGTTTATATTGAAAAATATATTATTCACAGCTTCTATCATGATTCTACACTTTGTTGCATCTATATTAGGTACTATAATATCTTCTACACCATCGTTAGGTGTATTTGAAGCTAGAACAGTATCAAATGTAAGGCCTTCGTCTGTAGAAAGTAAAATGTTTACAAAAGCTTCATCTATACCGTTTGCATCTGTTCCAGCCACATTCCACGTAATGGTTTCAGTAGTGCCGGGTGTCCAGATTATTTGGTTAGGTGTGCTTTGTGAGGTTACTTCAAAAGGCCCTGCCAGTGTTGTTACATTTGCAAGCATGGCATCGACTGCAGTTTGTCCGCCATTGGCATCGTTATCTCTTACGGTTAACCTAAAGTTGATATTTCTATCCACTGTGACCAGTCTTTCCCATGTTTGCGAACCTGGATTAGCCGCTAAATCATTTAAATTTGGCACATATCTTACTGGGTTTGTGGTGCCTTCAAAAGACCTGACTAAAGGGCCAAACTCCGTAGTATCTGTTGGTGCGCCAGCCGGACCAAAATCGTATTGTTCCCAAGTGTAGGTGTGAGAACCTGTTCCTTCTGTATCTGTTGAATTTCCAACCAGCTTATAAGGCGTGCCTTGAGGTATAAGGTAATCTGCGCCAGCATCTGCTGTGGGAGCAGAGTTTCCTGTTACGGTCTGGTCTATCGGACAAATTCCTGAATTTAGAATATGGTTCCACATCGTGGCTAAACTTATCTGATGATAATACAAATCTCCGGCAGCATTATTAATAACATTTTGAATGCCACATAAACCAGGATAGGCCATTAGAGTAGTACCACTTCCGGGCTCTAACGCTGTAGACGGAGAAATATTAGGTCCACAACCGCCTTCGCTGCCGTTAAAAGTATGCGGTGATCCAAACTGATGCCCAAGTTCATGTAAAAAAACAAAAAGAAAACGAGGGTCTGTAGCACTTGTAGCTCCTGTTACACCCCAAGCTTTAAAACCAGATACGCAAGAAGTATTTAAACCCGCAACACCGCCACCAGCAGTATTAAAGACATGACCAATATCGTAATTAGCATCGCCGATAACAGTATCAACAAGCGCTTGGTTTTCGTCTAATAATGCAACGTTATCAAAATTTGTAAAAGGGTCTGTTGCAGGGTCAAAGAAAATTAATCCTGTGTTGTCCATTAGAGTTAAAGTGACAGATAAGTCCCTTTCTAACACAGCATTTGCGTTATTAACGGCTATAGTAATCGCAGAAATTACATTATTGATGTCACTGTTAAAAAAAGCACTGTATTCTGCTGTAGCAGACACTGCAATTCTAAAGTTTCTAAGGATCCCATCATTTGCATTAAAGGTTTGGAGGTCTAGCGACTCTGCATTATTTTCCATGGCTACGTCCTCTATGAGTTGGCACTCGAAAGAATGGTCGTGAGTATTCAGGTCTTTTAGGTGATAAGAGGTGTACAAATTTCTAGAAACGTCAAATGGCCTTATAATTTGAGTCCCTTTTGAGGTCCCTAAAATGATGATATGAAGGCCTAGTGGCGTAACACTAAACCTAATGGTTTCTTGTGGGTTGCTTATGCCTTGCCCTTTAAAACTACGTATATTGGGAAAGTTGGCCTGAAAATCATCTTCCAAGACAGAGGCTTCAGCAATTTTGTATTCAATTAAACGCCCATTTCCATCAGGTAAACTAATAATATGATTAGCGTCCGTCGCTTTAGTATTAACACTGGACAAAAAGCCCTCTAAACCATCAACATTTAAATCCAAAAAAGTTTCCTTGTTTGGTCTATCGGATTGATTGATAGGTATTTCAGTCGGGACGAAGTCACTTTGAACAAAAAAAGATTGTTGTGCATTTGCAATAAATCCGGAAAACAGGAATAAAACGAGAAATATTCTAGACATGTGTAATATTTTAGATTGTTGTGAATTTAATTCTAATAACGACCTGAAAAGTCATAATTTGGCTGAATATTAACTGTACAAGTGTTACTTTAATTTAACAACATTGCCTTTAAATTTCCTACCAACTCCTAATGTTAAATAAATCTAATTACAATTTTACACTATGTTGATTAAAGAGGGTTTAACAGGATTCGGTTCCTAATAATTTTATGAAATTTGTCAGAACTCCTGCAAAAACAGTAAAGTTAATAACTAAAAATCCTTTAATTTTGAAAGGTAAATCTACAATTTGAAATCTTCTTTAAAGCATACTTACTCTCAATTTATAAAGTCCGAAGCAAAGCAGTTAGGGTTTATGTCCTGTGGTATAAGTAAAGCTGAATTTTTAGAAGAGGAGGCGCCACGTTTAGAACGATGGTTAAAAGACAATATGCATGGCGAAATGCAGTATATGGAAAATCATTTTGATAAGCGCCTTGACCCGACTAAACTTGTGGAAGACTCCAAAAGCGTGGTCTCGCTCTTATTCAATTATTATCCAAAGGATTTTCAAAAAGACGATACTTATAAAATAAGCAAATACGCTTACGGACAGGATTACCATTTTGTGATAAAGAAAAAGTTGAAAACACTTTTACAGAGCATTCAATCGGAAATAGGAGAGGTGCATGGCAGAGCTTTTGTCGATTCTGCTCCGGTGCTGGACAAAGCTTGGGCCGTTCGCTCAGGCTTAGGTTGGATGGGTAAGCACTCGAATGTATTGACCAAACAGGTGGGTTCTTTTTACTTTATCGCCGAATTGATTATCGATTTGGAATTAGAGTACGACACACCCGTTACAGACCATTGCGGGAGTTGCACTGCATGCATCGATGCCTGTCCAACCCAAGCCATAGTTGAGCCTTATGTCGTAGACGGCAGCAAATGTATTTCTTATTTCACCATAGAATTAAAAGACCAAATCCCCACAAGTTTTAAAAACCAGTTTGACGACTGGATGTTCGGCTGCGATGTTTGTCAGGACGTTTGTCCTTGGAATCGATTTAGCCAATCCCACAACGAACCCTTATTTCATCCCAACGAAAAATTACTTAACTATAGCAAGAAGGAATGGGAAGATTTAACTGAAGAGGTTTTTGGAGAAATCTTTAGAAAATCTGCTGTCAAACGCACAAAATTTTCTGGCCTTAAGCGTAATATCGACTTTTTGAAACCATGATATAATTAGTCTTTAAGGCTAATAGGCAGTCGTAATCCAAACATAATATTTCGTCCTACCATATTTATTCCTAGAGGTTTAGTAACGGATAGATGGTCAATATAAGTTTTGTTTGCAAGGTTGTTTCCTGTAATAAAAAGCTCTATATCCTGTTTGCCAATGTTTAAATTTGTTCCCACTCTGGCATTAAGTAAAGAAAATGAAGGTGTTGCAGCTTCATTCTGTCCAGTTCTGTTTTGTTCAAAAAAGTGCATCACTTCCACCGAAATAAAGGGTCTTTTAAAAAAGCCAAGTTCTTTTTGTTGAATTTTAATTTCTCCTGTCAACCGGTCCTGCGGTGTAAAGGTAGGATGCTCAACACCTTCTGAGTTGTCTGTAATATCGGCGCGTATCATACTATAACTGCTATGTATACCTAGCCAGTCTAAAGGATGAATATCTACAGCCAACTCACCACCCCAAAGATCAGCATCGTTTTGCACATGTTGAAAAATTTTACCACCACCAAGGGGCGCATCTTCATTGGTTTGTACAAGATAGATATAGTTATTTATCGAATTATAAAACGGCGCAATATTAATTGTCGCCCAGGTGGTATGCAAATGATAGGTTAGATCCAATTGATAATTGCTCTGAGCGTTCAGGTTAGGGTCACCACGTTCATACCTGCCGCCATGAATACCATTTTGAGTTAACTCCGGTATGTTTGGTGAACGAAAACCACGTGCCAGGTTTGCTTTCAAAAATTGATTTTTAGTTAAATTATAGGTCACCCCTAAAGAGCCACTCACGCTATTGTAGGTGTTATCTATGGTAAACCTGTCTGTGTCTGCGGTTGCTAAAGGAAAGGATTCTAATGTCCTATTATCAAAACGAACACCTGTTGTAAGGATTAAATTTTCATTAAGTTGAAAATCTCCAATAGCATACAGACCAATATCATTTATTTTGGCATCGGGCATCGGGATATTAGGTTTGGTTTCGTCAGCTTCGTTATCTATGATAGCCCCATTTAGACCAAATATCAAGTTGTGCTCACCTTTCTTAATCTTATATTTTGTGTTGTATGTAAAAGTATTCATCTTCATGTCAACCACTTGAGGCGCAATCAATTCATCCAAGGCATTAATGCCTCCGGCTATCAATTCACGACTATTGCTTTGGTAGCCTAAGTCTATATTCAATGTGTTTTTCCCAAAGAAGACCGTATTATTAGACGAGATGAGGTGATTTTGCAAATCTTGATACCATACTTCATTTTGTCGTTGCTCTGTCAATAAAGTTGAAGCCAATGGATTATTGAACAGGCTAATCTGTGGTTCATTCTGTATACCATATTCAGCACCAGTATAGTTGTAATTTAAAGTAAATAACCCATAATCTGACCGATAGCCTGAATTTAAGCTCAGGTTGTTTTCGTTTAGTCTCGTATTGTCCACGGCATTACCGTCGCCATCGGTGTAATCTTCGTGAGATTTTATACTGCCCCGTACCCCAAAGAATAATTTATCTAAGCCAACTTTAAGCCCTACACTGTTCAAGTAACCATTGGTGTTGCTGTGGTACTGAGACACAACATCACCTTTAACACTATGCGGTTTGCCGGGGCGCTCTCTTACAATATTTATTACCCCAGCAACGGCATCCGAGCCATATTGCAATGAGGCTGGGCCTTTGATAATTTCAATATGAGAAGCGGTGTGCTCATCTATCAGAAAAGGATGATTAGAGGAAAATTGAAATGCTTCCTGCTTTATGCCATTGTTTAAAGTTACCAAATTGGTATTGGTTAAGCCACGGATAACGGGTTGTCCGCCACCAAGGCCAAAGTTGGTATAATACACACCCGGGGTTCGTGATACGATTCTTGCAAAATTTACTTCACCCGTAGTCACTATATCCTTTTTCTTTATGGTTTCAATAGGATAGGGGACTTTATCCTTTTGTTTGATAAAGCCTGCAGTAACTGTTATTTCCTCCAGTTCCAATTGAGATTCTTCAAGTTGAATGTTCAGGGTTTGTGACGAAGATTTATGTTGAGTAAGATTAATTGTTACAGCCTGTGTCCTGAAGCCAATAAAGCTAAACTCTAAGGTAATTACTTTTAAACTTGATGGTATTATAATCTCATATGTTCCATCATTTTGAGTAATACTACCTGTTTGACTTTGGTGTAATAATACATTTACACCACTTAGAGGTTTACCTTCCGTATCTGTTATTTTTCCTTTTATAGAGCTCTGAGCTATCAAGTTAAATGAGAAAAAAACAGCTAAAACGAGGTATATAAACTTTTTTGGCATGAGGTTAAAAATCAATTATACTACAAACTAAAAGAGCGGCTAAATTCTTAACGCAACTTTGTTGCAAAAATAATCATTTTAAAAGACTCTAAAAATATTTTATGTAAATTATAAATATCCCTAATGATTTTCAGCTTTCTTTTTTAATTTATTAAAAAATGCACATGCTTCGTACGTTAGATTCTTTATTTTTAGATTTAAATTGATAATTCATGAAAAATCTTCTACTTTTCTTAAGTTTAGTTTTATGCCTTCAACTGTTTTCTCAGTCTTCGCCGCAGTGGATCCGATATGCTCAAATCTCTCCAGACGGCAATAAGATTGCATTCAGTTATAAAGGCAATCTTTATTTTGTTGAAAACAACACATCTCTAGCCATTCCTATAAGTATCGACGAGAGCTATGAGTATGAACCGGTGTGGTCGCCAGACAGTAAGCATATTGCTTTTGCATCTGATCGTTATGGTAATTTTGACATTTTTTTGTACAATACAGACAATGCTGAAACAAGCAGGCTAACCTATCATTCCTCGAATGATATTCCACAGAGTTTTACAGCAGATGGCACCAAAGTACTTTTTACATCAAGCCGAAAAATGAATGCTGAAAATTCTCAATTCCCATACGGCAGATTTTCACAGTTGTATAGTGTAAATCTTAATGCAGACCGACCTAAGCTAGAGATACCTTTACCCATGGATGCCGTAAATGTAAAAAAAGACGGTTCCCAATGGCTTTATATGGATTATAAAGGTTACGAAGACTACTGGCGTAAGCACCATACGTCTTCTGTGGCAAGAGATGTTTGGGTTTACAATACAACCGAAAAAACGCACACCCAATTAACCGACTTTCAGGGCGAAGATAGAAACCCGGTTTGGGCAAACGACCAAGAAAGTATTTACTACTTGAGTGAAAGAAGTGGCACTTTTAATGTTTGGAAATTAAAACCGGGAGAGAATGCTACCCCAGAACAAATTTCTAACTTTGACATACATCCAGTACGTTTTTTGAGTTTAGCAAACAATGGCACACTGTGTTATACCTTACATGGTGAAATATACACACAAGTTGAAGGCCAAGATCCTATTAAGAAAAACATTACTATACCTTACGAGCAAGGCAATGTAGAAAAGTTGAAGACCATAACCTCAGGTGCCAGCGAAATGGCTTTGTCGCCAAACGGAAAAGAAATTGCTTTTGTAGTTCGAGGCGAAGTCTTTGTAACCGGTACGGAAACCGGGCTCACTAAGCGTATTACAAATACACCGGAGCAAGAACGCTCAGTACATTTTCATCCTGATGGAAAAAAATTGGTTTACGCCGGAGAACGAAACGGCAGCTGGAATTTATACGAAACAAAAATCCTTTCTGAAGACGAGCCATACTTTTACGCCTCAACACTGTTGGAAGAAAAAACACTATTGGCCAACGAAGAAGAGACCTTTCAGCCTAAATATTCGCCTGATGGTAAAGAAGTCGCCTATTTAAGCAATCGTACGGCTTTAAAAGTTCTGAACATAAGCACAGGGCAATCCAGACTCGTTTTACCCGGAGATAAAAATTACTCCTATTCCGATGGGGATCAGTACTTTGCCTGGTCTCCAGACAGCAAGTGGATAGCGGTCGATTTTATTGACAAAAACAGATGGGTTCCTGAAATAGGTCTTGTAAGAGCAGATGGGTCTGAAGAAATTAAAAATATTACAGAAAGCGGCTACACCGAGTCTGGTGGTAAATGGATTAATGATGGACAGGCGATTCTGTATTATTCGGATAAACAGGGTTTCAGATCCCATGGCAGCTGGGGTTCTACAGCAGATGTTTTTGCGGTATACCTTAATAGAGAAGCTTACGAAAAAGCACAACTGTCTAAAGACGAATACAAACTTTGGAAGGAACAACAGAAAGAAGAAAAACAAGATGATTCTGAAGACAAAAAGAAAAAAAAGTCTAAGGATGACAAAAAAGAAGAGAAAAACAGTCGTATTGAATGGGATAACCTGGAGGACCGTGTAGAACGATTAACGATTTCGTCTTCATTTATTTCTGATGCGCATGTCTCTCCAGATGGCGAAACCCTTTACTACATATCCAGTAGAGACAACTCTTACGATTTATGGGAAATGGATATTCGTGAAAAAAAGACCAAAACTATCGGCAACTTTAAAGGTGGTGGCGCTTCTCTCTCCATGGACAAAGATGGTAAAAACCTGTTCGTTATGGTTCGAGGTCGATTTTATAAAGTGGATACCAAAAGCGGAAAATCAAGCCCTATCAGTTTTAAAGCAGAAATGTACCTAGATGCCCAAGCCGAAAGAGAATACTTGTTTGAACATATGTGGCGACAAGTGTTGCGCAAGTTTTATAAAACAGACATCCATGGTGTAGAATGGGATGGGCTTAAAGTGGCGTACGAGCAAAAATTAAAGTACATAAACAACGACCGTGATTTTGCTGAATTGATGTCTGAATTGTTAGGCGAATTAAATGGCTCACATACGGGTTGCCGCTACAACCATAGAAATTCTGAAGGGACCTCAACAGCAACTTTGGGCATTTATACAGAAGATGATTACACAGGAGCAGGAATCAAAATTGCCGAAATAATTGAAAAATCCCCTTTAGCACTTACGGGTCAAGATATTAAAGCGGGAATGATTATCACAAAAATTGATGGAAAAACCATTGAAGCGGGTCAGAATTATTATCCACTACTCGACCATAAAGCAGGTAAAGACATTGTCTTACAAATTACAAATGCCGACGGCAAGAATGCACACAACGTAAAAATTAAAGGCTTAAGCCAAGGGCAAGATTCTAATCTTAGGTATGAGCGTTGGGTAAAATCCAGACGAAAAGCAACAGAAAAATTGTCAAACGGTCGTTTAGGATATGTACACGTAAGAGGGATGAATTCCTCCAGCTTTAGAGAAGTTTTTCAGGATTTATTAGGACGTTATAATGATAAAGAAGCGGTAGTTGTCGATACGAGATTTAATGGTGGTGGCTGGTTACACGACGATTTGGCGACGCTATTAAGTGGCGAAATGTATGTCAAATTAGTTCCACGAGGTCAGTACATTGGCTCAGAGCCACAGAACAAATGGCAAAAGCCATCGGCAGTTGTAGTTGGAGAAGGAAACTATTCCGATGCACACTTCTTTCCATATACTTACAAAGCTTTGGATATTGGTAAAATTGTGGGAATGCCTGTACCCGGAACAGCTACGGCAGTTTGGTGGGAGAGACAAATTAATCCTAACCTTGTATTTGGTATTCCACAAGTTGGTGTCGTTAATATGAAGGGAGAATATTTGGAAAACAAACAATTAGAACCGGATGTAAAAGTTAAAAACCAACCTGGCGAATTAGTAGAAGGAAAAGATAGTCAACTGGAAAAAGCTGTGGAAGTTCTGCTAAAGGAATTAGACTAATTTAGTTCTTTTTGAAATCTGCTAACGACGAATATTAGCTTTAAAAAAATACTCGTGTCCCAAAGGGTGTACTATCTATATCAGCACTTCTTATATCGAACTCAGATTGATTGAGTAAAACTATAGGCTTTGCATATCTTATTTTGAAGATTCGTCTTTTGCTCGAATAGTATCTAAAATACCAGAATCTTTTGAAAGATAAACGGTTTGAGACGGGAAGGCAAAACCACTACCACTATCTTCAATAATTTTTGCCATTTGTAGGTTAAGCCCTTCTTTTATTTCTAAAAATTCATTCCAGTCTGCAGCATAGATGTAAGCAAACATTTCGACAATAAGGCTATCACTACCGTAATCTACAAACCGCACTCTTGCAGGGTCAGGGTTTACTTTTTCGTTTTTATCCAGCATTTGTTTTAAGCCCTTTAAGATAAATTTCATTTGGTCGTGCGTGGTTTCATAGCGCAAACCAATCCTTGTATTGAATAAAAACTGGTCTCTTGACGTGTAATTTTCAATAAGCCTAGACGAAAAGTCTGCATTGGGAATAGTCACAATGGTTCGATTTAGAGTTCTTATTCTAGTTGAGCGAATGCCAATTTTTTCTACGGTTCCAATTGTTTCTCCAAACTTACAAAAGTCACCAACGTTTACAGGTTGATCGAAAATTACAGAAATACCACCTACAAGATTTTCAACCGTTTTTTGAGCACCTAGCGCTAGTGCAATACCACCAATTCCAAGGGCTGCAATTCCTGTTGTGACGTCTACGCCTAAGGTGTCCAGGATAATAATAAATGCGATGACAAGTAAGCTGAATTTTACACTCGTTCTAAAAAATAAGATAGCCGACAGACTGCCTGTTTTATTTTTATCCCTTAATTTTTGTTCGCCAAAATGGAACAAAGTATCTATTAATAGCCAAAAGAATATAAACAGAGCTAACCATAGGATACTCATGTTTATGACACTAAAGCTTTGTCTTACGATAATAGACATGCCAACTCGCCTTGATACTTGAACAATAAGAAACACAGTAAGCAACAAGCGTAAAGGTACAAATAAGGTACGCAGCACTTTACCATGTCTAGACTTTTCATAATTACGCCAAAGTTTTGAGACAATCAGGTTAAATAAAATTGTTATTAACCAGCTTATCAAATAGGATCCCACTGCAATTAATAGCATAAATAACCATTCTACTATACTTGCTCCATTCCACCTTTTAGATAGCGCTTCAGGAAGGTAATCGTTGTTTATTATAGAGTTTCGATATTCGACTTCCAAGTCTGCTAATTGGGTGAAGGTATTTTTTGAAAAAACCCAAACCTTTTGATTATCAAGGGATATAACACGCTCTAACAAGATAGGAATATACTTACCGCTTACTCTGGATGAGCCAACTTTTTCCAGATTGAGCTCTATGCCATCGTCTTCATAGCCATTATGCGTATCATCAATAACACTTAAAGGAAGTATATTTCCATATTTATTTAATGAGTTTTCAAAGTCTTTAATCAAATTAGCTACAGCTGTAGAATCGTTATATGAATTAAAAGCTCTCGTATCGATATATTTAGCTGCGCGATTGTAATCTTCTTTAGCCAAAGATTTAAAAAACCCTCTTATAGCTCCACGTGGTGTGGTTCTTCCGTAAGCATCGCTTCTAACTGTTTCTGCTGGAACTTGTTTGTCATTATTGCCAATTAACTTACCAAGTACCGCCTGAGGGTATGATGAATGAATTGAAAATATAGAGAAGATTAAAACACAAATCAACCTTTTTATCAAAATTATGTTTTGATTTGCCATCATAAATTTATAATTACTGCAAAAGTTAATAAAGTTACAAATTAGCAATTAAAAGGTAGTTGACATTCAAATTAAGAAGATTTACACACTTCTGCCTAAGCATTTTAGAAGTACAGAAAGTATTTTAGTCTGAAACTTCTTGTTTTAATTGTTTTTTTCCGGATTCAAAATCTTTCACAATTACAGCTCTGTCGTATTCTTCACCCGTAGCAGTGTAAGCCACGTAGGTTAAGGCATTATCTTCTATCGTGATCACTTGATAAAACTGTGTTTGCTCAGCTGTTTTATCTGGGGTGTAGCCATCTTCTTCGTATCTTTTTATTTGCTCCTTATCCAGTTTGTAAAGTTTTGGTCCACTTACAGAAGTGACATACACTGTAGTGATTTCAGTATCCTTTGCAGAAGAAGTCGTTCGCATGGGGGCATGACCTCTCGCATAGGTGTGGTCGTGACCATTTAACACCAAATCAACATTGTATTGGTCTAATAAGGGTTTCCAGGTTTTTCTGGCAAACTCAAAATCACGCCCTTTTGCTGGAGAAAATATGGAATGGTGGCAGGTGATAATGTTCCATTTGGCTGTAGAGGTTTTAAGTTTGTCCTCCAGATATGCCGTTTGTGCTTCTAAATCTGTATTCGAATTTAAGGTTATGATTCGGATACCTTGGTAGTCTACAGTGTAGACGGTTTCGTGCAGCTTCTCAGGTAATGAACTTTCTACCGGTAAGGTAAACTGTGGCCGCCATTGTATGGCTAACTTTCTGCTTTCGTCTTTTGCCGTAGGCCTAAACTCATGGTTTCCTACGACCGGAATAGCTGTCCATTGGCTATGTATAAATCCACCAGCTTTATACCATTCTGCCCATTCCTGGTCTTTATGTGCGCTATTTATCAAGTCTCCGGCATGAATTACAAAAGAGGCTTCAGGAGCTGTTTGGTATGCCATTCTTATAACGCGAGACCAGTGGGACAGTACATCGTTTTGAGCGTCGCCAAAATACACAAAAGTTGTTGGGGCGTATTCAGCTTTTGCGGTTCTAAACTGTATCCATTCGGACCAAATATCTTCTCCATCGCCAACGCGGTAGGCGTAAAGTTGGTCCGGTTCTAAGCCATCGAGATTTACACTGTGGTAATGAACTTTTAGAGTAGCATTACTCTTATATAATCCCAAATCAAAGGCTTCTGTTTTGGCTTGTACTGTTTTAGCTTCATCTTTAAAATCGGAATTATTCGTTGCCAAAGCGATTTGTGCAACAGCCTTAGTCACCGTTGAATCCGTTCGCCACGTTACTGCTCTGCTTGTTGCCGGATTGCCGTTAAAGGTTAAAATAATTCTATCAGGATCTTTGCTTGGGATTTCCCAGTGGCGCAGACCTTCATGGGCGTGACTATGTCCGTGGTCATGGGAATGTTTGTTGTTTTTGTTATTACAGGCGACAAGTACAACACTTAAAACTAAAAAGACTCCTAATAGCTTGCTTTTTGAAAAAATATACCACATGATGACAAGGCTTAAAATATTCTATAAAACTAATCTAAAAATAATTGAAGTATGTAAAATGAATTTAAACATTCAGAAAATAGGACTTATGATATGCTTTAAAATCAACTTTCTTTATTTTAATTTCATTAAAACTTCTGTTGCATTTTAATAATAGAACATAATATTCAATTTTAGTTGAACTATCTAATTTGCAAAAGCAAATTGATTTCTTTTAATAGAAATTTCATTTTAAGGAGTGAAAAAATTTACCCTTTTGCTTTTATGATGAATTGGTAAGGCAGCAATTCGTCGTTCACTTCAAAAGAAGTAAACCCTGTTTTCTTCAACTCTTCCAAAACTTGATCTTTAGCGATTTTATGGTCTGCAGGCGGACCAACAGGTATTTCTTTTTTAAAGAAATCTATAATGACGAGCTCACCATCTGTTTTGAGACCTTCTTTTACTTTACCAAAATAGGCTTCACGATTTTCGATATGGTGGTAGGTGTTTACTATAAATACCATATCGACTTCCCGGCTTTTAAGCGCGGGACTGTCGTAAGGAATTTTTCGTAATTCGATATTGTTTATTTCATCTTTTTCAATTCTATTCTGTATGTAATCCAAAAATGTCTGGTCCACATCTGCCGCAATCACTTTCTGTGCTTTTTTTGCAAGTTTTACAGAAAAATAGCCACTTCCGGAGCCAATATCCATAATCGTTTTCCCACTTAAATCTCCAAGATAATCTAATACTTTTTCAGGTTGTTGATACTCGTCACGCCCCTTAGATTCAAATCGCTCAATGAGCTCTTCGGTAGAGGATTGGTGCATGTAGTCGTTGGCGGAATGCGCATGTTGATGCTTATGTTTATGTGTTTTTTGATGGTTATGTTCTTCAGCATTCACTTCTTTAGAATCGTTTTGATTTTCAGATTGCTCTGCTTTGTTGTTGCATGCGGATAGACCAACTATTAGCAGTAGAATAATTATTTTTTTCATAAGTCCTGAGAGTTTAATCAACACAAAATTTTTTTAAGTTGAATTGGCAATATGTTTTATTGTAAAAGCCAAGTATAATTAAATTACAATCACAGATGTAGGATAAAGCTTTAGGGGAAATAAGGCCTTTTGAGGATTTATTCAAATTACGATCAACAAAAAACATCCAAGAGGTGTAGCGTAAAAATACATTGTTTTTCAAAATTAATAATAAATTTTTTATTGCAATATAGATGCATTAAATTTGCAGTATGGGAATAGTCAGAAAGACAAAATCTGTAAAGGCAATTTTAGCGTTTTTTGAACAGCATGAGGAAGCTTTTTCTAGTGTTGCATTAGTTGAACACTTTAAAGGACAAATGAACAAGACGACTGTTTACCGTATTCTAGAACGTCTTGTCAGCGAGGGTGTTTTACACACCTTTAAGAACACAGAAGGCTTAAGTTTATATGCCACACGCAATGACAACCCTTCAACCCAAACTTCTGAAGTTCACCCACATTTTCAATGCAAAAAATGTGGAAAAACACAATGTATTCCTCAAGACATCGAGATGCCTACTCTACCTAATTATAAAATTGATTCTGCTGAATTCCTGCTTACTGGGGTTTGTGAACTTTGCAGTTGATGGATTCGTTGTTTAGCGTAATGTGCTGGTAAAAGGTAATGACAACAGGATTAAGCGTTTTAAGATAGTGTATTAATTAACGAGAATTTGCAAGCATTTCGATGACTTTACAAAAGCAAAAATGCTATTTTAACACATACTAGTAGTTAGCAGAGGTGCCATTTTTTATAGTATGAGTTGGTTTAATCTTCGTTTTTTACAAATTGATAGTCCGCAAATACAATATGATTTAGGAGATTTTTGGTATATATAAGGTATACACATGCTGAAAAGAAGAATTATTTACTTGTCAAACACCTAATATTGAGAATTTTAGCTATTTTTGATATAGCCTTGCGACTGCATTATAATTAACCATAAAAATTCAAGTCATGAAAATCTATCAACTCATTAGTCTGGCATTCCTAATTATTATCAGTTATGCCTGTAAAGAACCCGTCGTAAATCAAGAAGCTGAAGCAGAAAAGCTGATGGAACTCTCCAGAGCTTGGGCAAAATCTGTAAAGGACAAGGACGTAGAAAAAATGTTATCCTATTGGGCAGACGATGCCATACTAATGTCCCCAAATGAAGCCTCCGTCGTCGGAATTGATTCGCTTAGAGCCATGGTAAAGCGCTCCATTAATATTCCAGGATTCGAAATATATTGGAATCCACAGGACGCGTATGTTTCTAAAAGTGGAGACCTAGGCTACGTTATTTTTAAAAATTACATGACCATGCCGGTTGACACATTAGGAAATACAAGAACAATATTTAATAAAGGTGTGGAGATTTGGAAAAAGCAAAGCGATGGCAATTGGAAAAATGTAGTTGACATCAGTAACGCAGATCCGTCTATAAATTCAATAGAATAAACAACTTAGGTCATAGAATTCTTCAAAAAATTCAATACGCTTAATTCTATTTTTCAACCTTTAAGTAGTTTTTAAAATTAATCGGGTTTTATTGTTTGCAACCTTTAATAGCTTTCAATTTTTAAAGGTTTTATTTGGAAAAATCATATTTGTTTTCAATTTGAAATGCTAAGATTATTGCTTTGATATTCAATGCTATTCCAAATAATAAACACAATTTCTTTACAAATTTATTATCGTATATTTGAGATTAAGCAGGAGTTACTCTGCTTTGCGAAATTGTACCCTAAAATCCTTTTATGAAATATTCCTTTACTTTTTTACTAATGTTATGTTTTTGCGGCATGTCTAACAAGTCTTATGCTGATTGCATAGACGCCAAACCTGTAATAAACAGCTCTACAAATATACAAATTGCCTACCCAAGCGAACATTATGAGGACGCCTTAGACGGCAGATTAATACTCCTGATTTCTCCAAGTAACGAGACAGAGCCACGTTTTCAGTTGCGAGATGACACAACAACCTGTCAGGGTTTTGGTATGGATGTAGAAGATTGGCAGCCAAATACGACCATCGGTTTTAATGCGGATGCCTTTGGCTACCCGATTCAAAACATGCAGGATTTACCTTCTGGTAACTTTTACATTCAGGTGGTATTTCATAAGTACGAAACCTTTCATCGGGCTGATGGGCATGTGGTTAAGCTACCTATGGATCGCGGAGAAGGCCAGCAATGGAATCGTGCGCCAGGTAACCTTTATTCCACACCCCAAAAAATAGAAATCCTAAATGCGCAATGGCCATCTCTTAAAATATCTTTAGACCAAAAAATCCCACCTATCGAAGCAGCAGAAGATACCAAGTACATCAAACATATCAAGATAAAAAGCAAATTGCTAAGTGACTTTTGGGGAAGAGACATGTATTTAGGGGCACATGTCTTATTACCGGAAGGATGGGAAACGCATCCAAATGTAAAATACCCTTTAGCCATCATGCATGGGCATTTTCCCAAAGACTTCGACGGTTTTCGAACTTCGCCGCCTGATCCAAACCTGGAACCGGAATATAGCGAGCGTTTTAATGTAGAAGGCTACAATAAGATAGTTCAACAAGAAGCGTATGACTTTTATAAAATGTGGACGGGACCGGATTTTCCACGAGTGATAGCGATTAAAATCCAGCATCCAACCCCGTATTACGATGATTCGTATGCGGTAAACAGCGAAGCGCAAGGCCCTTATGGCGATGCTATTACGTATGAATTAATTCCACATATCGAGAAAAAGTTCAGGGGTATTGGCGAAGGCTGGTCACGCTTCGTGTATGGCGGCAGTACGGGCGGCTGGGAAGCACTGGCCGTCCAGGTAAAATACCCGAAAGAGTATGGAATGTGTTTCGCCGCTTGTCCCGACCCCATAGATTTTAGAGCCTATTGCCTTGTCAATATTTATGAAGACAGCAACGCCTACTATCATGAAGGGCCTTTTAGAAAAACATTGGTTGCGGGCCATCGGGACTATTTAGGTAATGTCGATGCCACCTTAAGAGACATGAATTACCGCGAATTGGTTTTAGGGAGTAAAGGTCGTTCCGGACAGCAATGGGATATTTGGGAAGCGACGTATTCTCCTATTAGCGAAGAAGGCTACCCTAAACGCATCTGGAATCGACTTACCGGCGAAATAGACAAAGAGGTAGCGGCTTATTGGAAAGAAAATTATGACCTTGCCTATATTTTAAAACGGGATTGGGCAAAACACGGGAAAGATTGGGAGTATAAAATCCACTTGTACTGCGGCGATATGGATAACTACTATTTGAATAATGCCGTCTATTTAGCCGAAGAAATTTTAACCGAAACTACAGCACCTTATTACAATGGCGAAGTCGATTATGGTGATCGCGCTGAGCATTGTTGGAATGGCGATCAAGAGAATCCTAATCACATTAGTCGTTTACGTTACCACCGTATGTTCATCAAAAAGTATGTAGACAATGTGAAGAATGTCGCCCCTAAAGGAGCAGATTTAACAAGTTGGAGGTATTAATGAGCAAGGATAAATTTCCCAGTAGGTATTTAGAAAGATCCATAACATGACAATCAAAATTTACCAAGTAGACGCATTTTCAGATAAATTGTTTGGTGGTAACCCGGCAGCCGTTTGCCCATTAGACCAATGGTTAAGCGATGAAGTAATGCAAAACATTGCTATGGAAAACAACTTGTCTGAAACGGCTTTTTACGTCCAAAAAGGACATGAATACCAAATAAGATGGTTCACGCCAACAGTTGAAGTCGACCTGTGCGGACATGCCACTTTTGCAGCGGCTTATGTGTTGTTTCATCACGAAGGGCATGATGCAAATGAGATTCAATTTCATTCACCGCGAAGCGGGAAACTTAAAGTGACTAAAAAAGGCGATTTCATTTCCTTAGATTTTCCGGCAGACGATATGATACCGGCAACCTTGACTCAAGATTTGCTAAATGGTTTTGACATTGCACCTCAATCTGTTTTTAAGGGAAAAACAGACTATCTTTTAGTCTTTAAAAATGAAGAAGAAATAGCCGGTTTAAAACCCGATATTTCTAAGATTTCGCAAATAGATGCTCGTGGTATTATTGTGACTGCAAAAGGAAATTCGGTTGACTTTGTATCGCGCTTTTTTGGACCTCAGGTTGGTGTAGACGAAGATCCTGTAACAGGTTCTGCACATACAACCTTGACTCCGTTTTGGGCTAAAAAACTAAACAAAACAGAATTGTCTGCAGTACAATTGTCTAAAAGGAAAGGACAACTTTTATGTAAATATGCACCGCCACGAGTAGAGATCAGCGGGAAAGGTAAGTTGTATATGACAGGCACAATAGAGTTGTAATGATGGATTTACTTATCTACATTATTTCAGCTTAGCAGTATAGTTAGAAACATCACGAGTTTATTTCGGTATAATCAATAAAAAAGCTGTCTCAAAACTTGATGTTTAAGTTATATGAGACAGCTTTCTAAAATAAGGTTGTTATTCTACAAGAGTTAATTCATCTACGATGTGCTTAGCACCGGCGTATTTATCAATCAACCATAGCACATAACGAATATCTACGTTTATGGTACGTTGAAGTTTTTTATCAAAAATAACATCACCAGCCATAGCTTCAATATTACCATCAAAGGCTAAACCGATAAGTTCTCCATTGCCGTTAAGTACCGGCGAGCCGGAATTACCACCCGTAATATCATTGTCTGTAAGGAAATTTAAAGACAATTCACCATCACTATTGGCGTAACGGCCAAAATCTTTTGTACCCATTTCTAACATGTCTTTTGGCATGTCAAACTCTTTATCGCCAGGGATATACTTATTTAATTTTCCTTTAAAAGTGGTATAGTTGTTAATCTTTGCATCGTTTCTAGGGTCTTTTGGTAAAGCTCTTACCTTTCCATAAGTTAAACGCAGCGTAGAGTTAGCATCCGGGTATTCAATTTTACTTATTCCGGATTTGCGTAAACCATCAACAAGACGTCTAAAGGATTTTTGAAAGTCGTTTGTAGGCTGAACAAGTTCTTCCGGCTGTTCTCTGTATTTAGCAAGTAGTTCGGATGATAATTTAAACAGCGGATCATTCTCTAATAACTCCATGTTTGGATATTCCAGAAAGGCTTCAGCACGTTCTTTAGACGCAAATAAACTTAATTCGAACATGGCGTTGACGTAGGCATTTACATCTTCTTTGCTTCCAATTTCCACTGCACTTTCCGGAAGAGAATAGTTAGATTTTGAAGTATATAATTTCAACTGTTCGGCCAAAACATCTTTTTCAAGAGGCAAATGGTAACTGGTGTATTGGCTCGAAATCAATCCTTTCAATCTCGGTAACATCTCTTGGCGTTTAGCCGCGTTGGCCTCTGCATAATTTTTAAACGCATTGCCTAAACGGTAAGGCAACACAGAAAATTTACTAGAACGTAAAATAGCGATGAGGTAATTATCATGTTTAGACTTTTCGTTTGTTAAGCTGTAATAGTTGTTTATGTTCGAAATTACCTCGCCATACATGTCTTTGTTGGCAGATGTATTGGCCCATTTGTCAAACTTCTTTTCGATTTTGCGTTTAGCTTCTGCAGTTTTATGCTTTGTTAGCGCATCGATCATGCCTTGTCTGTTTTTCCAATAATTGGCAATTCCGGCATACAAGGAAGCATACATCAAGTTAACTTCTTCATCCTCGTCCATATATTTTTTCATGACATCCATGCTAAGTTTAGAACCTTCCACCCAAGCAGGGTAAGCATAATTTACATTTTGCTCAATACCTTCTGCCGGCATCCAGCGGTTTGTTCTACCGGGATAACCCAGAATCATGGCAAAGTCGTTTTCTTTAACACCCTTGATATTAACAGGCAAGTGGTAATCCGATTTTAGTGGCACGTTGTCTTCTGAGTAAGGTGCCGGGTTTCCATCGGCATCAGCATACACGCGGAATAGAGAGAAATCTCCGGTATGGCGCGGCCATTCCCAATTGTCTGTGTCTCCGCCATATTTTCCAATGCTTTCCGGTGGAGTACCGACCAATCTTACGTCGTTGTAATCTTGGTACACAAAGTAGTAAAATTCATTCCCTTGGTAAAACGAACGCACAGAAACGGTGTATTTTCCACCTTCGTTGTTTTCCTGTTCAATTTTTGCAATTTCTTTGTTTATTGTTGCTTCTCTTTCGCTTTCAGTCATATTTTCATTTAGTTTGGAAAGGATACGTTCTGAGACGTCGTCCATACGCACAAAAAACCGGACTGAAAGTCTTTGTGGCTTTAGCTCTTCTTCCATACTGCTTGCCCAAAAGCCATTTTTTAAATGGTTTTCTTCTGCCGTAGAAAGTTCTGCAATAACATTGTAACCACAGTGGTGGTTGGTAAGCACCAAACCTGTATCTGAAATGATACTTGCTGTACAACCGCCGTTAAACTGTACAATGGCGTCTTTAAGGCTTTGGTTATTAATGCTGTAAATTTCTTCAGGTGTGAGTTGTAACCCCATTTTCTGCATATCCCGATAGTTTAAACGTTCGATATGCATTAAAAACCACATGCCTTCGTTGGCAAAAATGGATAGTGGAAAACTCATCATAAAGGCGATGAGGATAAGACTAATTTTTTTCATTCTTTTTTTAAAGTTTAAGATTTATGTGTTATAAAAAATTTGGATTTAAATATACTAATAAAAGTCCCATACTTTAATGCCCTTGAAGCACAGATTCTAAAAAAATTAGCCCCTATTGCGGTCTATCACGTAAATTTTAGCTTAAGTAAAATCAGTCTACCTTTAGGATAAGGGGCAGAACTGATTTTATTACTTTAGGTTAATATAATTTTTGTCATGTACTAAATAAAAATTATAACCCTTAAAACAAAATGAATGCAGCCTTAGCTAAATAATCGGAAGAGTATTATGGTATTATGCTCTTTTATGCTGCTTAAAACCTTTAATTAAAACTAAAAACGGCTAGATTAGACATCTGGAATCTTCGCACTGGTGGTGCCTTTTGTTGTATAAATGAAGCACAATTAAACTAAATGCAGGAATATACATAAGTATTTCAGGGAAGTGAATCGCATCTAGTTTTTCACTAAAAATTAATAGAGCCAATAATGCCCAGCTTGAGTACAGCCCAAATTTCATCCAGGTTTTTGTAGAAGGTTTTACAGACCAGTAAATGGCGGCAAGGGAAATAACTAAAAATACAAGGTCTATAGCATTCCACCAAAATGGACTTGCGCCATGGTGATGATGGTCTATGCTCGCTGCGGAAACAAATATAAACGGAGTGGCTACACAATGAACTAAACAGATTGCACTTGCTAAAGCGCCTAGGTTATCCGATTTCAATTTTGCTATCGTCGTCATATATTTTAGTTGCAATAAAATTTAAATTGCTGTGACATCTACTTTATGATGATTAAAAATCTAATCAAATTGAGTAATGCAACAGCGTTGCAAATATAATAAACTGATTTGTTATTGCAATTAAACTGCAATAAATTTATAAAAAGAGGATTTTACGCCAATAGAACTAAGGAATTTTTCATCTTTTTCTTCTTCGAGTTGCTTCATCAAGGCAATTATTGCATTGGGTTTTATGTTTTTTAATTAAACCTATACAAATCGATAACAGGCACTTTTTGCACTCCATTTTTATCGATAAGTTTTAGGCAACCTTAACATATTGATTTCCGTTTCAAACATTAAAACATATCTTTGCAAAAAAGTTTTTATGAGTAAATTATTGTGCGTTGGCACTGTCGCATTCGATCAAATTGAAACCCCTTTTGGTAAAACAGAAAAAATACTCGGTGGTGCAGCCACTTACATTGCTCTTTCTGCATCAAACTTTGATGATATAGACGTTGGTGTAGTCTCTGTAGTTGGGGACGATTTTCCTAAAGAATATCTTGATATTTTTAACCGATACGGCATAAACATCGATGGGTTAAAAATTATTGAAGGTGGTAAAACGTTTTTTTGGAAAGGCCTTTATCACAACGATATGAATACCAGAGATACACTCGATACACAATTGAATGTTCTCGAGAATTTCGACCCTGAGGTGCCGCAGCAATATCTGGATGCAGATATCGTCATGCTAGGTAATCTTCACCCTGCCGTTCAGATGAGTGTGATTAATCAAGTGAAATCTCCAAAGCTGATTGTATTAGATACGATGAACTTTTGGATGGACACCACTTACGAACTGCTCTTAGAAGTAATTGCTAAAGTAGATGTGATAACCATAAACGACGAAGAGGCCAGACAACTTTCCGGAGAATACTCTCTGGTAAAAGCAGCGAGAAAAATAAGCGAAATGGGACCTAAATATGTTGTTATTAAAAAAGGCGAACATGGGGCGCTATTGTTTTTTAATAATGAAATGTTTTTTGCACCAGCTCTACCATTAGAAGAAGTTTTCGATCCTACAGGAGCAGGCGACACATTTGCAGGCGGATTTGCAGGTTATATGGCACAGACAAAGGATATTTCATTTAAAAATATGAAACGCGCCATTATTCATGGGTCTAACTTGGCTTCATTTTGTGTTGAAAAGTTCGGTACAGAGAAAATGCTCAACCTAAAGCAAGAAGAGATTCGCAGAAGGCTTGCTAATTTCGAGGCCTTGACACAATTTGAAATCAATTTAACTTAACTCCATTTTATAATAACAGTTATATTTTATAAACCTTTATGAGTGAGCTGATTAAACA
>CAYNCI010000032.1:0-45167 GCA_964396065.1 uncultured Mesohalobacter sp. | reverse complement strand
GCAACATAAACCGTATAATTTTCTAGCGCCCAACTTTGGTCTTGCCCATAAGCTTTCCATTCCAGTATTATAGTGCCTGAAGCAGATGTTAAATCTATCGCAGAAGATATCATCCAGTTGTCTGGAAACAAAACTGTATTAGAATCCCAAGATGCAGAGGTAGCAACTGTTCCTTGAGTTGAAACACCAGTATTGAATGTAAACCAATTGTTGCCATCTCCATCGGAATCTATAAGTGTCCAATTATTTAAGTTACCTGATGAAAAATTGTCTGAAAAGTAGGTTTGTGCATTAAGCTTTAAACCTAAAAAAATTAAAATTAACGTATATTTAATTTTCAACATAATCATCATTTATGATGTCATAACAGAAATAAACTCATATAAATTTTAATATAAAAAAATCATCGAAATTTAACTAATGTAATCTTATGTAAATGAAATATATAACAATTAACAAAATTAGTACATATTAAAAAATAAAAGTACTTCTGACTTTTCCTCGAGTGCCAAAAAAAATAAAGGGTGATAAAAGTATTGAGAGTATGCTCTAGCTAACCTATTCTAATATTTCGAATTCTTGACTTTCACCAAGAGCAGCTCTTCTAACATTTATAACATTTCCATCTGCATCTGTTAAAAATGCAACAAAATCTATTTGATTGACATCTTCAACATTATCAGGTACAGTAAAAGTAAAATTTTTATTATACTCTAATCCTCTCTGAGTCGAAGAGCTAGGAATGTTATCTCCAATAATATCCGTAAGCGTCTCTCTAAGCGTATAATCATGGACATAGCTTTCAATGGGGTTTTCACCTCCATAATATGAAGTATAATTAACTTGGGGATATATCAATCCATTTTCAAGTAAATAAACTACTAGTTTAAGACCCTCAAAATCATTAGCAAAATAAGCGTCGACATCCAGTGATATTTGATTAGCATCTAATGAAGAACTCATTCTAAGCCCTAATTTTGGATTTGCACCCTGAGTAAAGGCAATAGCCTGCCCTACATTATCCGGTTCAGGAAAATCCCATTGAGTTAATCTGTTAATAAAGCCTTTTGGATACCCTGGAGTATTTATAAGTTGTTCTAATTCATCAGCATCTTCATAGATATAGGGATCTTGTAAACCAACAGGCGCTCTGTGAATAGCTACAAAAACCGCTGCATCTGTTTGCTCGGATAGCAGTTTCATGGCATAAGACACTCTCGGACACCAACCACACCATGTTCCTGTGTAATCTTCTATTAATACGTTTTTTTTGAAATTTGTTTGTGAACCATCGTGATATTCTACTTCTACCAAAGAAGATTCAATATTCAGATAAACAGCTCTCAATCTAACAATACCAATTTCTTCTGTTGTAAAAGTTGGTGAAGACAAAACTTCGTCGTTTGCATATATAATAGCATCAGCTGTAATGTCTTCACCACTTTCTGTTTTTACACTTATCGATAATTCTTGTCCTATAATTCTGGAATTTGCATTAAGTTGTATAAATATACCTGAAATACCTTCCTCTGTAAAGTATTTTTCAGTACAGGATTGTAATCCTAAAACCAAAATTGCTATAATAAAAAAACGATAAGTCTTCTTCATTTAATTTATCTTTTTTGAATTCTTACTTGTGTTTTCCTTCCGGAATTATCATTAAATACCAGCACATAATGACCTGAATTGAGTTGACTCATATTATATTCATGCTGACCTGCGTTTACTTTAGAACTATTAATTTCTCTTCCATTAATATCAAAAACTTTAAAAGAAATATTTTGATTAGTATCAAAATTCAAAGTTTGAGAAATTAGAGTATTGTGTAAGGTAATACCCAAGTCCTCCAGACTGAAATTTGAGGTACTAAAGTTTGCAGGTGTGTAATTATATGTAATAGTGATATCATCACCTACTATCTGACCATTATCATCTACCATAAAAAACCTTAAAGTATAGGTCATAGGATAATTTATACCATCACCAGGATTTGTATTTGAAAAATAGTCGAAATTTCCATTATCTGCACCAGGAGCAAGCACTATGGGATTATTTGGAATAGTATCGCCCGGGGAAACATCAAAAAAACAATTAGGTTGAACACAAAACTGTAAATTAGTACCATCTGTATTGGTAAATGATACCATTTGAGCTAAAACGTTTATAGTTTCTGTTGCAGAAGTGTTTGTTATTTTAAATTTCAATTTAGCATCTTCAAAAATAGTTGTATCATAATCAAAACTAGAACCATCCGCAATAGGGGTATTTCCTTGAACAGTGGTTAAAGCAAGTTGAGCATATGATATAGAAAACATGAAAATAAATAACAGAGAAACTTTAAATTTCATTATAAATTATTTTAAAATTAGTTTTTGCGTTCTTGAACTTGAACCAATCGTTATTTTAAGAAGGTACATACCGGTCGATAAATCTCTTAAATCAAGTTGTTCTGATGAACTATTGGTTATACCATTCGTTATCAGTTTACCTTGTAAATTGTAGATTTCATATTGAAATGGCTGATTAACATTAACATTTACTATACCATTTGATGGATTTGGGTATACATTGAATTCGGAAATTTCAAAACTATTAGATGATAATGTATTAAAATTACTAAATGTTTTTCTTTCCTCTGACTGAAATTGCCCTCCAGTTATGATCACATCGCCATTTTGAGCAGTTAATGTATAAGAACCATTACCATATGCACAACAAATACCATCTCCAAATGAATCTAGAATAACAAATTCGTAACAATCATCTTGAGGTAAAGGTATTGTAACATTAATGGTTTGCCCTTGTTGTGTATACCCACTTCCTTGTTGGATAACATTTCCTGCAGAGTCCAAAACACCCCAAACTGTTTCTGAAGGATAGTTGTCTAATGTAAGAGACAGATTCACAGATGGGGTAATAAAAATATCAGCTGCATTAATAGTTTTTGTTTCAGCGTTGTTAGAAGTATCATCATCAGATGGAATATTTACTACTAATTGGTTTACTTGTTGTAAATTAAATTGAATATCAGGTAAAGTGAGCTGCTCAGTAAATAAAGCATTTAAAGAACCCGTCCAGTTGTAAGTTTGTAAAGCACCTCCATTAACAGAGTATTGAATATCCAAATTAGTTAACGTATTATTTCCTAAATTCTGTATCTCTATAATAGGACTAATTGAGCTATCACAAATATCTCCGAAGTCTTGAACAGATTTCAAACTAACATCATTATCGTTTGGCAATCCTGTATAAGTAGCAAAAGCACCATTACCACTAATAATTTTCTGTGTAGTTTCTGTAACAAAGGCTACAACTTCCATTTCAGCAGTAAATAAATCTGCAGGGATTCCATTATAATCATTTGGAATTGTGTACGTATATGTTTGAGAGAATAAAGTTCCTTGTGATGTGTTAGTAATATCATCACCCCATTGTCCTGTAACCATGTGTACAAGTCTGTGCATATGATTGTAGTTATTACCCATTCCACCTCCAGATTGTGGGCCTAAGGTATTGTTTTGTAACAAGGCAATATTTATTTTATTAGTTGGCACGGGACTGTTTCCTGTGTAATATGCTTCTACATTAACAGTTAAAACTCTAGTATTTACATCAATTTGAGCTTCAACACCTACATTAACATAAGATGATTCATTTAACACGTCCGATACAGATGCAGTCCAATTGTTTCTACCCATAGCAGTAGTACCAGAATTGGTCATTTCTCTACCGGGGAAATTTTGTCTACTTACAGTTCCTGCCGGGTAACCAAAACCAGATCCAGAATAGGATTGGGCAACTATAGCATCGCCAAATGGAGTTCTAAAATCAGGTTGTCCAGCGCCTGGGTTGGCAAAACCTCCTTGATGAATATTTATAACAAAGAAATCATCTGGATGATTTGCTTTGATAGAATTTGCGATACTATGGCCATCTGGACAAAATTGACAATTAATACCTGTAAACTCTTCTAAAATTGCCTTTTTATTTTCAGGATTAGTACTTACAAGTGTTTGTGACACTCCTGAAAATGAAAACAAAACAAGTAAAAATAGTAGTAAAATTTTCTTCATGATATTTAGTTTATGATTTAAAAGCCAAACTTAACAAAGAAAATAAATAAATAACTCATTATTGATATATTTTTTTAGTTTTGTTCTCAAAATCCCAAATTTTTTAAAATGAGAATATCCTTTATCGCCCTTTTTTTTCTGTTTCAAATTAGTTTTGCTCAGGAATCTTTACCCAACATCAACATAAAAGATTTAAAAAATAAAACAGTAAACATAAAATCTGACTTTGCAGAAGAGGACAAAATTTATGTGTTTTCGTTTTGGGCAACTTGGTGCGTACCTTGTATTCGAGAACTTGAAGCTATAAAAGAACATTATTCAGACTGGTCCGAAGAATTAAATATGGAGCTTATTGCCATCTCTACCGACGACAGCAGAACACAAAAAAGAGTGAGACCTTTAGTAAATGGTAAAAATTGGCCTTATCAAATTTTACTAGACGAAAACCAAGAACTCAAAAGAGCCCTCGCCATTGTAAATATCCCTTATACAGTAATCGTAAAAAATGGCGAAATAAAACATGTTGTAAACGGATATAGTCAAGGTGCTGAAATGGAGCTATACCACATGCTAAAGGAACTCTAATCTGCATACATGAAAAATTACTGGTTCCTAATAATCTTGTGCTTATACATTCCAATTAACGCACAGGAAGATGAACAAGAAGAAAAAGATTACGGAAGAATTTATGGTGGTGTAGAGTCCAATTCTCAATATTATCTTGATGACGAAGGCTTAAATTTTACAAAACCTGAAGAACCTTTTAGATCTAATAATTACCTTTTCTTTAATTACAACTACAAAAACTTTACTGCCGGGTTTCAGTTGGAATCTTATGAGCCTAATGCTCTATTAAATTATAATCCACTCTTTAATGGCACGGATGTAGGAACATACTTTGTAGATTATAAAAATGAAAAACTACAAGTTACTGTAGGTCATTTTTACGAGCAATTTGGTTCCGGTATTTTACTTAGAGCCTGGGAAGACAGAGCTTTGGGTATCAATTCTGCTTTAAGAGGTGGTCGTGTTAAATATTCGCCAAGCGATAATGTTAATATTACAGCACTATACGGGAGACAGCGTTCCGGCTTTCACGTCACAAATAGCGATATCTATGGATTAGATACCGACATATTTCTTGGAGAATGGCTTAACTTGTATGAAAAAAACCAAGATTTAAGCATAGGTTTAAGTTATGTGGGACGTTATGAAGATGTTGATTTTGAAAATCCAAATTTTAGTGAATTAACAAATGCCTATTCTTTCAGATTTGATTACATGAATAACTCATTTTACCTTAACGGTGAAGCGACACTTAAAGAAGATGATGGAATTGTCGATTCGCAAGGCAGGTTAAGTAACGATTTTGTTGAGCCTGGACATGCCTTTCAGTTGAATTTTGGGTACTCCAGTATGAACTATGGTATTGACGTAACCCTTAGAAGGGTACAAAATATGAGCTTTTTATCTGAAAGAGAACCCACAACCTATGTAGACTTTCAAGGAGATCTAACGTCTAGTTTAGATTTTTTAGACGGAATCATGAATTTCGTTCCTGCATTAACTAAACAGCACCATTCTCAATTATCTAATATATATGTATACCAGGCCTTTAATGGCGTTTCTTTTGTAGATCCGGAAATCATGCGAGCTGGTGAAACGGGCGGACAAATAGATTTCTTTTATTCAATCCCTCGAGAAACTACATTAGGAGGAAAATATGGTACTAATATTTCAGTAAATCTAGCCTCTTGGTATAATTTACCCGGAAATTATACCTTTAGTCCACCTAATTACAACGTTGATTTCTTCGGAATTGGAAATAAATTTTTCTCGGATTACAGTATAGAAGTGACTAAAAAAATTAATGACGATTGGCATGTTGGCGCAATTTACATAGACCAGTACAGCGATTTAAGATTTTTAGATGGTCGTGACCCTGTAAATGCAGATATTGTTGTTGTCGATGCGACTTATAATTTTACCAGCACAAAATCTATTAGGTTAGAACTTGAAAAAATGTGGGCTACCGCAGACCGAAAAGACTGGGTTGGTGGCACACTCGAGTTTAACCCTAATGAAAACTTTTCTGTTTATGTTTGGGACATTTACAATTATGGTAGTGACAAGCCGGAGGAGCAGGTGCATTATTTAAATGTAGGTGGGTCTTTCCGAAAAGGCAGATATCGTGTAGCACTAAACTATGGACGCCAACGTGGTGGTTTGGTTTGTGTTGGTGGTGTTTGTCGCTTTGTACCGGAAAGCTCAGGTTTTACACTTAACTTCAATACTTCTTTTTAGAAAACACTTTATATGTCAAACTCTTTTTTCGGAAGTACTTCTGCGACATCCAGTTCAGAGATGGTTTCGTTTCCTATGCGCACACGAACTAATCGCAAAGTAGGAAATCCAACCGCTGCGGTCATTTTTCTGACCTGACGAAATTTACCTTCTGTTAATGTAACAGATATCCAAGATGTTGGATTATTAGCACTAGATTTTATTGGTCGTTGCGCTTTAGGAAGTATAGGTGTCTGTATAGCTTTTACTTTACAGTGCTTTGTCAAATAAGATTTTCCGTTTATACTTATGTTTATTCCTTTTTGTAGGTTTTGAAGGGATGTATTATCAATCTGGCCGTCAAGTTGAGCATAGTATTCCTTTTCTACCCCTGAATTCAAAATTTTGTAAGACAATTTACCATTTGTTGTAAGTAATAGTAAACCTTCAGAATCTTGGTCTAGTCTTCCGATAGCCATGGTATCCGGATGAAAATTATATAATTCGCCTAAAAGCAATTTATTTTTTCGTTTGTTTTGATTGTTTACAAACTGACTCAAATAACCTACAGGCTTGTATATTTTATAGTGGTAATAGGTATCCATGCTATGCGATTAAAAATCTTCGTAAACCCCTAGTCCAAACAACGCAAAATCGTACTTAACAGGATCTTGAGGATCCAGTCGACGTAAATTCTTATCCAACTCTGCTACAGTTTTGGCATCGTTTTGTTTGCGTTTTATAAGTTTTAACTTTCGAGCTACTCGCCCTGTATGTACGTCTAAAGGACAAGACAGTTGAGAAGGGGAAATGCTGTTCCAAATACCAAAATCTACACCTTTTCTATCTTGCCGTACAAACCACCTCAGCATCATATTAAGGCGTTTGGCTGCGGAGTTCTTTAAAGGATCGCTTATATGTTTATGCGTTCTCTCCAAAGCACCAAAGCTTAAAAATTCTTTTTTGAAATAGTGGATTGCTGTTTGGAGGTCATAGGTTTTTGCTTTTTCAGCAAAGCAGGATTCTAGATCTTCGTAGGTGTTGTATATCTGTTGTAAAGCTTGCAAAAAATATTTTAAATCGTCTTCGTTAAATGTACGATGCACAAAACCTTTACACGATTTTAAATCTGATGGAGTATGATTTTTAATAAAATCAAAAGGCGAATTACCCATGATATTGAGTAACTTTTCTCCACTGTTTAATATACTTTTTCGGTTACCCCAAGCAATTGTAGCGATAAGAAATCCACTTATTTCAATGTCCTTTTTATTTGAAAACTGATGAGGAATAAGTATAGGATCCTCTTTGATAAAATTTAATGTATTGTATTGCTCTGCTTTGAGATCTAAAAAAGATTTAAGCTCGCTTTTCTTCATCTATAAGTGGCTTACAATTTGTCCATCTCGCATTTGCAATTTTCGATCTGCCATTTCTGCGAGGTCTTTGTTGTGAGTAACTATGACAAATGTTTGCTTAAATTCTTTTCTGAGTTCAAAAAATAAGTTGTGCAGCTGGTCGGCATTTACGGAGTCTAAGTTTCCGGAGGGTTCATCTGCAAATATCACGGAAGGGTTGTTAATCAGTGCTCTGGCAACTGCAACTCTTTGCTGCTCGCCTCCACTTAATTCGTCGGGCTTATGATGAATTCTATCGTTTAATTTTAAAAATTCTAAGAGCTTTTGAGCTTTAGACTCAGCTTCTTTTTTTGAAGATTTATTAATGAAAGCCGGTATACAAACGTTCTCTAGCGCCGTAAATTCCGGTAATAGTTGATGAAACTGAAAAATAAATCCGATGTGTTCGTTTCTAAACTTAGCTAATGCTTTGGACTTTAGCTTTGTCACATCAATATTATCAATAGTTATTGAAGTTGTTGAATTTTTATCTGGTTTATCTAATGTCCCAAGAATTTGAAGAAGAGTTGTTTTTCCGGCACCAGATGAACCAACTACAGATACAATTTCGCTTTTTTGAATATCTAAAGATACATCATCGAGCACTTTTAAATCCCCAAAACTTTTATTTATGTGTTTAGCTGTTATCATGTCTAGTTGTGATGTGCTAAAATACGATATTTAGAATTTTAACGTAAGGCTTCGGAACAAATCCTACTCAAATCTTATCTTTTAGGTAAAATCAACTTGGCAGTAATGCCGGATTAATGCCTTTTACATGAGATTCGATATAAGATTTAATCTGCTCATCCGTAAAAAGGGATTTACCTTTCATATTGCTGTTGTAAATTAGTTTTTTAATGTCCAACCGAAGATAATTTTTAAGAAAATCTTTAGCCAATATCGCGTAGGAATAATGCCAGGGTTCGTAATTGAAGCCTGTCCGGTAGTAGTTGGTATCGTAGACAAGAAGAAATCCGAATTTTTCAGCATTTGCTTCCATCCACATTTTTAATCTGCAGTAAGGGCCGTCGCCGTGGTAATTTTCTTCTTCAAGCACGTCACCATTCGGTCGTTTGGCATTTGCATCTATAACATCTATATCCGTTCCCCAATGGTGTCTCGAGGTTCCGGGAATGGTTGAATAAAGGGTGATTTCCTTAACAATCTCTTCGTGAGTTAAGCCTTCATTTTTGTAACGATTGTATTTTCTGTTCCAAATGACGGTTTGCCTTTCAAAACTTCTAAAACCCGAAACGATTTCAATATTTATACCATCCTCTGCGGCGGCAGCTTTCATGTTCAAAAAGGCCTTGTAAGCCAATTTATGAATAATCCCATTAGCATTTAAATGGGAGGTTGTCCTACCTGTTAATACCTCTTCGTTGAGTTCCTCTTGAAACGGATTAAAAGACATGCCGGACAATGCTAAACTCCCTAAAGCACTTAGTTTAATGAATTCTTTTCGTTTCATCCTTTAGAAATTTGTACATAACCACATGACTACCAATTTCCGGGATTTCAAAAAAATCGCCGTGACATGTATAGGATTGCTTTTGGTAGAAAGGAACCGCTTTTTCTCGAACATTACACCAAATAAAATTAAGGCCTTCTTGAATTAAAGTAGCTTCAGCAAATCTCAGCAACTTCGCACCTACCTTCATCCCTCTACAATGGTGAGAAACGGCCATTCCCCTGAGCTGATAAGAAGGCTCAAAATTAAAATGTTGATGGTGAGCTTTCATAAAGCTAACACAACCCACTACTTCATTATCAATTTTAGCTGAAAAATGAAACGTATCCGAATCATCATCACCTAAAAAAATAGAAGTTTCGAATGGTTTTCCGGTTCTAAGTACAAGGTGTCTTAGAGGTAAAATATCCTTTACATCCGTAAGGCTAAGTGCTAGCTCCAAGGCTTAAGACAAAATATGGTCTACTATACCGTACTCCAAAGATTCTTCGGCATCCATCCAGTAATCTCTGCTGAAATCTTTCATAACTTTCTCGAAGGTCTGCCCACAGTTATCTGCAAGAATTTGTGCACTTAATTCTTTGGTTTTCAATATCTCTCTTGCTTGAATTTCGATATTAGATGCCTGACCCTGAGCTCCGCCAAGTGGTTGATGAATCATCACTTTAGCATGAGGCTGAATGTATCTTTTTCCTTTTTCTCCAACCGATAAAAGAATAGAACCCATAGATGCTGCTAACCCTGAACATATGGTATGCACAGGACTTTTTATGCCTTTTATGGTATCATAAATCGCAAAGCCGTCTGTAACATAACCTCCCGGACTATTAATGTATAATTCAATAGGATCATTGTTCAACAAGTCTAAATATAATAATCTGTCAATTAGATGTTTAGCGCTTTTACCATCAACTTGACCATTGAGAAATATTTTGCGTTCTTCTAAAAATTTTAAATCAATAAGGTCTTGGACTTTGGTCACTTTCTTTGTCATGAAATTTTTAATTTTAAAAAGCTAAAATAAAATTTAATAATGAAATAAAAATTAGCTTTAAGTGAGTTTTAACCGATATAAAATGGAATGATTAATCTGCCTTTTTGTAGGCAATAGCTTTAATTTCAATTAATAAATGCGGATGAGGCAACTGATGCACCGCTACTGTTGTACGAGTTGGACCAGTGCTGTAGTCAAAAAATTCTGCATAAACTTCGTTATAACCTTTAAAGTCGTTCATATTTACTAAAAATGAGGTTATGTCTACTACATCTGCCAAACTTGCTCCTTCAGATTTTAAAATGTCATCTATATTTTCAAGGACAGCCTTGGTTTGTTTACGGATATCCAAATTGGTGGTTCCCATTTCGTCGACCTCAACCCCTTCAAAAGAATTATCAGGGCGTCTTGAACTTGTACCGGACACATATATAAAATCGCCAACACGCTTCACATGAGGGAATTTACCCCTTGGCTTGGCCTTACCTATAACTACTTTTCCTGACATTTAACTTTATTTCAAAATTTAACTTTGCTTTTGTTCCCAGGCCCATGCATCTTTTAGGGCATCTGCCATGGTTCGTTTCGCTTTCCAATTCAGGCCTTCTTCCACTTTAGTGGTATCTGCATAAGCAGAAATTACATCGCCGGGTCTTCTGTCTACAATGGCATATGGCAATTTAATATCGTTTACTTCTTCAAATGTCTTGACGACATCCAGTACCGAATTACCTTTTCCTGTACCAACGTTATATACTTCAAATTTTGTGTCGTAAGCGGGCTCTAATAATTTTTCTAAAGCTACAACATGCACTTCTGCCAAATCCATTACATGGATGTAGTCTCTAATACATGTGCCATCTTCTGTTGGGTAATCTCCACCAAAAACAGATAACTTTTCTCGTTTACCAGCCGCAGTTTGGGTGACAAATGGTACTAAATTTTGAGGTACACCCAGTGGCAACTCTCCTATTAATGCAGAAGGATGTGCACCAATTGGATTAAAGTATCTTAAAGATATGGCCTGAATATCTGCACCACTTGTAATATGGTCTTGAATGATTTCTTCATCAATCTGTTTGGTGTTTCCGTATGGCGAATTGGCTTTTTGTACCGGCGCATCTTCCGTTATAGGCAGTTTTTCTGCCTGACCGTAAACTGTACACGAGGAACTAAAAATAAATTTAGGGCTATCCAGATTTTGCATTTCACGAAGTAAGTAAACCAGAGCCGCAACGTTGTTCTCATAATAGTCTAAAGGCTTGGCAACACTTTCGCCTACCGCCTTAAAAGCTGCAAAATGAATAACACCTGAAATATCTGAATGATTTTCCATGAATTTGGACAAGGCTTCCTTTTCTCTGATATCTACATTTTCGTAAGCAGGCTTTACACCAGAAATTTTTGTAATATTATCAAGAACATCTATTGAAGAATTTAGCAAATTATCAATAATGACAACTTCGTGGCCTTTTTCCTGTAATGCGATAACAGTATGAGAACCAATGTATCCTAAACCACCAGTAACAAGTATTTTCATTTTATATAGAATTGAAATTAACACTTGCAAGGTAATCATTTTACATCAATTTAACATCTTGAAATAATTTAAATAAGAACCAATTCGCTCTTAAATATTTTAAATAATGGAAATCTAATAATATCTTTACATCATATACAATTTGATATGGCACGAACACCTTCAAACATGCTGGCTTTAGGAACTAAAGCTCCTGATTTTAACCTTTTGAATGTCAAAACCGGAAAACACAAATCTTTTAAAGATGTAAAAGGTAAACACGGTACGGTTGTGATGTTCATCTGCAACCATTGTCCTTTTGTGAAGCATGTTAATGAAGAATTGGTAAGGCTTGCCAACGATTACAGGGTTACCGGTTTTGGATTTGTTGCCATTTCCAGCAACGATGTCGAAAATTATCCGCAGGATCATCCGGATAAAATGGCCGAAGTGGCAGAGGAGGAAAACTATCCTTTTCCTTATTTATACGACGAAACTCAAGAGATCGCCAAAGCCTATAAGGCTGCCTGCACACCGGACTTTTATGTTTTTGATGACAATGACGAGCTATTTTATCGTGGACAACTAGACGACTCCAGACCTAAAAACGGTATCCCGGTTACTGGTAGAAGTATCCGAGAGGCACTTGATGACATTTTAAGTAATCGTGACTATCCTAAAATTCAAAAACCAAGCCTAGGGTGTAATATTAAGTGGAAAGAATCTGCATCGTGAATGCAATGGTTATGATATAAAGTAAAAAACCACTAAGCCTTTCGACTCAGTGGTTTTTATAAACAAAACAAATATTAAACGTCTTAACTATTATTCTGCCACTTCCAGTTCTTCTTTTGGAAGTGCATCAAATTGGTTTGAGGTATTTTTATTACCGCCGGCCTTAAGCGCTTTTTCTCCGGCGAAATAGGTTTTGTGGTCGTCACCTATATCGGAGCCTGCCATACGCTGGTGCTTAACGCAGGCCACTCCTTTTCTTATTTCAGCGCGTTGTACATTCTTCACATACGCCAACATGCCTTCGCTGCCGTAGTACCCTTCTGTTAAATCATTCATATGCAATGCGGTTGTATGGTAAGTTGGCAGCGTAATCAAGTGGTGGAAAATACCCGCTTCCCGAGATCCATCCATCTGGAAGGTTCTTATTTTTTCATCCGCTCTAAAACTCAGTGGTGTGTTATCGTATTTTTTATCCATTAAATTATCAAACTCGTACTGAGATACATCTTCACCTTCATTTTTCATGTCGTTAAAGGCTTGCTTTCTAAAGTTTAGAGTCCAATTAAAGGATGGTGAATTATTGTAAACCAATTTGGCATTAGGTACAACCGCTTTAACTTGATTCATCATAAAAGCAATTTGTTTGACATCCGGCGTTGGTGTTTCTATCCATAACAAATCTGCTCCATTTTGCAAGCTGGTTATACAATCTAACACCACTCGCTCAATGTTTGTACCTTCTTTAAATTTGTATAAGCCGTTAGGCAACCTTACTGGTTTTACAATTTTGTTCCCTTGCTTAAATAAGACTTCGTGGGATTGCACAGTATCTAAATCTACTTCTTCAGTTTCAATAAACTCTAAATATTTTGAAGCCAAATCGCCAGGCGTCTGACTAACAGGTAATTTTTGCGTTAACCCCGCACCTTCAGAATCGGTTCGTGCGACAATCACACCATCATCTACTCCTAATTCTAAAAAGGCATACCGAACGGCGTTAAGTTTTGCAATAAAATCTTCGTGCGGTACCGTCACTTTCCCATCCTGATGCCCACATTGCTTAGCATCGGAGACTTGATTTTCAATTTGAATAGCACAAGCGCCCGCCATGATCATTTTTTTGGCCAGGAGATAAGTCGCTTCTTCGTTACCAAAACCCGCATCGATATCGGCAATAATTGGTACCACGTGTGTTTGAAAATTATTAATCTTATCTTGTACGTCTTCACCATTTTCTGCTCTTCTAAATAAATCATTGAGTTCTATGGCATCTGCTTGTCTTAAGAAATCATAGATTTCGCCAATAAGTTGAGGAACCGCTGTTTTTTCATGCATAGATTGGTCTGGTAAAGGCCCGAATTCCGATCGTAAGGCCGCAACCATCCAACCAGAGAGGTATATGTATCGCTTACTTGTTGTTTTATGATGCTTTTTTACAGCAATGATATTTTGTTGAGCCACAAACCCGTGCCATGCGCCTAAAGATTGCGTGTATTTAGACGGATCTTTATCATACTCTGCCATGTCTTTTCGCATAACGGAAGCGGTATATTTTGCAATATCAAGTCCTGTTTTAAATTGATTTTGAAGAATCATACGGGCAGCGTGATTAGGGTTTATCGCTTCCCAGGTGTCGCCATACTTAGCTTTAAGAGATTTCACTTTGTCTAAGGCGCTTTCAAATTTGTTTTCTAATAAATTTTTCATGATGTTTGTGTTGTAAAAATGATTTGAGTTATTGAATCTATCCCGTTTATATTGCCGTATAAACGGGTTTTTTATGTTATATATAATGGTAAGCGGTTGTAGTTAAAAATTCTTCGAATTTGGATTGTGTGGCAAATTCTTCAAAAAGTCTTACTGCTAACTTAAAGGTCATGTTAGTATTTAGGTCTATCCCATGTTGCTTAACAAGCTGATCGACTTCGCTGTTAAATAAGGTTTTAAACAACTCGTAGTTAAAAACACGTCCGTCTTCGAGTTGTACTTCAGCCTTTAGCCATTGCCAAACCTGAATTCTGGAGATTTCTGCGGTTGCTGCATCTTCCATGAGGTTATACAAAGCCACAGCACCATTGCCTCTTAGCCATGCTTCTATATAAAGAATACCTACATTTATATTTTTTCTTACGCCTTCTTCTGTTACAGTTCCTTGTGGTACTTCTACCAAATCTTCTTCACTTACACTGACATCTTCTCGTTTTACAAATTTTTGATTTGGTGTTGGCATAAATTTATCAAACTGCTCCATAGCTACCTGAACTAAAGCCGGATGTGCTACCCAAGTACCATCGTGTCCGTTTTGCACTTCTCTTTCTTTGTCTTTTCTTACTTTATCTAAAGCCATTTCGTTGGCTTCAGGGTCATTTTTTATAGGAATTTGCGCTGCCATGCCACCCATGGCGTGGATATTTCTTTTGTGGCAAACCTGTATGACCAAGTCTGAGTAAGCTTTCATAAACGGAGTCGTCATGGTGACCTGATCTCTGTTGGGAACCACAAAATTCTTATGGTTTCTAAACTTTTTGATGTATGAAAAGATGTAATCCCAACGGCCACAATTTAATCCGACGATGTGGTCTTTTAATTCGTAAATAAACTCATTAAGTTGAAAGCTAGCCGTTATGGTTTCGATAAGTAAGGTAGCTTTAAACGTACCATGAGGAACACTTAAATATTTTTCAGCATAAGTAAACACATCATTCCACCAGCGTGCTTCCAAATAATGTTCTAATTTAGGTAAGTAAAAGTAAGGCGCTGAGCCTTTATCCATCAGTATTTTTGTGTTGTGAAATACATATAAGCCAAAATCAAATAAACTGCCGGATGTTTTTTGACCGTTAATTAAAACATGTCTTTCATCTAAATGCAAACCTCTTGGACGCACGATGAGCACAGCTGTTTCGTCATTTAATTTGTAGTGCTTTCCTCGAGCCTCATCTACAAGTTCGATGGTTTTGTTGTTGGCATCCAAAAGATTTTGCTGACCATTTAAATTGTTATCCCAGTTGGGTGAATTACTATCTTCAAAATCGGCCATAAAGGTTTTAGCACCGGAATTTAAAGCGTTAATTACCATTTTACGATCCACGGGTCCTGTAATTTCTACCCTTCTGTCTTGAAGATCTCGAGGCGACTCATCGACTTGCCACTCGCCTTCTCTAATATGTTTTGTTTCAGGAAGAAAATACGGAAAATGGCCTTCATCAAAGAACTGCTGGGTTTGTTTTCGGTCTTCTAAAAGCTTGAGACGTCTTTCATTAAAACACTCATGAAGCTTTGTTAGAAATGCTTTGGCTTCTTCAGTTAAAATTTCAGCATGCTTATTTTTTACATTAGATGTCAGCTGAAATTTTGCTGTTTTGGTTAATACTGTATCCATGATATTTTGTTTTATGATGCAATAATAAAGTTTTTTATTCATTTAGCGAACGTTCGCTATATATTTTTTTACGCTATTTATAAAATATTCTTAATTAGTAGTATATTTGTAATAACATGGAAGAAGATTACATCAAACTTATTTTCGGGTTAAAGCTTAAGCAAATCCGCACAGACAAAGGCCTATCGCTTTTTGGACTATCAAAACTTACTGGGTTATCAAAATCTTATTTAAATGAAATTGAAAAAGGAAAAAAATATCCTAAACCGGATAAAATTATTCTTTTAGCAGAACATTTGGACACCCCTTATGACGAAATGGTTTCATTAAAGCTTGATAAAAATCTAGCACCTGTAGGCGAAATCTTAAAATCCAAACTCCTCAAAGAAATTCCTTTAGAGCTATTTGGCATCCAAGAACAAACCTTGATTGACATTATATCTAATGCACCAGCCAAGGTGACAGCTTTCATAAGTACTATAATTGAAATTGCTAAGAATTACAATTTTAGTAAGGAGAACTTTTATTTGGCATCTGTAAGGTCTTTTCAAGAAGCGAATAATAATTTTTTTAAAGATATAGAGGATAAAGTACTCGAATTTTCCACAACCTATCAAATAGATTTAACGCAAAAAATTAAAACTAAAGACCTTGAAGAAATATTAATTGAAGAGTATGGATATAAGATAAATAACGACGAACTAGAAAACCATAAAGAACTGGATAACTTAAGGTCTGTATATATTCCAAAATCGAAAACACTTTTAATCACTAAAAATATAGACGACGCCCAACGTGCCTTTATTTACGCGAAAGAACTCGGTTATAATTTTATGAACATAAGTATTCGCCCGTATACTTTTACCTGGATAAAATTTGAGGGTTTTGATGAAGTCCTTAATAATTTCTACGCGTCCTATTTTGCCGGAGCTTTAACCATACCACGAAAGAGCTTTGTTTCGAACATCAGTAATTTATTAGAGTTAAAAAAAATAACAAAACCTGATATCGAGAATTTATTTTCCATTTATAACGCCTCTGCAGAAAGTATTTTTCAACGGATGACTAATGTTTTACCAAAAGATTTAAAGCTGGGTAATATTTTCTTTTTAAGATTTTCGTACAATAAAAACACAAAAATCTTCAGACTTAACAAAGAGCTGCATCTAGAAAAAAACCAAACCCCAAGAGCGAGAGAAAACAACGAGCACTATTGTCAACGCTGGGCTTCTTTAAAAGTATTAAAAGACATTTCGGTAAATCGCTCCTCGCACGAATTTGAAATTCAGGTTTCACACTTTTCAAAAGAGAACAGCAAATATCTGATATTATCCTCTGCGTCTCAAGATCCCTTTAAAGACTACCATTACAGAAGCGTATCGATTGGTATAGAAATAACAAAAGATGTTGAAAAGAAAATAAAAGCCTTAAAGGAAAACAACATCAAAGTAAAAGAAGTTGGTGTTACTTGCGAAAGATGTACAATAAAAAATTGCACCGAAAGGCTATCTGAGCCTGTTGTGATCAAGAGGCATCTCAAAGACCAAGAAACACTTAACACCGTAACAGAAATCACTGAAAAGTATAGCAATTTAGATAAAAGATAAATACTCTCAGTCCAAATCTAAAGGACAAATAATTAATTATGTTGCTAATTTAATATATTTGTGCTAAATAAATATAGTTATGCAAACTTGCCCTCAATGTCAATCTAATAAAATTATAAAAAGTGGAATTATTAAGAACAGACAGCGCTATAAATGCAAGGAGTGTAACTATTTTTTTACTGTAAACAAATTAGGTAAAAGCATAGATAAATATTACGTTACAAAAGCACTACAACTTTACTTAGAAGGTCTGTCCTATCGCGAAATAGAACGTATTCTAGGTGTTTCGCATGTTACAGTCATGAAATGGGTAAAAAAGCACAAAATCAACAGGGCTTTACAATCAGACTATCATCCTACCTACAAAATCTTCAACCACGAAGAACTGTCACGCTATTTTTCCAACAGGAATAATATAAAAGGCGCTGGTGTGATAATTACAGAACTCGGGGATAAATTCATGATGATAAAATGGGAAAGGTTTAGGGATTAACTATACTACTTAACAAAAATATATATTGTATTTTTATTAACATTCGTTTCCGTAGATATTTGGCTCACATAACTCAAACGTTTTCGTTTACTAAAACCTATTTCTATGAAGAAACAAATTACAATTTTTTTATTGCTGTTTATAGTTTTCATTTCGCAGGAGATGAGAGCTCAGCAGGAGGACATGGAACCAGACCATACTTACAAGCCTTTACAAGTTAAATTAAACGAAGATGGAAGCAAGTATGTAAGATTTATCATGTGGCATCAGCTTTGGATGGAGAGTAATTCCAACCAGGAAAGCATGCGATTTTCGATAAGAAGATCTCGTTTTTTGGCTTATGCACAAATCTCGCCGCGTTTTTTAATTCTTACGCACTTCGGGTTAAACAGTTTAGGGGCAAATACATTGACAGGAAACCCAAACACACAAACAGACAATCAAAGGAGTATGTTATTTCTTCATGATGCATGGGGAGAATTTGCGATAGAACCTGGAAAACTTTATGTCGGTGCAGGTTTACACTATTGGAATGGTATTTCAAGATTAACCAACCAAAGCACGCTTAACATGATGACTTTGGATAATCCTGGCGCAGGCAACTCCGATGTACGACTATTCCCATGGAATAATATTACTACAAGTGATCAATTTGCTCGTCATTTAGGTATTTATGCAAAAGGAACTTTAGGTAAGCTTCAGTATAGAATTTCAGCTAATAATGCGAGAAACAATATTGGTGCCTTAGGTGCAGAACCAACTTATCAAGTAGATAATGCTGCAGATAATGCAGACGGACTTTGGAATTTTGCAGGCTATTTTAAATATGATTTTCTTGATCAAGAATCGGACAAACTCCCTTATTTTGTAGGTAGTTATCTAGGTAAAAAGAAGGTATTTAGTGTAGGTGCCGGTTTTTTTCATCACCCGAATGCTTTAGCGGTTAACAGCTTAGACAACAGAGAATCTGTTACACATTTTGCTGTAGACGCCTTTTACGATGCACCACTTAACGACAAGTTGGCGATAAGCACATTAGGCGCGTATTACAACTATGGATTTGGCAGCACAGACGGATTTAACACAGGCGGCCTTGTGCCTTCTTCCGGAAGTATTGTTCATGGACAGGTTGGTTTGTTATTTAGAGAGCATAAACTCATGCCATACGTTACTTACAATTCTGCAGATTTAGATTTTTCACCAGAAGTAAGTAATGAATTAGGTATTGGACTCAATTATTTCATCAACGACCATTTCGCTAAAATAACAGCAGAGTTTACAACTGGCAGCAGAGGCTTTACAGGAGTTGATTCTACAAACATATTTAGAATACAAGCACATATTTTCTTATAAAACTCAAACATTATGGATAATAATAAAACAGAAAAACAAAAACATGCCACAAAGTACTGGCGTGAGAATCTAAGGTATTTGGTAATACTCCTTGCCATTTGGTTCGCTGTGTCATACGGCGCAGGCATTCTCTTTGTAGAACAATTAAACGAGATAAGACTTGGTGGGTTTAAACTAGGCTTCTGGTTTGCGCAACAAGGCTCTATTTATGTATTCGTGGTTTTAATCTTCGTTTACATCAGACTTATGAACAAATTGGATAAAAAATACGGCTTCGTCGACTAATTAACTTAAAAAAACAAACATTATGAGTGTACAAATTTGGACATGGATTTTAGTTGGCGTGACATTCGCGCTGTACTTTGGAATAGCAATTTGGGCCAGAGCTGGTTCAACAAAAGAATTTTATGTAGCCGGTGGTGGTGTATCGCCATTAGCCAACGGAATGGCAACGGGTGCAGACTGGATGAGCGCCGCATCATTCCTATCGATGGCGGGTCTTATCTCTTTTATGGGGTATGATGGATCTGTATTTCTTATGGGGTGGACAGGTGGTTATGTGCTTCTCGCATTACTCCTAGCGCCATATCTTAGAAAGTTTGGAAAGTTTACTGTTCCTGATTTTATTGGAGATCGTTACTATTCTAATACGGCAAGAACTGTAGCTGTAATATGTGCTTTGATCGTATCATTTACTTATGTAGCTGGTCAAATGCGTGGGGTTGGAGTTGTATTCTCTCAATTCCTTCAAGTTCCAGTAGAATGGGGTGTTATTATCGGTATGTTAATCGTACTTGTATTTGCCTTCTTAGGAGGTATGAAAGGGATTACATACACTCAAGTAGCTCAGTATTGTGTTCTTATATTTGCTTTCATGGTACCAGCTTTCTTTATTTCTATGCAGATGACTGGTAATATCATTCCACAATTAGGAATGGGCGGAACCGTTGAAGGTGGAGAATTCCTACTGGATAAACTTGACAGATTACACACAGAGCTAGGATTTAATGAATATACTAATGGCAGTAAGAGCACTTGGGATGTCTTTGCCATCACCTTAGCACTTATGGTAGGAACAGCTGGATTACCACATGTAATTGTGAGGTTCTTTACTGTAAAGAAAGTGAAAGATGCACGTAAATCTGCTGGTCTAGCCTTATTGTTTATCGCAATTTTATATACTACTGCTCCTGCAGTTTCGGTATTTGCAAGAACAAACCTTATTGAAACTGTACGCGAAACGCCATATCAGGAAATCCCACAATGGTTTAAAAACTGGGAAGATACCGGACTGATATCCTGGTCCGATAAAAACGGAGATGGTAAAATACAATACGTAGCCGGTAGCGCTATAGATGGTAAAAAACCGCTTTACACCGGCGAAAGAGGAACTTATGGCGAAAGAACAATTGCGAATGTTAGTGATGCTAAAAATGAATTGTATGTCGATAGAGACATTATGGTATTGGCCAACCCAGAAATAGCTAACCTGCCGAATTGGGTGATTGCACTGGTCGCAGCAGGTGGTCTTGCAGCAGCTTTATCTACTGCAGCTGGGTTGTTATTGGTTATTTCTACTTCCATATCTCATGATTTAATTAAAAAGCAAATCAAACCGGATATTTCAGACAAAGGTGAGTTATGGGCGGCAAGAATATCTATTTTGGTAGCTATCGTCATCGCTGGACTTTTCGGTATTTATCCTCCCGGATTTGTTGCTGCTGTCGTCGCACTGGCTTTTGGGTTAGCTGCTGCGTCATTTTTCCCGGCAATTATTTTAGGCATATTTGATAAACGAATGAACAGACAAGGCGCCGTTGCCGGTATGATTGTCGGTATTACACTTATGCTGTATTATATGATAGTTTACAAGACAGGCTTAATTGGCATAATGGATCCTAAACCTGCAAGCGAATGGTGGTTTGGAACCTCACCGGAAGGTTTTGGAACAATTGCCATGCTCGTAAATGTTGTAATATCTCTGGTCGTTTCTAGATTAACGCCAGCACCACCTCAAGATGTTCAAGATATTGTAGAAAATATCAGAATACCAAGTGGTGCCGGAGAAGCCACCGGACATTAATAGCTTGTAGCCTACTGGCTTTTAGTTGTAGTGTTTACCAACGGCTAAAAGCTAAAGGCTAACAAAAACTAATAGCTCATTATGAAAAGAAGACATCAACTTAAAATTGTTTTTATAGCTTTTTGCTTGATGTTTTTATGGAGTATTCCCATAGTCACAATGTTTAATTCTAACACTATGATTATGGGATTTCCTCCTTTATACTTTTATATTTTTTTAACCTGGCTTTCAGCTATACTGATATCTTACTTTATCCTCTATAAATATGATAAGTAGTTATTTACTCATAATTATCATTATCCTGTATTTAGGGTTTATGTTTTTTATCGCCTATTGGGCGGAGAAGAACAAAACATCTAAACTGGTAAAGTCCCCTTACATATATGCCTTGTCTTTAGCGGTGTATTGTTCGGCCTGGACTTACTATGGCAGCATAGGTGTAGCCGCTCGATCCGGAATCGAATTTTTAGCCATTTATCTAGGGCCAGTGATTGCTGCGCCTTTATGGATTTACATTTTACAGAAAATTATAAGACTATCTAAAGTCTACAATATTTCAAGTATAGCAGATTTTATTTCACTCCGGTATGGAAACAACAGATCTGTAGGTGCGATTGTAACCTTAATATGTGCGTTGAGCGTTATTCCTTATATTTCTCTTCAACTGAAAGCGGTGTCTGAAAGCTTTAATTTACTCTCAGGTACAGATATCGTTCACAATTCATCTTTAAATCTTTTTTCTGATACCACATTTTATATAGCAATTATACTAGCCATTTTTGCAGCTTTTTACGGGACCATAAACTACGATGCTTCGCAAGAGAAAAAAGGGATATTTTTTGCCATTTCTATCGAATCGATTGTAAAGCTTTTCGTATTTGTAGGTGTTGGCATATATACTTGTTTTTACATTTTTGATTCACCTGCTGCAATTATTTCTAAAGCAAATGCTGCTTTCGACACCTCTAAGCTTACTCAAATTAATACTATTGAAAGTGGAGTAAATTGGTGGTTTACAATATTTCTTTCCTTTATAGCCATATTTTTATTACCTCGACAATTTCAAGCAAGTGTTGTTGAATACAAAGACAAAAAACAACTCACTAAAGCCATATGGTTTTTTCCATTATACCTCTTAATTTTTAACGTATTTGTCGTTTTTATTGCATTTGCCGGTAAGCTTAAGCTTGGAGAAAATGTTAATGCAGACTACTACTCTATCTTACTTCCTCTTCATTTTGACGATACCACACTAGCAACGATAGTCTTTATTGGTGGATTTTCGGCGATTATTTCGATGGTTGTTGTATCGACGCTTGCCTTATCTACAATGTTGAGTAATAATCTAATTATTCCTTACGGGTTTATAAAAGTTTTTAAAAAAAATGAACACGAAAAAAACCAAAAAACAATAAAAAACATAAGACGAATCTCTGTTTTCTGTCTTATCACCTTAGCCTTTTTACTGTATAGATTTTTCAATCCACAAACGCCCCTATTTTCAATTGGTCTTTTATCGTTCTTATTAGTCGCGCAGTTAGCGCCCTCCTTTTTCATAGGCTTATTTTGGAACAGAGGTTCTGCATTAGGGGCTAAAACAGGAATGTTGGTTGGCTTAGCCATAGTTGTAATATCCTATGTACTACCTTTTTTTCAAACAACACCTTTCAATACTATCGATGTTCAGGAAGCAGGAATTTTAAACGTTTTTACATTTCAATTTGAAAAAATTTCATTTTTAAGCCCTATCAACTCGTGTTTATTTTGGAGCTTAAGTCTTAATATATTCTTTTTCATGTTGTTGTCTTTAGTAAAAAAAGGCAACTACCGAGAACGAAATTACGGTGAAGTCTTTGTGAATTCGAGCTCAGCTATTAATCTTAAAGAAGATTCTTTTGTATGGAAGGGCGATGCTAACACTTTGGAAATTTTTGGCATATGGAAGCAATTCTTAGGCGAAAAAAGAGCCTTTAGAGCTTTAGATATCTTTAAAAAACGTTATAAAATTGAAGAAGTAGGTGATAAAGCCGATGCGAGGTTTATTAATTTTTCAGAAAAGTTACTCACTGGTGCCATAGGTAGTGCCTCGTCTAGAATATTGATTAACACCGTTGCAGAAGAACACGAAGTTTCTCTAAACGAAGTCCTGAGTATCCTAGAAGAGAACAAAAAGGCGATGGAACAAAACAAGCTTTTAATACAAAAGTCCGATCAACTTTTCAAACTTTCTGAGGCATTAAAACAAGCCAATATAAGCTTAAAAAAACAAGATAAACTTAAAGACGATTTTTTAAATGCCGTGGCCCATGAACTTAAAACACCTATCACTTCCATTCAGGCCAGCAGTGAGGTTTTAAAGGACAATCCAGATATCGACAGCACCACAAAAGAACAGTTTCTGGATAATATAATCATCGATACACATAGGATTACTAAATTGATAAACGACATCCTTAATCTCGAAAAACTGGCTTCCGGGAGAGAAAAACTTCAAATAGAACGACATGACATATCTGCATATCTAAAAAGAGCAATTAGTGTCATCAAACCCCTTGCTATTCAAAAAGGCGTTTCAATTCAATTTAATGAAAATGAAACCTTTTTATCACCATTTGACAAGGATAAAATGCTTCAGGTATTTGTAAATATTTTGTCAAATGCCTTAAAATTTGTAGAACCTAAGACCGGTAAAATTGAAATAGCACTAACAGATTTTGAAGATTTCACCAAAATTACATTTAAAGATAACGGAAGTGGAATCCCTGAAATAGACCGGCCTTATATTTTTGATAAATTTTACCAATCCGACCAACAAGCCTTCAAAAAAAATGAAGGTAGTGGATTTGGCTTAGCGATATGTAAACAAATTATAGAACTCCATAAAGGAAAAATTTATACCGATGAAACTTTCAGCGATGGCGCATGTTTCATCATAGAACTCCCAAAAGTAAATACGAATGAAGAATATACTAATAGTTGATGACGAACCAAACATTGTTATGGCTTTAGAGTTTTCTTTAAAAAAGAAAGGCTTTAATGTTCACATTGCGCGCGATGGCGAAGAAGCGATGCAGGTATTTGATAAGGCTTTACCAAAAGTGGTGATATTGGATATCATGATGCCAAAATTTGATGGATTTGAAGTATTGAAAAATATAAAATCTAAAAAATCGGATACAAAAGTGATATTTTTAAGTGCCAAAAGCAAAGAAGAAGACATAAAAAAAGGGATGGATGAAGGTGCGCACATGTACTTCACCAAACCTTTTTCGACAAGAAAATTAATTTCTGAAATTGAAAACTTATACTAACCTTAAACCAAATAAAATGAGCTATTTAGAAACTTATACAAACAGCATTAAAAAGCCTGAAGAATTTTGGAAAAAGCAAGCGCGGAATTTATCTTGGTATAAAGAACCGCAAACTATTTTAAGCAAAAATGATTTCGACTACCACGAGTGGTTTGCAGATGGAACACTCAACATAAGTTACCTATGTATAGACAAGCATATCGAGGATGGTTTTGGAGAAGAAAACGCTATCATATATGATTCTCCGGTAACAAATACCAAAGAGCATATCACTTTTAATAAACTGCATGAAGAGGTCTCTAAATTGGCCGGCGGTTTACAAAGTTTAAACCTCTCGAAGGGCGATACGGTTATCATATACATGCCCATGATTCCTCAAGCCTTGTATGCGATGTTGGCATGTGCGAGGTTAGGGATTATTCATTCAGTGGTTTTTGGCGGATTTGCCCCACACGAACTGGCCATAAGAATAGATGATTGTAAGCCAAAAGCAGTAATTACAGCTTCCAACGGTATCGAAATTGAACGCATTATTCCCTATAAACCATTTGTAGACGAAGCTATAATTCAAGCTGAACATAAACCAAATCACGTTATTACTTTTGACCGAAAATTAGGTGTAGACATCCCGCATAAAGCGTACGATATAGATTACGACGAGCTGGTTTCAAAATCTGCTTCTGTTGAACCTATAGAAGTGGAATCTACACATCCGCTTTACATTTTATACACCTCTGGAACCACAGGAAAACCAAAAGGAATTATCAGAGATACGGGCGGTTACGCTACAGCTTTAAAATTTTCGATGAAACATGTTTATAATGTAGAAGAAGGCGATGTGTATTGGGCTGCCAGCGATGTTGGTTGGGTAGTAGGCCACAGTTATATTGTATACGCACCACTTTTAAACCGAAACACGACCATTTTATTTGAAGGTAAACCCATCAGAACACCAAATGCATCTACATTCTGGAGGGTTATCAGCGAGCATCAAGTTAAAGTGATGTTTACAGCACCGACTGCTATTCGCGCAATTAAAAAAGAAGATCCAAACGGACACTTTATAAAAAAATACGATATCTCATGTTTAAAATACCAGTTTTTAGCAGGAGAACGTTGTGATGCGTCTACCCTAAACTGGACAGAGCAACATCTTAAAGTACCAGTGATAGACCATTGGTGGCAAACCGAAAGCGGCTGGCCTATGCTGGCAAATATGGTTGGAATAGAACAACTGCCCGTAAAACCGGGCTCTGCAACTGTACCTGTATGTGGTTACGATATACAGATATTAGACGAACTGGGACAGGAAGTTGCACCGGATGTAGAAGGTTATGTTTCGGTAAAGTTACCCATGCCTCCAGGTTGTTTAATGAATTTATGGGGTAATCCAGACCGATTTAAAGCCGGATACCTCAACAAATTTCCAGGGTATTACTTTTCCGGTGACGGCGGCTACAAAGACGAAGATGGTTACGTATTTATTACCGGGCGTGTAGACGATATTATAAATGTAGCAGGGCATCGACTTTCTACCGCAGAAATGGAAGAGGTCGTTGCCAGCCATAAAGCCGTGGCAGAGTGTGCTGTTTTTGGCGTACACTGTGAGCTTAAAGGACAAAAGCCTTTAGCCTTGGTTGTATTAAAGTCGGGAGAAGATTTTGACGAAACAACTGTATCTCAAGAGGTAATAAAAGACGTAAGGCACGAAATAGGTGCTGTGGCATCATTAAGAGATGTTTTGGTGGTAAAACGCTTACCTAAAACACGTTCCGGAAAAATTCTTCGTAAATTACTGCGCAATATTTCGGACGATTTACAGTACAACGTACCTTCAACTATAGATGATGTGGATATCATCTCAGAAATTGAAGAGGTTTACAAAACACATCAGATTGGAATACATAAAGTAAGTGAGTAGTCTTTAGTCTTTAGAAAATTAAAGCCATAAAAATTTACTTTAAACATATAAACGATAAACTTATAACTAACATAAAATAAACTTTTAAACTAATAAAAATGAGTAATTACCACATCAAAAACTTTGAAGAGTACTTTCAGGTTTACAGAAAGTCTGTAATAAACCCGGCTTCGTTCTGGGAAGAAGTTGCAGAAGAGCATTTTACTTGGCAAAAGCGCTGGGATAATGTATTAAGTTGGGATTTTAAGAAACCGGAAATAAAATGGTTTGAAGGTGCAAAACTTAATATTACAGAAAATTGTGTGGATAGACATTTATGGTCTAGAGGAGATAAAACAGCAATTTTATTCGAACCTAATGATCCAAACGAACCTGCAGAAAAAATCACTTACCGTGAACTGCATACGAGAGTTTGTAAATTTGCTAATGTATTGAAATCTAAAGGCATCAAAAAAGGCGATCGTGTTTGTATCTACCTGCCAATGATTCCTGAATTGGCCGTATCGGTTCTGGCTTGTGCAAGAATCGGTGCCATACATTCTGTGGTTTTTGCCGGTTTTTCTTCGACGGCCTTATCGACTAGAATAGTAGATTGCGATGCCAAAATGGTACTAACATCAGACGGGTCTTATCGTGGTTCTAAAACAATAGACTTGAAAGGCATTGTAGACGAAGCTTTAGAGGATTGCCCTGGAGTAGAATCTGTTTTAGTTGCTAAGAGAATCCATTCTGAAGTGAATATGAAAGAAGGAAGAGACGAATGGCTACAACCGCTTCTGGACGAAGCAGATTCTGAATGTGAAATAGAAATTATGGACGCTGAAGATCCGCTTTTTATCCTGTATACTTCAGGCTCTACAGGAATGCCAAAAGGCATGCTACATACCACAGCTGGCTATATGGTATATACCGCATATACATTTAAAAATGTGTTCCAGTATCGTGAAGAAGATGTGTACTGGTGTACTGCAGATATCGGGTGGATAACGGGCCACAGTTATATCGTTTATGGACCCCTAGCCAATGGCGCAACAACAGTGATGTTTGAAGGTGTACCAAGCTATCCGGACTTTGGCCGTTTCTGGGAGATTGTAGAAAAACATAAAGTAAACCAATTTTATACCGCGCCGACAGCTGTTAGAGCTTTGGCAAAACACGGTACAGAACTCTTAGACAAGTATGATTTATCCAGTCTAAAAGTTCTTGGTTCCGTAGGCGAACCTATAAATGAAGAAGCATGGCACTGGTATAATGATAATGTCGGAAAAAAGAGATGTCCTATTGTGGATACTTGGTGGCAAACCGAAACCGGAGGCATTATGATTACGCCAATTCCATTTTCAACCCCAACAAAACCAACTTATGCTACACTTCCATTTATTGGCATTCAACCTGCATTAATGGACGAAAATGGCGAAGAAATTCATGGCAATCAAGTTGATGGCCGATTATGTATTAAGCATCCCTGGCCTTCGATGGCGCGAACCATTTGGGGAAATCATCAACGCTATAAAGACACGTACTTCTCTGCTTTTGAAAACAAATACTTTACCGGCGATGGTGCCTTAAGAGACGAAGTAGGTTATTATCGAATTACCGGTCGTGTAGACGATGTGATTATCGTTTCTGGTCACAATCTGGGTACTGCACCGATAGAAGATGCGATAAACGAACACAACGCCGTTGCGGAATCTGCCATTGTTGGATTCCCTCATGATGTGAAAGGCAACGCGCTTTGTGGTTATATTACGCTAAAAGACACAGGCGAATCCAGAGACCATGGTAATGTAAGTAACGAAATTAATCAGTTGATTACAGATAGAATTGGCCCAATTGCTAAACTGGACAAAATTTACTTTGTGAGCGGATTGCCTAAAACACGAAGCGGAAAAATCATGCGTCGTATTTTACGTAAAATTTCCGCACATGAATACAATCAACTTGGGGATACGTCTACTCTACTCGATCCAAATGTAGTGGATGAAATTACAGAATTGGTAAAAGCTGAAACTAAATAATCTTTTTTGAGTATTTATTTAAAAACACGAGTACTAATCATGCTCGTGTTTTTTGCATCAGATATTTAAGTCTGTAAACTGATTAATTTTAATATTTATCTAAAATAATTTTAGCTTTTTTGTCTGCATAATTGTAAGCTGTATAACCTGTAATGTCTTTTAAAGATTTATCAGCTCCATTTTTTAACAGATATTCTAAGGCCTCGTAATTTTTAAAATAAGACGCATACATTAATGCAGTTACATTTTTAGAATTTACAACATCAAGATTAGCGTTCTTTTCCATTAAATATTCAAGAGCCATGACATTATTTCTAATACCTGCCATATGCAATAGTGACAAGTCGTATAGTGGATTTACAAAATCAATGTCCAATTCAGGATTATCAAGTTCAACTTGAAAGCCTTCAAGGTCATCTTTTCTTAAACTTTCAAATACATTATTGTACCTTTTTAACTCCTCTATAATTGTTTCCCTGTTATTAAGCAAATCGACGATAGATGAGTTATTTCTGTCAGATGCTTCAATCAAAGGTGTAATACCATTATTGTCAGCTATGTTAGGGTTTGCGCCAAAATACAACAGTAAAAGTGCACCTTGGTAATTATTATTGTGCGCAGCAAGATGAAGCGGCGTCCACCCCATAAGACTTTGCTCGTCAATGGAGGCTTTATTTTCAATTAAAAACTTAACAAAATTATTTGCACCATCTCTTACGGCATAGTGTAAAGCTGTAAATTTATTTGATTTATCTTTCATGTTGATATCAAAGCCTAAATTCAAATATTTTTCAATTTTTGAAATATTATTCTCTTTTGCTGCATTAAAAAAATAGTTTTTTTGATTGTCTTTGGTTGCCCAAACCGTAAAATCATTAAAGTAATTGAGTTGCCTAAGCGCAGGTCTTTGATCTCCTTTAGAGAGTTTTAAAACTAAATCTTCAACATAAGACTTGATTTCCGTAATATTGATATTACCATCCTCATTTAGGTCGGCCTTGCCGGTTTTTAATCCTTGTAGATAAGCATAGGTAAATAGCCCATTACTGTATTTGTTAGATTCGTATGCATACTGCGTACCACCTGCTGCTGAAATCACAGACGTTCCTGAGCCTAAATTTAGATTGGTAAACAGAGACTGCATTAGATTGAAGGCATCTTCTTCTTTTTGATCGTTATCAATCAATTTTCCGCCTCTTTTATCTAATCTTTGTATAGTGTCTTTTGCAGTTGATAATGCATCTTCGGGAATCGAAATAGTTGTTTTATTCTTCGATGATTCATCTACCAAACCACTATGACATGCGTCTATCAAAATAATTTTCTCTCGAGCTAGAGCATTTTCTAGTATCGCTTCCAGATTTTCAAACTTAAAGCCATTCACCTTTGGGTTATTAAAATCTATATCATAAGTTGATAAATAATAGTCGTTCTCATCAAGCAACCCATGGCCCGCGTAAAACACTACAATCTGATCATCCGGAGTTGTATTTTGGATAAAGTTTGAGATTTGAGAAGCGCTTGATTTTGTAAATAAAGTATCTTTAATTATCAATGAATGTGTGTGTTCAAAATAGCGACTATCTGACAAATAGCTGGTCAGGTCTTTTACATCTTTGCCGGGATATTTTAGATTGTAGGAATCGTCTTTATACTTACTCATTCCAACACCCACAATATAAAGATCCTTACGAGCAGGGCTCTCACAATCGATCTTTAGTGTTTCTTTCAGTGATATTTCTCCAACAGAATTAATGGCACTTATTTCGATATAATTATTCCCGTTTACAAGTGGAATTTTTTCCTCAAGATTGTATGTCTTGGATGGCTTTTCTATCTTTTTAAGTGTTGTTCCATATGTTGGTACGCCGTTAACCCATATGTTATAGCCTACAATGTTGTGGATGGTATCTGTTAAACTTAATTTTAATAATTGGTGTTTATTTTTTGTTTTGCTTGGTATGGAAAGTATATTTTCAATTTTTATTGAAATGGATTTACTGAGAGATGGAATTTGGCTTTCTTTGATGTTTAGTTTACGCTTGTTGTAGGCTTGTTTATAGGTCATTAATTGTTTTGGGCTTTGGTAACCTAAGCGTTTTAAAACAATATCCGGTCTGTTGTATATTAAATCGAATTGATCGAAAGTATAAATTTTGTTATCAATATTATAAGCAGCTAAATCCTGCAAAGTCCTTGGTCCCATATAATAGCCATCTGGCGTGAATATTAAGTATGACAGTTCTTTCTTTTTAGAAAAATCATCTATCTCTTCTGCAAAGATTGTTGCAATTAACTCTTGAGCCTCTATATCCCATAGTTTCAATGCGCCGTTACGGCCAAAAGAGACAAGACGATGCTCGTCTTTTAAAAAAACAGCACCTTCTACTTCATGATGTTTTCCTATTGCGTAGTGTTTATTTGAAGTGAGATTTAAAATATAAATAGAATCAAATTTCAAATAACTTAAATATTTTTCATCTGAAGAGACATCTGGTTTGTCTGCAGAAAACCAATTTATTCCGTAATCATTTACAGTCAACTTTTCTAAGTCTAAAATACCGGTAGGAATGACAGCCTTCTTGGAAGTTGGAAAAAATTTTGAATGAAATAAGACATTATCCCATTGTCCAATAGCTTGTTTATTTTTTAAATCATAAAGTCTTGTTTTTCTATTCCATAGAGCTTGATTTTGGGTTTCGATTAAGACTAAGCCTAATTCGGCATTATAATCTAAATGTTCTACAAAATAGGGTTCTTGATCTATAATATTGCTGTATAGCAAATCTTTAGTTTTTCTATCCCAAATTTTGAATCCACACAAGCCTTCACCATATTCTGTTGCGAATGTTTGGTCATCTTTGCTATAAACCACATCATAATTTCCCGGCTTAATGACATATGCATTACCATAAAGCCTCTCAAGATTATTTGTTATCATGATGGTATCGGTCTTTTCAAACTCAGGCAAGTCGTAAAATGTATTTTCGTAGCCCATAGAAATTAGAGCCTCGTCGCCGTTATGTGATATAGCTACATCTCGAATATCGCCTTTAGTAGCTTTTATAACTTTTACTTTTCCTTTTTTTAAATCCCAATGGTAAATATTGGAGCTATTTGTAGAATTTGTAATAAATTGACCTCTTTTATTTAATGACTTGAGTAACTTGTACCAATTCACTTTTTTATCAAAAGAATAGAGAAAATTTAAATTGTTTGTATCGTAAATACTAATTTTCTCAGATTGAGCAATCGCCATAATGTTGTTATCTCTATGTATTGCCATTGTAAAAAAGCGTTCATCTATTGGTATTTTATCTGAATAGGATGCATTCTTTTTATGAATGGAATAATCATAATTGTTTTCTTCGTCGCAGAACAAAAAACTTCCATCACTGGTAATACCGAATGTATGATTAAACGCATAGAAGTAATCTTCACTAAAAATGATTTGCTCGTTCGAAATCTCCTCATAATTGGCATTTAATATAGTTAATATGCCGTCTGTTGTAGGTAAGTAAATTTTATCTTTAAACACATAACTTCCTAGTACAGCATCTTTCTTTTTTTTGTACTTGTAAAGCTTAGAAAGCTTATTTGAGCCTAGGTCGTATTTGTATATCGAATTTTTGTCCGTGAATAATAAGGATTGAGAATCTTTAGTAAAATCTTCTGTAAAAGATTTAAACTCTGTGTTACCTACATCTAAAGTATGTTTTAGTTCACCTGTAGTCAAATCCCTTAATTGGATAATATCAGACTCTTTTGATTGGGCGCTTAACACCATTACGTTTTTTTCTCTAAAACACTTGAATATGCTCCTGTTGGTATAAAAATAAATTTCATTTACAGGTGTTTTTTTAATTATAGTCCCATCAACATGAATGTGAAAAATATATTCGTCATTCATGGATATTATAGTTTCGTCGTTTACTCCAAATTGAGCATCTACCAGGTCATAATTATTCAAAGTTTCGATACTGTTAATTAGCATTCGGGATTTTAGGTCCCAAATTTTTATAACATCATCCTCGCTAATAGAAAGAAGTTGATTTCCCGAACTACTAAACTCTAATCCTTTTACCGTATTAGAATGCCCTTGTTGTATAACTAGTTTTGGATTTAAGTTTTGAGCAAAAGAGAGGCTTACATTAATAAGAAAACATATAATACAAACACTCGCTGTTTTCAGAGTATAAGATGTCATTAAGTAAAATTTTAGTGTACTATTACATAAAAGTATAGTAAATTTAAAAAATTAAATATCAATCATCTAAATGAAATCCATTTATAAAAAATATTTGGTTAAAGATGCTTTTCTCTGCACTGTCATGACCTTTATCGTTGGTGGGTTATTGTATTTTGCATTTATCAATATCTCTATTTTTAGTCCATTTAAAAATGCTTTTAAGGATTTTAAGTTTACAGATATCTATTATTCAGAACGGTTTAGTAAGTCTGATGTAAATTCCAATATCATCTTAGTGAATATCCAAAACGCCAACCGTATGGAAATTGGACAAGCCATAAGAAAAATCACGGAAAACAAGCCTTCAGCAATTGGCTTAGATGTAATTTTCAAAGACTTAAAAAATGAGTTTATAGATTCTACATTAAAAGAGGAATTTCAAAAAAATAATCTACTCGTACATTCCTACTATTTTGATAAAGGGAAAGTTGTAAAAAGTAACAGTTTTTTCAATTTGGAAGCTAAGCCAAAAGGATTTATAAATTTTAATCATGATGGACAGCATGTGGTAATTAGGGATTTTATTGGTAAAGATGCAAATACCCAACACCTTGCTTTTGCGTCCCAACTTGCTATAACATCAGGTTTGGCAGATAAACAGTATATCGACAATAATTTTGACAAACCAATACCTATAAATTATGTAGGTAATAAAGATATTTTTCTCACTTTTAGTATTGACGAAATCCTCAGGTCTGAGCAAATCCCTGCACTAAAAAATGCCATTGTCATTATGGGGTATTTGGGGAATGAAAATCCACAATTTGATATTCAGGACAAACACTTTACACCTTTGAATGAAGCATGGGTTGGCAGAAGTGTTCCCGATACCTATGGCACAACAATACATGCTAACATATTAAATATGATAATTAGTAAAAATCTTATTTATAAATTTCCTGTATTTCCAACATACATTTTAGCCTTTGTATTTTCATTCTTTACAATTTTATTTATCATGAAAATACATATGAAAAATGAGTTAACTTACAGGTTTTCAAAAAAATTAGTACCGTTCTTTCTAAGTGTTGTTTTGTTATATTTGGCATTGTTGTTATTACAATCAAACATTTATCTTCATGTAATACCACTTATACTTTTACCTATCTTATGTATAGAAATGTATGATTTTTATAGAATTCTGATAAAATACCTCAACAAAAAATACAAATGGGAAAGCCATATATTGTAATACTATTTTGCCTAAGTTTTTTTAATATCCACGCACAAAATAATTTATGTGTTTTTAAGACCAGTAACAAATCGATAGTTAAATCCGGCGAGGTTAATAAAACACTAAAAAAAGGTGATTTTTTGGAGGAAGGCCAAAATGTGCTTGTACTCGAATCCACAAATTTAGTATTGATAGATTCTGTAGGCAATGCGTTTAGCATAAAAGAGGCAGGAACTTATAGTTATCAAGATATATTGAAAAATCCGTTCACCGGAGATAAACAAAGTTTAACCTCAAAGTATTTTAAACTCGTTTGGGACGAAATGACCAATAATAAACCTGAAAAAACGGTTATTGGTGGCGTATTTAGAGGTGATGTGCTCATGAAATTTCCAAGAGACAGTACCAGAATAGCCGGTAGAGAAATTAGTTTAGAATGGAAAGTTTCTGAAAAAGAACACACCTATTTTATATACATCAAAAACCTAACAACAGATGAATTTTTAGTCCTATCTTCAAAGACAAATGCCTTAAGTTTTTACAAAAACAGGTCTTTCTTTGATGAAGGTAACACTTATGAATGGACCGTCTCTAAAAATGAATTTCCTGATGTTGATAATGCGGCCTTTTATAGTTTCAGCATAATTAAAAGCTCGGAATATGAGAAAATCAGGAAGATGCACATAGGTGTTATTAAAGACTTGAAAAAGATAGGCTTAACAAATGCTGAAGTTGAAGAATCCTTATGCGAAATTTACGGCCTTTGCAAGTAATTTTATACTTCGCTAAAACCAGCTTGATAATTTTATTAGAATATAAAAGCTATTCAAAATAGACAAACCCTGCCCATTTCTCAGGTTCTGTGCGGTATTTTTTAGCCATTTGTAATTGGGTAGTTTTAAAGGCCTGTTTTGGCTTGTTGGTAGCTTTCCATTGGGTATAAAACAAATTCATAAATTCCGCTGTTTCTTTATCGGGAATTTCCCAAAGTGTCATGATAATTGTTTCTACACCGGCCATCTTAAAGGCACGCTGTAAACCATAAACACCTTCTGAACTTGGGATGTCGCCTAAACCTGTTTCACAAGCAGAAAGGATTACAATATCTGTATCAGATAAGTCTAAATTTGATATTTCTAAAGCTGTAAGAATACCATCGTCTTCCTCATAAGGATTATGGCCATGCTTCCAGGCATAATTGGCATTGGCCATGATTAGTCCTGAACGCAGTAAAGGGTTTTCATCGTATGATAAAAGTTGATCTTCTTCAAAAGCCATTGTGGGCTTTTCCTTTTTTAAGTCCGGAAAAAAATAACCATGCGTGGCAATGTGAAGCACAGAAGGACTGTTGCCACTTAAGGCTTTAAAAGCCGATTCTGTTGCCTTTTTTCCATCTAAAATATCACTTTTAGGTAATAAAGTCTGAATAAATTGGACTTCCTTTTGTGTACCTTTAAGATATTTCCAACTTCCTCCATTACCACTTCTTTTTTTATTTTCTTCATTTCCCAGAAGATGTTCAGATTGTAGAATATTAAATGTGTAATCTTCATTTAAAGCAACATCTTTTTGGCTATTGACTTTATAGGAATAGTCAATTCCCCCAATAAGCAAGACATCATCAAGATCTGGAGCTTTTGTATTTTTTCTTATATCAGCGGTATTACCCATTTGGTTTAAATTGAATTTTTCAACAAGTAAATTGTTGTTTTTATCGGGTAAAGCTGCAAAGGATAGTTTATGCAGCAACCCATCCGGAGAAAAATAAACCTGTTTTGCGTCTTTAAGATAAGGCTCTAAAGGTTTCCAAACTAGATTATAAATGCTATCGGATATAAACTCTTGTTTATCTTTTATTACTCCACCTCTGGTTTGATAAATGTTCTGAGGCGTGGAAGCTGTGGCAACATATTGCTTGAGTTGTTTTTCTTCAAAAAGTGTAATCATCTTTGGCGACTCCCATCCTTTTTTATAAAGATAGGCCGCATACATTATACTATCTGTCCAGCTTTTATTATAAAGCCTGAAATTTGTGAACTCTATAGCAATTTCGTTTTGGGTAATATTGGTGCCTCTAAAATCTTTGAGATAGTTAATATCTTCTCCAAATTCTTTTGAGTATGTTGTCACCAACTCACGCTCAAGCCTGTTGAGTTCTTCTTTTAATTGATTAAAATTATCAACTCGCTGTTCAATTGGTAATTGCAGCTGCTTATTAAAAGTAGCTTTTAGAGTTCTAAATGATGCTATTTTTTGATTAAGACTATCTTTGCTAAGGGTTTTAAGCTCATTAAGTATATTTTTTGATGCATTTAATAAGAGTCCTTTAGAAAGCAAAGTATTGTTGGTAGCTTTTTTTAAAGCCTCTGGATATTTGCCTGCTGTGAGGTAATTTAGGCTATGAAATGTTTGAAAATCTTTTTCTACGATATTATCTATAAATTTTTGTTTCTCGTTACCGGTTAAAAAAGCAAAATTATTTTTTAAATTCTTATTTATTATGGCTTGATAATCCTCATAATAATCAATGGCCTTGACATAATTATTCAAAACTTGATGTAAGTCTGCTATGTTGAGTAGTATATTTCCATATTGTGAATTTTCCTTACCAAATTCCATTTCTATAATTTTAAGCGCATCATAAAGCAAGGTGAGTGCGCTTTCATGATTTCCATATAATGACTTTAAAGTGGCTAACTGCACTAACCTCGAAATATAACTTGGATGATTTTTCCCTAAGTTTGTTTCAATTTCTTCAAGCAATTCTAAAGACAAAGAAAGAGCCTTATCTAATTCACCTACATGGATATAGACATCTATTAAATTAGCTAAAATCACATTATAACTAAAATGTGTTTTACCAAGGTTTTTCTCAATAATTTCCAGGGCTTCAATATAATATGGGAGAGCCTTTTTATATTCTCGCATTGAAACATATAAACCAGCCAAGTTGTTTAAGCAAGTGCTATAAAACGTATGATTTTTACCTTGGTTATTTTCAGTAATTTCTAGTGATTCCAGCAGCAATGTTTTTGCTTTATTGTATTGACCAATTACTTGGTATAATCCTGCCAAATCATTAAAACTAGCGCCATATTCAGGATGTTCTTTCCCAAAATGTGCTTCAGAAATTTGAAGTGCTTCAATCAATAATGGCAAAGCTTGATCATATTTACTCAAGTTTTGATAAGCTAGTGCTAAATTCCTTAATTGAGTTATATATTCTAAATTACGTTTTCCTAATCTCTGTTCTGTAATGTGAAGCGCATCTATAAATAAGGGTAAAGCATTGTTGTTTTGGCCTAATTTCATAAATAATGATGCCAAATTGTTTAAATAGGCGCTGTAGGTTGGGTGCTGCCTTCCAATAGTTTTTTCAGTAGTCTGAAGTGCAATAGTAATTAATGCTATTGCTTTATCATATTGGCCTAGATTATCATAAACATCAGACAAACTACTAGCTATTATTCCATATTGATAATGTGCTTTACCTAAAGTTTCTTCAGTAATTTTTAAGGCTTCTAGGCATAAAGGTAGGGCTTTGTCGTATTGATATAAAGATTTATAAAAACTAGCTAAATTATTTAGATTTGTCGCATAATACGGATGTTGCTTACCCAGATTTATTTCAGTGTTTTTAAGCGCTTCTACAAGTAGAGGTATGCCTTTTTCATATTGACCTGTAGCTTGATATAATACAGCTATATTATTCAAAATTGTACCATAATCGGGATGTTGCTTTCCTAAGTTTGTTTCAGTATTTTTAAGTGCCTCAAGAAGTAAAGGTATGCCTTTTTCATATTGACCTGTACGTTTATAAACCTCTGCCAAATCCTTTAAGGCACCCCTATAATAAGCATTTGTTTTACCTAAACTTTTATTTACTACTTCTAGAAAGTCATTGTAATACGTAACGGCTTTGTCGTATTGATGAGTATTGACATACAATTCTGCTAAATTTTGCAAGATAAACCTGTAGCTCTCGTGTTCTTTACCTAGAGTTTTTTTTGTAATTGTTAAAGCTTCCGAAAAAAAATGAATAGCTTTATTGTATTCGGCTGTCACTTTATACACTTCGGCTAAATTGTATAAACAAGTCCCATAAAAATAATGCTCTTCACCTAAACTCCTCTTTACAGTTTCTAAAGCATTTTTGTACAATGTTAAAGCTATTTCATTTTGACCGGTAGCATAATATAACTCACCAAGGTTATTTTTAAATAAAGCATAATACTCATGTTCAGTACCGTAAATGGTTTTAAACTTATGTATTATTTCTTCATATAGAGTAATGGCGCGTTGGTATTCTTCTGAATTTCTAAATGTTTCCGCTTCATTATATTTTGAAATAATCTCTTTAAAATTTGCTGAATTCTCATCAATTTCGATCTGCTGACCATAACCGATTAAAAAACAGAAAACGAATAAAACGGTAATAATGTGTTTAATCATAAGCCTAATTTACTCAAAATACACAAAACCGGCCCACTTCTCGGGTTCTGTTCTGTATTTTTTAGCCATTTGCAATTGGGTAGTTTTAAAGGCTTGCCTTGCAGACTGATTGCTGAGCCAATTCTCATAAAAGTTGGTCATAAATTCAGCTGTTTCCTTATCCGGAACCTGCCATAAACTCATGATAATTGAATTGACACCTGCCATTTTGAAAGCCCTTTGCAGCCCATAGATGCCTTCACTGGATTCTACATCGCCTAAGCCCGTTTCGCAAGCAGATAAGACTACCAAATCTGTGTTAGACAAATCTAGATTCGATATCTCTAAAGCCGTCAGAATGCCATCTTCCGCCTCGTAAGGGTTATCTCCATATTGCCAGGCATAGTTTCCACCTGCTAATATCAAACCTGAACGTAGTAGTGGATTAAGAGCAATTTCATACTGGTTTAAGTACATATCTCTAAAAAATGGATTTACCTTTTTAGGGCTGTTGGACACCTCTTCTTTTGTCTGCGTGCTATATTGATTCTTAAAAAAGAAGCCGTGTGTGGCTATATGAATAACTTTGGGACTTTTGCCACTTAAGCCTTTAAATACTTCTTCTGTTGCTGCATTACCTTGAACAAACTGAACATCTATAGATGGTGTATTGAATAGGTTTTGTAAATTGTGTATTTCTTCTTTTGCCCCTGATAAATTTTTCCATGGCGAATAATTTAGGCTATTTATTACATGGGAAAAAGTTTTTGGAGTGTAAGACCGATTTTGAAGTTTAGTTAAACTTGGGTTTGATTTTTCCTTATAATTAAAGTTGATATCTCCCATGACAAAAGCTGAAGAAAACTCAGATATATCTTTGATATCTGTAATATTCGATGTAGAGCTTAACCTTACTAAATTATAAGTTTCACATAAACGTTTCTGGTTCTTTTTACCCAAAGCAGAAAATGCTACTTTATGTAAAATACCATCCGGTGAATAATAAACAGTTTTAGAATTTTGAGTGTATTCCTCCAGAGGCTTCCAGACCAAATCGTAAATCTTAGTCGTATTTTGTGTTTTGGCATCCTGTAATTGACCTCCTCGAGTTTGATATATTTTATTTGGATTGTCATTATCTTCCAGAAGTTTCATTAATTGCTTTTCTTCAAATAGCGTTAGCATTTTTGGCAATTTCCATTCTTTTTTGATCACATAGGCCACATATAAAATGCTGTCGGTGCGTTTTCTTGTTTCATTATTAATGTTTTGAAATCTAGAAAATTCAATAGCGATTTCATCTTCTTTTAGTACATCTCGGATGCTTGTCCAATTTTTATTTTTTTTCAGTATAGATTTGGTATTTAATTTTTCCTGAAACTCAAGCTCTATTTTACTTTTTTTCTCTTCAAGTTTAGAGATATGCTGCCTATTTTGCTTAAAAACCGGTTTAGAATACTCGAATGCTATTTTGTTTTTTAAGGTTTTGTAATCGTTAATTTTTGGACCTATCGTAGGGTCTTTTAAGGCTTTAAGTTCGGAAAACATATTTGTATTATAGTCCAGTAAGAGTACTTTAAGCCAAAGTGTATTATTCAAATTTAAGTCAACTAAATCGCTGTATTTTTTATCAAAAAATTCTAGGGTTTTCAAATAATCAAATACAAATGTATTCGACATGACGTACCTCCATCTCTCATAGTCATCACCAAATTGAAGAAACTTATTTATTTTAATTTCCTGCAATTTGTAAGACGCTTTAAATTGCTTGATGGCTTTACGATGTTGTTCTAGCATTTGATAGTTAGTGCCTGAATCAAAAAGTAGATTCGCATAAGTATCAGTGTTTTCGCTATCGACCTCTTTTATCATTTCTAATCCTTTACTAAAGAAATAATTTCCTCTTTTATAATCTTTAGATTCAGAAAAAAGTGTACCTAAACTGGTATAAATAGTGATTTTTTCATGATCTCTTAATGAAGGGTCGTCTTTTAATTTTTCCAAATACTCAATGGCCTTTTTAGTATTCCCGGTTTGAGCATTTAGTATTGCTAAATTGTAATTTAAATTAATTGAATCGTTTGTTGATTTCAGTGCATTTTTAAAACGTATTTCTGCCTCTTTGAAATCTAATTTAGACATATATAGTACCCCTAAATTATTTAAATATAATGAGTATTCGTTAGATGCTTCTGTATAAAGTGTTTTAATTAAATCTTCCGTTCTTTTTAAATGAAATATTGCTTTATCATATAAACCTACTCTTTCAAACGCTAAGGACAGATTATTTAATATTCGCACCTTGTATTCCAAGTAAGACACTTCAGGTTGATTTTCACATAGCGGGAGTGCTTCATTATAAATTTTTATAGCATTTTGATTATCTCCTAACCTATAAAAAGATTGACCATAAAGTAACAAGGCCTTTACTTGTAGCAGGCGTTCTTCTTTTGAAAGAGATTGAGTGTAAGCAAACTTTTTTATTGCCAAGGCTAATAATGCATTAGCTTCATTATAGTAATCGTTTGCAAGAAGAACCTCTCCTTTTAAGCTTAAATAAGATGCTGGGGCGTCACTAAGGTCTAATCCCAAGTCTTGAAGTGCATTTTCACCCTTTCTGAATATTTCTAAAGCCTCTTCATTTTTTCCTAATTCTATTTGAATACCTATTAAAGAAGAAAAGCAATACCCAAATGTTTCATCTAAAATTTTGTTTTGAATACCTGTATCAAACCCCATTTGAAGCAGTGGAAGAGATTGATCATATAATTTTAAGTTGTTTAAAACTTTTAAGTATTTTAGTAAGGCTGTACTATAGCCTTGACTATCCTTTCCATATAATCGCAAAGAAAGTTCAAATTCTTTCTTGATTAAAGGCATTGCCTTATCTATTTGCTTTAAAGACAGATAAGCATTACTTAACTCTTCTATGGTTAATAAGATATTTTCCGAATCATTTTCAAAAATATCTTTGGCAATTACATAAGCCTCTTCTAAATAAGTTTTAGCATCTTTATACTCACCTTTTTCTATAAGTTCTATGCCGTCTGTAAAGGCATATAACCACCTGTTATATTCCGGAGAACCTTCCTGAGCGAGAGATAAAGTTGTAAGCAGTAGGAAAAAAAACAGTCTTAAGGTTTTCATACTTCAATAGCCTATACTTATATGAATGGCAATACAGTGTTTACAAAAAAAACTTATTCCAATACCTGCTCTTATTTAATAAAGGTTTTCATTTATTAGAATCTTTTCAATTAGTGTAATATCTCAAAAAAATTTATCCTAATTGGTATTTGTATTTAAAATATTTCAAAATGAATAGAATTGTAAACATGAATGTGTTAAACAAACAAACCTATTCAGTTATTTTAAATACTACTGTATGAATATGTACCGCTCCTATAGGTACATTTTTTGTTTCTCCACCACGAGTACCATCTTGTATATTTTTATAGGTATCACTAAATGCTATTGCAAATGGATTGTTATTTTCATTTTTAATCCTGTCGTCTCCTTTTTTACCTCTATTGTTAATTAATGGTCGTAAATCTATAGGTTCTTCTGAAGCAATAAGCTTAAACACCTCTGTACCATATGGAGGGAAAAACTCTATCAAATGTTTGTAAGATTTACCGGGCTTCAAAACATAATCCTCTGGGGTATTATACCTGTCGGGAATAAGTATATTTATTTTATTATCAGGCTGTAAATCTAACAGCGTGTAGTATAAAGTCTTAAAGCTATTATTTTTGATGTTGATGTAAGTATGATCTCCCTCTTTGAAGACTACCGTTCCTAATGCGTCTGTATAATCGTCAATATCGAGTTCTTGGTCTACAATTTCATCGCCATATTCGTCTTCCTGCATGCTTACCGGAATAAAATTAAAATCCATGGCCAATTCATCGTTATCCATTTCGAGTTTACGTATAAAATTTGCTCTTGCAAAGTCTTCTAGTTGTTCTAAAATTTCTAGAGTACCAATCTCTGACGCATCGCTCTCCCAATAAACATAGTCGTTTTTGGTATAAATCTGAAGATTATTACCTCTGGAATACTCTGTACCAGATTCAATAATCACGTCAGGGTTATTGTCATTTAGCATTACAAATCCTAAAGTATCTATAGCTTTTAATAATTCCTTTTTTAGCGAATTTTGTTTAAGTTTTAATGAAACACTCACTTTCAAATCACCGTAATTCTTCTCGGTAACGATAACCCAGGAATTTAAAGCATCGGGTTTTGTGATTTCAGTATTTAATTTTACTCTACTGGAAATCACTTCAGATTTTACAACCACACCGTTACACTTTGGTTTAGCTTCATCTAAACCATCAATATTGTAAAATGCTACTTTACTTCCAACATTCAAGCCTTGGAGTTTGCCCGCATTTAAATCCACAAAAATGCCTTTACCTGTTTTCTTATAATTTTTAACTACATAATAGCTTTGACTATCTGCAAGTTCGCCTCCAAGAATTTTTTGATTCAGCACACCCTCTGCCTGTGGGTTTTGCTTCGGCGCTATTTTGCTCATTATATTATTTATATTATCGAACAAGCCTTGGTAGGTCGTATTACTATTGGTTTCCTTTAGCGCTTTGGCAATAGCAAAAGATAAAGACCCTAAATAATTTCCTTTTTCAATTTCGTATTCATAGTTTAATTGATGTGCGCTGGCACCATAAAAATAAACGGCTGGAGCCAAATCCTCAACAGATTTTAACAAACCATAATCTCCGCTTGTACCTGAAGGTTCAACAGGAATATAGTTTGCTGGCTGCAAGGGTTTAGAAGTTCCTCTAACTTTTACTAAGCCTCTAGTTCCCGTGCCGGAATGGCATGCATCAAGGACTGCAAATAGATTTCCTTCCACCCCAATTTTCCTTCTTACGGCATCAAACATTGCCCCTAATTGTTCGTCACGAATATGTTTTTCTCCCGTATAATTGTTTTCTGAATAGTCGGATGGTGCGTCCACAGGAACAATGGCTTCGTCATATCCATCAGCCTCATCTTTATTTTCGTTATCATATACTTGCTGGCCATGACTTGATATATGAATGTAAACTATATCGCCTTCGGAAAGGCTTTCTGTAAATTCGCTAAACACTTGATTAAACTTATCAAAGGTTAAATCTTTTTCGACCCTAATATGGTCTTCCTGAAATCCTTTTTCTTTAAGAGCATCCTTTAATATAGGTATGTCGTTATGGGAACTTATATTCCTCCATTTAGTCATTGGTTGATATATCCCGTTTGCTATTATTAAAGCTTTTTTGGCTTTTTCAACTTTTGCTTTTTCGTTATAATTTTCTGTTTCTGCTTGTATTGTAGACTCTGATGGGTTTTTAGCTATAAAAAGAGAAGCCGCTAAAAAAATAATAATCAATTTATACATCGTAATTTATTTTTAGTGAAATATTTTTAATTTTAATAATCCAAACCTAATTCGACCATAAGTATGCATCAAATGTAGCAAGGTCTTTATTAAACAGACCTGCTGCCACAAAACTCCTGTGGTCATAGTTTAGATTTAGCTGTATACATTCATCTTGTTGATTATTATCAATGCCAACAAGGAGCGTGGTAATATTCAGTTTCTGTCCCCAACTTGATTTCATAAAAAAAGTTTAGAGTAATTAAAACGAATATTAAAGAACTACATGTCAATTTATTATGATGCCTAATAATTGGACAAATTACATAATAAATTCATTTATAAAAATTAATATACTTAATTAATTACATAAGATATTTCTATATTAAAAGCCTCTAATCCTATTTACATGCTATGACAAGCATTCCATTTTCACTTGTTAAATACCAAATTAACTTCAATTTGGACGTAATATTGAAGTTGAACGGAGTTGCTTTAAACCAGAAATGGTAAAATCATGCAACGAATTTTAAGAGAATTAGCATCTCACGAATATCATCAGCTTGGCGACTCCTCTACTGTACTCGACACACAAGCATAGTGGATGAAATTGCAGGACTGGTTATAAGCGGCAGCCAAAACAATTTTAATTTACATGAAAAACACAAACAATATTTGCTTGTGTTTTTGCATATTAGGTTTTTTAATTATTGTAATATTCTAATATCAGATATTGTTATCATCTGAATTTTTTCTTGTGTTGAATTAATATCAAAAAATTTGTTTGTGTTTTCTTTAGTATTATAAAAATTAATTGTGCCATTAATTTCCAAAATATCTTTAACAACTAATTCATTTTTTAATTCTTTGAAGTTAGTGATTTGATCTTTGAATAAAACTGCAAATACAAGACTATCATTACTTTTCTTCAAATTGAAGCTTATCGCATCTTCATATTTATTTAATTGAACAATTTCAACTTGAATAGGCTTATCCATTGTCTTCATTTGTAATTGATTACAAGATGTTGTAATAAACATGGGTAACAAAACAAAAACTATTATAAACAATTTTAGTTTCATAAGTCTTAATATTTAATTACAGCTAATTAACGTAACAATAGAAAATTATAACCCAAACAATTTTAAAATATAAAAATTCTAAATAGTAAATAATTTAAGATTTGAAAATTAAAATTAATTAAATGAAATATTATATTTCATAATTTATTATTCTGCATATTTTTATGTTTGTATGTCCAAAATATCCAGGGGCTCACCCCTGTCG